>JBJYWZ010000730.1:0-6024 GCA_046259725.1 Promineifilaceae bacterium (SeqCode) | reverse complement strand
GTATTGAAGTTGTGAAAGTCGCGTCCGGCAGCGCCGGCAATCACGACGCGTTGGGGTTCACGCTCGTCGTTCATCTTGTTCAGTCTCCTGGAAATGTTGGGATACGGCACATGCGGGTTCGCAGTGAGCCCTGGTATGTGGGTCGTGCCGCCAGCTTCATCATACCACTATCATTGCCTGGCGAAAAGATCGGTAAAGAAATTTTGCAATCGTCCTACTCCTGTCTCGTCGGGCAGCGAACCGTTGACTTCACGACCACTTTCAGATAACTTTATCAGTCCTACACGAAATTTTATATGTTTCGCTATGCCAGGGATTGGTGATTGCCCGCTTATATTTAGTGAATTATGTCGAATTGACATTGATCTTATGAAAAGTAATTGTTATAATGCTCCTGCAACTAGAATTACATAATCAGTTCACAAGGCCCGATTTTGGCGCGATTCCTTTGATGTCCTGCGCCGGCTCAGCCGCCAAGAGTATCCAGCCTTCCTCCGCCTCCGCGCCCCCAGACCGCGCGGGAAAATGATCTATACGAAATTTGTGTTGGTAGTTGCCAGAGACGTATCGGTTGGTTATAGGTAGTTTCAGTAGCCGTACAGGAGCATCGTACAATGGAACAAGTATTACAGGATTTCCTCGTATTCCTTCGAGAGGAGTATCGTTATTCAGACAACACGGTCGCCGCTTATCGTAATGACCTGACCCAGTTTTACGACTTTTTGTCAGACGGCCGTTATTCAAACCTCAAGACCTGGGCCGATGTGTCCCCGGAGATAATTGACGATTTCGTTGATGATCTCAAGCACCGCGATAGACCCTACGCCGCATCCTCAATTGCGCGTAAGGTCGCTGCGGTGAAATCCTTCTTCAACTACCTCCATGCCCGCGACTTCATCTCCAGCAATCCAACGAGCAACATAGACTCGCCGAAGGTGAAGAAGCGGCTGCCAAAAACGCTTGGTTCTAAGGAGATCGAAGATCTACTGCAAGAACCGCAGAAAGGGGATACGCCCAAGCATCTCAGAGATACCGCCCTGCTCAATATGCTCTATGCCACCGGCATGCGCGTCTCTGAAGTCGTCAACCTGCACTTGAGCGACGTATTCGAGCAGGACGATGAACTGATCATCGCCATCGATGAAGGAGATGATCATTACCGGGAGATGGACCTGGACGACGAGATGCGCGCCATCCTCGAGCACTACCTGGCCGACGGCCGTCCTTATCTTGTCAAGGACCCCGACGAAACCGCCCTCTTCCTTAACCACCGCGGTCACCAGCTCACGCGGCAGGGATTGTGGCTGATCATCAAGGCCTATGCGCGTGACGCCGACCTCAAGTCGGAGGTCACGCCGCACACCCTGCGCCACAGCTTTGCCGCGCACAAACTGGACAGCGGTTCCGACCTGGAAGAGGTCCAGAGACTTCTGGGACACGCCAACATATCCACCACGCAGATTTATACACAACTTGAAGAAGAGGAAGTGGAAAAACTTTAATGAGCGACTTCATTTCTCGCGATCAAGTCGAAGAAGCGGCCGACGCCGTCCGCCTGTACACGTCTGTGCAGCCCGCCATCGGGCTCATACTCGGTTCCGGCTTGAGCGGGCTGGCCGACGAAGTAGTCGATCCGGTGATCATCTCCGTTGATAAAATCCCTCACTGGCCCGCTTCCACCGTGGCCGGGCACACCGGACGTATCGTGATCGGCAGGCTCGAAGGGCAGGACGTAATCGTGCTGCAGGGACGCGTGCATTTTTACGAAGGGTACTCGATGCAGCAGATCACGCTGCCTGTACGCGTCATGCAGACTCTGGGTATGCGCACCCTGATCGTCACCAACGCCGCCGGCGGTATCAACGCCTCCTTTACACCGGGCGACTTGATGTTGATCAGCAACCACCTCAATTTTCCCGGCATGGGCGGCTTCAACCCGCTGCGCGGGCCGAATGACGCCGCCGTGGGTCCGCGCTTTCCCGATATGACCGAGCCTTACGACCGGGAGTTAAGGCAGCTTGCCCATGACGTGGCGGCCACTCTGGATTTCAAACTACAGGAAGGGGTCTACTCCTTCGTCGCCGGGCCGAGCTACGAAACGCCGGCCGAACTACGCTTCCTGCGTGGCGCGGGCGGGGACGCCGTGGGTATGTCCACGGTTCCGTCGGTCATCGTGGCGCGGCATGCCGGCGTGCGCGTGTTGGGCATCTCTACCATCACCAATATGGCCATCCCGGACCCCAAGCCGGGCACCGTTCAGACCCATGAGGAGGTGCTGGAAACCGGTAAGATCGCCATTCCGCGCCTGACGGCGCTGATTCACGGGGTAGTCGCCAACCTTCCCGCCTAGGATCGCTGCTGCGTCCCAAGCACAGCCAGCGCAGGACCAACCCGCGGACACGCTATGGATCGTGTTTTCGTCTTCTTGATCCACAATGATATCTGGATCTACATTGTCTCTGCTCTGGGTCTTTTCTGGTATGCGTCGGAGCTGATCAGGGCACGCAGGAATTTGCGCTCGGCCGTCTTCGGACTGGAGCGCGAGCGCGGAACGCGCAAACGCAACAACGCGCTCTTCTTCGTTCTGTTCTTCTCGGCCATCATTATTGCCGTGACCTACGTCAACCAGCGCATCGCGCCGGAACTGCCTGCGGAACTGCTCCGGCCCCCTACGCCAACGCCCAACGTCCTCAACACGCCGCTGGCACGGCCGTCTCCGCTGGGCACGCCTGGGACAGCCCGCCCTATTGTCACCCCCGATCTCGCGCCAACGGTGACGCTGGCCGGACAGCCTGGCGCCGTCGTAGAGCCGGACAACGGGGATGCTGAGCTGCCGACAGCCACGGCAACCCTCTACGTACCGCCCACCCCGTTCGTCGCCTGTACGGCCGATCTGAATATCAGCGAACCGCGCGACGGCGCAGCCGTCGGCAGCAACATCTCCTTCTACGGAACGGCTGATACGGAGAACTTTGGCTCTTATGTCCTGGAAACCAACGGCCCACAGACCAACGGCCAGTGGTCTTCGCTGTTGGGACGTGAGATTGACGCCTCCGTGAGCGAAGGGTTCCTGGGCACGGTCAACCTGTCGAACTGGAGCTCCGGCCCTTACCTGATACGCCTGACGGCGCTGGATACCCAGGGCAACATCACCGGCAGCTGCGTCATTCAGGTCACGCTTTCCGGTAGTTCGTAGAACAAGAGCAGCGTCGACCCGTAGCGGCGGCGGTCCAATTCCTTCAGGTTCTGCAGGCCAAGCCCATCATCCCCTACCTGCGCCTCTTCTTTAGGGTCGATCTGCACCACCACCAGGCCGTCCGGGTCCAGCAAACGCTGCGGATCTTTGTCCACAGCCCCCAGCACCGCCAACCACATGCCCTTGTACTGCGGCGGGGCCACGTAGATCAGGTCGAAGGGCGCGCCGGAGGGGCTTTCCAGGAAGCGAAAAGCGTCCTGCTGCACCACGGTAGCCCCCTTCTCCAGCCCGGTATGGCGCAGGTTGCTCTTCGTCGTGCGCACGGCCGCCGCCACTTTGTCCACAAAGACGACATGCTTCGCACCGCGGCTGAGCGCCTCTATACCCACCTGTCCCGTTCCGGCAAAGAGATCGAGCCAGCGCGAATCGGGAACGAAATCGCCGAGAATGTTGAACAGGTTCTCTTTGACGCGGTCCATGATCGGCCGTGTCGAGTCGCCGGGAACGCGCCTCAGTTTGCGCCCTTTTGCCTTGCCGCTGATTACGCGCATCGTTTATTTCACACTCAGGTGCATCAAAGTAAACCGGTCGCCGATTTGCCCGCCCTCTTCATCCAGCAGGGGCAGCCGCCAGCCATCGCTCTGCACCCACAGGCCAACCGCGACCTCATAATCGCCCGGCGGCAGATCTGCCGGAATTTCCAGCTGGTGCTCATCGCGTACATATTTATCGATCGGCCAGCGCCGCGTCGGGAACTCTCCCGGGTTAATCTTATCCGACTGCGCCGCCAGGCCGTCCGCTCCCAACAGATGCACAAAGACCTGGTAGTTTATGTCCAAACCCTGCAGCGCCTTCCAGTACAGCGTCAGGTACAGCGTGTCGCCCGGCTGCAGCTCATCTGCTGAAGCATCGTAGCCCAACAGCGCGATCTGATCTCCGAAATTAGCATATAGCTGGTGTTCCGCCGGTTCGGCCCTATTACCTGACGAATTGTAATGCAGGGCGCCCGATGGTTCCAGGACAGCGACGAAGAACAGCGAAATCAAAAGCATGCTCAGCAGAATGGGCCCGTCGCCAAACGGCCGTTCCGGGTCCGACCCGTGGCTGTTGGGCAGGCGCCAGGCGATGATCAGCGCCGCTGCCAGCGAAAAAAGGGAAATGATCGTCGCCGCCGTGCGCGCCGGCGTGCTGCCGAATTTAACGTCGATGACATGCTCCCCTGCGGTCACCGGGATGACGATAAAGCCCTCCGGCTTGCCAAGCTCCGTCTCCACCCGCTCGTCGTCTACATAAACTTGCCAGCCCGGAAAATCAAAGAGGAAGAGGCGGAAACGCGTGTCTCGCGGCGTGTAGAGCGTGTAGCGCGTGTACAGCGGCCGTATCGTTTCCGTTTCCACCGTGGCCCCTTCGGGAAGCATGGCGTGATTGATGCGGTCCGGGGGCAGGCCCAGGCCGAAGTTAGCCACCACCGAGCCTTTGCGCTGCGGCAGAGATTCGACCGTCACCGGCACGTAGTCGGCCGTCGACGTTGTGCCCAACCAGCGGCCTGTATTTTCGATCAGAGACATGCGCAGCTGGTTCACTTCGTTGAAGTTCGGCCAGGGAGCGGGCTGGCTCAGCGGCAGCCCCAGCAGGATGGGCAGGGCGACCAGGCCGGCCGCCGCCCAGGAAGCACTCGATCGCCAGGGACTTGAGTTTGGCCCCAGCCGCGCCTCGACCATGCCCAGCAGCGAAGCTGCGCCTGCTCCGGCCAGCACGGCCAGCATGGCCGATGCCGCTCCCAGCAGCCGCCAGGGAAATTGGAAGAAGGGCAGGAAAGGCATCGTCTCCCAGACAACGGTGGAGACAGGCAGCATGAGAAATATCAAGATCGCCAGCGCCAGGGCGAAGAAGCTCAGGTGGCGCCTCTGGCTCACTTTGCCAGCCAGCAGCAGGATAATACCCAATCCGCCCAGGAGCCACTGCGCCAGGCCCAGGTTGAAGCGGAATGCCGGCTCGGATGCCCCCCAGTCCAGGCGCATCGAGGGCGCGAGCATCTCGCGCAGGGAAAGAAAATGGGTATGGAAATCATAGTTGTCCTGGCTGCCGACGAGCGTGCTCAAATTGACCAGGTCGCGCTCCAGGAAGACGGGCAGCCAGAAAATGGCGGCCATGCCCAGCCCAAGCAGCAGCGCTCCACTGAGCTGCGCGGCCGTCCGCCGTTGATCGACGGCCGGCGTGGTCAGAACTACACGCCAGGCGGCCCAGGCGCTGAGCACGCCGAAAAAGAGCAGGCCCATCAGATTGTGCGACAGGATGACGCCGGCGACCAGGAAAACGGCCGTCAGCCAGGAAAGCCGGCCTCCGCTGCGCCAGACGCGGTCCAGGGCCCACAGCGCCAGGGCGAAAACGCCGAAGCTGAAGGATTCGGGCATCACGCCGCGCGCGTGCGGGTCGATGTATTGGACATAAGGGGCGTAGATAAAAACGGCTGCGGCCACGTATCCTGCACGCCTGCCCCAATTGTCACGCATGAAACCATACATCCCCAGGGCGGCGAAGAGAATGCCCAGGATGAACATGGCCTTCACGCCGGAAACGGGATCGAAGCGCGGCAAGATGTCGACCAGGAAGCCCAGATAATACGTCAGCGGCGCGTAATAGTTGAAGATGGGGTAGCCGTAGCCGTGGTAGAAGTTCGGCGCCCAGCGCGGGTACAGCTCCCCGCCGCGCAGCAAGTAGCTCAGCTCCGCCAGGCGAAAGATATGCAGTTCGGCGTCCGTGCCCTCGGGCAGGCTCGCGCGGCTGATGAACGGCCAGATGGCGATCAGGGCGATAGCCAGGACGAC
>JBJYWZ010000729.1:0-1689 GCA_046259725.1 Promineifilaceae bacterium (SeqCode) | reverse complement strand
GGCCGTGTTTTCCACCTTAACCATTCGCCAGCACAACAGCTTCAACACCAATGCCCTCGACCTGGCCAAATTTGACCAGAGCATCTGGAACACCTCCCACGGACGGCCGTACCGGATCACCATCGGCGAAGACCTGGTCATCGAAAGCCACTTCTCGCCCTCGCTGGCCGTCTATGCGCCGCTCTTCTGGCTGTGGCCGGATATCCGAATCCTCTTCATTGCTCAAAGCCTACTGCTGGGAGGAGCCGGGTTTCTCATCTACTGGCACTTTCGCCGCCAGGCCCCCTGGCTGGGCCTGATCGTCTTCACCGCCTACCTGATGCACCCCTCGCTGCATCATGTAAATCTGGCCGAAATTCGCCGCCTGACGCTGGCTGTATTTGCTGTTTCCTTCGCCATCTACCATCTGCTGCGCCGCCAATACGGCTGGATGCTGCTCGGCCTGGCCATGGTCCTGCTCAGCAAAGAAGACCTCAGCCTGGTGGTCATTGCTTTCGGCGTCTACATCCTATTTGTCCAGAGAGAGTTTAAGATAGGGGCGCTGACACTGGCTGCAGGCATCGCCTGGTTTATCCTCGTCCCCTTCATTTTGCTGCCCAAGCTGATGACCCATGATCAGGTTGAAGGCTACCAGCACGCGGCCAGTTCCTACAGCTATCTAGGTTCCAGCTTTCCTGAAATCCTGCGTACCGTGACAGCGCGGCCGCAAATTCTATGGGAATATGCCGGTCGTCCCGAACGACTTCGCGCCCTGTTTAACTTTCTATGGCCAGCGGCCTTTTTGTTTCTGCTGGCCCCGGAAATCGCGCTGTTCATGGGTCCCAATCTGGCGATCTTGCTGGCCAGCACAAATGACACCATGGGACGCCTCGGCGGATGGTACTCCAGTGTGCTCATCGTGATTCTCTATTGGGCCGCCGGCCTGGGAATCAATCGTCTGCCCCGCCGCTGGCAGTGGCCGGCGCTTGGGCTGCTGCTTGTAACCGGCGCCGCGGCCTGGATCAGCCGCAGCGATCTGTGGCCGGGACAGCAGTTTGACGCGGCGCGGTTTTCAATTGACGAGCATGATAGGCAGGTTGCCGCCGCGCTGCGTGAAATCCCGGCGGACGCCATCGTCATGGCCCAGGATCCTCTGGTCCCACATCTGTCGCATCGCGAAGAGATTTACCTGCTGCCCTGGGTGCGCGGGGGCAACCAGCCGGACTACGTGCTGATGGATCGCCAGATGCGCACCTATCCGGTTGGGCCGGAAGAATACCGCACCCTGTTTAACGACTACCTGGCCAGTACGCAATACGAGATAGCACAACAAATCGGCAGCTATTACGCCTTCCACTATGTGGGCGAGGCCCTGCCGCAGCAAAATACATCGGCCGTCTGGCCGGATGCCATGCAGCTTTACGGCATAACAGTTGCCGCTGCTCCCGCCGGCGAAGAGGAAATATTTATTCCGCTAGGGACGGTTCGCGAAACGCCCGACGAACAGCTCCTACCGGCCGGATCAACCCTGCGCGTGGAACTATATTGGGAAGTACTTCACGAGATGGACCACAATTACACTGTCTTTGTACACGCGCTAAATTCAGAGGGAAAACTGCTAGGCCAGCATGACGGCTGGCCGGCCGATGCGCACCGGCCCACATCCGTCCTTCCCGTAGGCGAGACGTTTAGAGACGTCCACTATGTAAC
>JBJYWZ010000728.1:0-4092 GCA_046259725.1 Promineifilaceae bacterium (SeqCode) | reverse complement strand
GTGTTCGGCTCGCCAATTTCGGGCAGCAGCGGCGCGGGCGGCGTCGTCTGCGCGGCTATCGATACGGATGAAGCGCCGGCGAAAGTACAGAAGCCGAGCGGGATGCCGACACAGGAGGTGCCGGGCGCCACGCCGTTCTCAAAATCGTCGACGATCAAGATTGGCGTGACCGCGGAGCCTTCGGTGAAGGTCCAGTAGTCGGTGCGGAAAGTGGCGTCGGACCCGCTGTTGCCGATGACGGCAAATACCACGTTGATCAACTGGCCATTGCCGCCGGCGGAGGTGGGAACGGGATCGAGGACGCCGTTGCCGCCGGTGAAGTAGGAATTATCGTCAAAGAAATCAGCCAGGGGGATGGAGACTAATTGCCAGCCATCACCGCTGACGGCACAGGGGCCGGTCGCGGAAACGACGCAGTTGAATTGAAATTCGTCGTCATCGGCGGGAACGGCGTTGTCATCACCGTTGTCATCATCCTGGAGATTGATTTCCAGCGTGTAGTCCTGGCCGGCGTCGGGATTGATCCAGAAGTTGAAGTGATCACTGTCGGAAAGGTCGGTGGGACTGGTACGGCCGAAGCCACCGAAGTAGCCCGGAGCGCCGCCGGAGCCCCACCCCGTTTCTAATGAGTAGGCGCCGCCATTTTCAGGAGGCAGGTCGGTTGTATTGGGCCCGATGCCGCCGCCGCCCACGGATCCATTAAAGACAAACCAGCCGTTGTTGAAGGGATCGCCGTGTTCCATATCATCGAAGATGATCGGTGGCTGGACGGCCGACGCCATCTGGGTGCTGAGCAAGATGGCGATCATCAAAACAACAATCAATAGCAGGCTATGCTTGCGGTTCATTTGTACTCCTTTTTTCTCTGAAATCGATTTGCAGCCGGCCGATAACCGGACCAAGTTACTGCGCTCTCCCTGAAAACGCTTACAGTATGTGAAGGGCGAAAAGACTTTTTTCTTGAAAACGCTTTCATAGGCCTTCATGCTAACATATTGCACGGAGGGCGTCAAAGAAAAGTGTCATGATTTTGGGCGTGACGAATGTCACTGCGCGCAGGGGCGCTTGAAAATAAGGGAATATAAGCGTAGTATTGTGAAAACGCTTTCAGATTTTTGGATGGGACGTGTGGAATGACGAAAGAGTCGGTAACCATCAATGATATCGCGCAGCGGGCCGGGGTGTCGATCAGCACGGTATCCAGGGTGCTGCGGGGCACGACGCCGGTTTCGGAAACGAAGCGCACGGCCGTTTTGGACGCCGTGGCGGCGCTCGATTACCAGCCTAATGTGTTTGCCCAGGGGCTGGCCAGCGGGCAGTCGATGGCGGTCGGGGTGCTGACGCAGAATTTCGGCAGTCCTTTTTATGACACGATCCTGCAGGGGGTTGTGCACGGGCTGCATGAGAGCGGCTATTTTCCCATATTCGCCGACGGAGAATGGAATTTAGAACGGGAAACGGCGGCGATCCTGGCCATGATGCAGCGCAAGATCGACGGCCTGATCGTGCTCGGAGGGCACGTGGCGGCGGATGTATTGGGCCAGTACGCGGAGCAGGTGCCACTTGTGGTGGTCGGCCGTCATCTGCCGGAGTTGGAAGAATGCTGCCTGCAGCTCGACAACGTGCAGGCGGCGTATACGGCCACCAATTACCTGATCAAACTGGGACACCGGCATATCGCGCATATCAGCGGCCGCGCCGATCATCCTGACGCGAAGGACAGGCTGAAAGGGTACAGGCAGGCGCTGCGGGAAGCGGGCATCAGGCCCAACCCGGGGCTGGTTGTGGAGGGCAATTTCCGGCGGCAGTCAGGGGTGCTGGCTATCGAGGCTCTGCTGTCACGCGGGCTGCCGGTTTCGGCCATTTTCGCAGCCAATGACCAGATGGCGTTCGGCGCGCGGTTGGCCCTGCACCGGCGGGGGATACGCGTGCCCGACGATGTGTCGCTGGTGGGCGTTGACGACGAGCCGGCGGCAGCCTTTATGATCCCGCCGCTGACGACGATTCGCCAGCCGGGGGTGGAGCTGGGACTGGAGGCGGCGAGGATCATCCTGGGCCAATTGAAAGGGGAAGCGCTGCGGCCGGTCAGTCTTACAACGGAGTTGATCGTAAGGGAGTCGACGGCCGTACAGAGGTGAGAGGCAGAACTGCAGGTGGCAGGTGGCAGACTTGGAGTGCGCGGCAAATGCCGGCCACCGGGGTCAAAATCTATTGTATAATGTAGTGTGACGGTGTGGGCAGTGTATGGGGCGTTACCTTTTTGGCCCCGGAGGTGGAGCTATGAAAAAGACATACGTCGTGCTGATCATTTTTGCTGTTCTGGTGTTGGCAGGCGCGGGCTCGCTTTATGAGAATTCCCCGGCGAGCGCACAGGCGGTGGAAAGTAGCACGGATGCCACCGCGGATTATTATCTGAAAATAACTGGTATTGAGGGGGAGGCTACCCACAGGCTGCACAAAGGGGAGCTTGTGATCGATTCCTTCCAGTGGGGTGATTCTGTCCCGACAGCGTGGACGAAGGCCGGGCTGCGGCCGGGGGTGACGACGGGGGGTGTGGCGATGGAGGATTTCTTTTTCGCAGCGCCCTTGAGTAAAGCATCGCCCAAGTTGATGCAGTCTGTCGCCGACGGCAGCCGTTTCGATGAGGTCGTGTTCACGGTTAGAAGTAGTTTGGAGGCGCAGCCGGTGATCATGAAGGTAACGCTGAAAAATGTCGGCATTACGAGCTATCACGTTTCCGGCATGGGCAGCAGACCCACAGATACGTTCAGCCTCGATTATAGAAAGGTTACTTATGCCTATAATGTGCTGGGTGAGGATGGCTCTGTAGTGGAGACAATCGTGGGAAGCTGGAACCTGGAGACTGATACGCCGTAAGTGGCAGGGTGCAGCTATTGTTGGAAGATCTGCCGGTAGCCGATCATATTTTCTAAAGATTCATTGCCACCGCATAATAGTAGGACCACGTGGTCATCCGGCTGGAAGCGCTCGCTGACCTTTTGCGCGGCTGACAGCGTGCAGGATGCCGCCAGTTCGGTGAGCACTTTGGCCTTCTCCAAGAGATATTGCTGGGCTTCGACGGCCTCCTGATCAGTCACCGTGATATAACCCGCCAGATGCTCCTGAGCCAGGGTCAGGGCATCTTCAGCAATGGTGTAGGCGCTCAAGGTCTTGGCCAGCGTGGCGGGCGTGATTTCGACAACTTCACCCGCTTCCAGTGCTTTGCCCATCGTTTGCGCCCCCTCCGTTTCCACCCCCCAGACGCGTATAGTAGGTTTGAGTGATTTAAGGGCGACAATCATGCCGGCTATCAAGCCGCCGCCGCCAATGCTGGCCAGGACATCCGTGGCCTGGGGCAGGCTGTGCATAATTTCCAGTCCGGCCGTGCCGTTGCCGGCCATCTGGTGGGGATGATCATAGGGATGCAGGAACGAATAGCCCTGCGCCCGGTATGTTTCGGCCATTGTTAGCAGCGAGGGGAAGTCCTGCCCGAGTTCAACTCGCGCTCCGTAGGCCCGGGTGGCCTGCAGATAATTGGCCGGCGTATAGCCGGGCATGCAGATGATGGCTTCCATCCCTAAGACCTGCGCGGCGTAGGCCACGCCCTGGGCGAAATTGCCGCCGCTGATGGCGACAACGCCTCGCCGGCGCGCAGCGTCATCCAGCTGCAAGATTTGATTGAAGGCCCCGCGCGGCTTAAAGGAACCACTGTTCTGCAAGAGTTCCAGTTTGAGATACACGTTGGTGTCCAGCCAATCGCTGAGGGTCTGGCTTCTCAGCAGCGGGGTTTCGATTATATAGGGAGCGACGCGCTGGGCCGCATCTTGAATATCTTGCAGGGTAAACATTGAGCGCCTGAGGCAGACACGGGGGTCTGCCCCTATAAACGTTTTCGTTCCTTTTAAGGAGGGTCCTTGCGTTGACTCTAGTGTACACTCTGCGGCACAGCGGAGGCAAAAGCAATGAGTGACTTTGATATTTATCCCTTTGCGCGGGAGCGAGAGATCGTCATCGACGCCGGGTACCTGGCCGCAGGCCGGCATATTATTTACGGGCTGGTGGAAGTGGATGTAACGCGGGCGCGGGAAATGC
>JBJYWZ010000727.1:0-3700 GCA_046259725.1 Promineifilaceae bacterium (SeqCode) | reverse complement strand
CGCACGTGCACGTCGTTGTTAATCACCGCGTCGCGCAGCGCCAGCATGTAAACCGGGGCGAAATCATCCTGTGTACAGTAGTCACTGATCAGAGACAGCACCAGGCAGGGCGTGCTCAAGGAGAAATTCACCTGAAACAGATCGATCGTTTCCTGCGCGGCGCCGATGGCCGCCAGCAGCGCTTCATCCGATTCCAGATGGGCGGAGGTGTGATGGAGTGCAAAGGCCGCGCGATCATTATCTTCAGCCACGCGAAAGCGCAAGACTTCGGGCGGGTGGTAAACAACGGTCGGCTCCGTACCGCAGAAGAGGGAGAACAGTAATTTAGACGCCGGTGCGTTACCCCAGCAGGTGATACGGTCTGAATTGGCCCACAGGTCGTCATAGGCAGCCAGCACCATCTGCGCCACGGGGCCGGTCATCTGCAGGCCCATATCAGTCATACCCAGATCCAGGTAGTAAGGGAGGCTCTTGTCGAGGTGCAAATAGCTGATATTAAATCCGGCGGCAACGGCCGTTTCTCCATCGACCACCAGGAACTTGCTGTGCGCGTGCGGCAGGTTGCCCTGGTAATTGCCCAGCTGGATATCCCAGCCAATCTCCGCATCGCTCGGACCCACACCTTCATCACGCAAATCGCTAATCACATGGTGCGTCTGATCGGCCAGGCTGAGCACGGCCGGTTCGGGCAGATTGCCCAACAAGATGCGCACCGTCATCCCCCGCGGGTAATTTTCAGGGTGCGCCCTCACCTTCTCATAGAGCTCGGCCACGGCACGGGAGATGCCCTTACCCGGGCTTTCGTATTCGCTGGGCGCATCCCACTGCATGTTGACCAGGTTCACCTCGTATTTGGCATTGCTGATCACGTCACCGAGGGTGTTAAAGGCGCCCAGCGGCGTCTGCTCAAGGGGTTGTCCCGGCGCCAGCGGATTGGGCGTGAAATGCATGCGGTCGAAGCGGTTGCCGCAGTAAGGAATTGGGTCATCCGGCGCGTGGAAGCGATCTGTGTTCACGGCGGCATACACCGCCTGGCTGATCGCACCCTCGGGCGGGCCGTCGCAATAGTATGGCGTCATGGCCAAGGACTGCCCCGCGCCGTCCCAGGTCAGGTAAAGTGTGCCGGCGTCCGTCCCGCTCAACTGCGGCTCCACCATCTGGTCGGTGCGAGCGACAATGGCCGGCGTGCTCCAGGTGCCGTTGGCGAGGATGCTTTCCACCAGGAAATGGCCGGCCGTTTCCCCATTCAGTGCGCGCGCCACGCGGTCGGTGTACCAGACGGCGTGCTGTGCGGCATTGGCGTCGGTGGAGACCAGGGGATCTGCAAAACAAGGCGCCCAGGCTTTTATGTCACTTTCAGCTTCGGCGCCTCTTAGGGTGATGCGGCCGTCCTGGCACGTGATCTCGTCCGACGTTGTCGCCGGCACCGAGCCGGTCGCCCCGCCGGCGTCCACCCAGCCCGTGCCCTCCGTGGGCAGCACAAGCTGCGTAGCAAGGTTGGGCCGCACGATACGAATCAGATCCAGCACATTAGAAAGAGCAATCAAGACCAGCAGCAGAATGCCGCCGACAAAGAGATATTTCGCCAGCTTGCCAACGGCCGAATCCGGGAAAACCGTGCGCTGGTCCTGGTAGCCCTGGTATACCAGTGCCAGGGCCGCGCCGCCGGCCGCGCCGAATATGAAGAACCCGCCGCTTACAATCAGCAGGCGCCAGAAGCCGGGGCCGAACTCCGCCGCGCCGCGCAGGGCAATGCCCAACAGCAGCCCACCCAGACCAAAGCCGGCAGCGGAAGCCAGCGTGATCCAGAACGTGCGCCGCAGACCGGCGGTGAGCAGGCCGAAGAATAGCCCGCCTAACAGTCCGTAGAGCACGCCGACCAGGGCGAAGACCGCCGGCAGTTTGCCGTGGTTGACATCGATATCCTGGTTGAAAAAGGAGACGATGGCCACGATAGCCAGCGCCGGCAGGGCCATCAGCGCCTGGACGATAAAGAAGCTCAGCGCGCCGCGCCATTCAAAGGCGCCTTCGCTGGTGGCGCGGCTGAAACGGCTGATGGCGTGCCCGCCCAGAACGCCCATCAGCGCGCCGCCCAGGCCCAGGGCACCCAGAAAGAGAAAGATGCCGAAAAGAAGCTGGATAAAGGGCTGGCTGTCGGGAAGAAAACCGGCGACAGCACGGATGATGGGGCTCTGCACCAGGACGTAGGTCAGGAAAAAGCCCAGGGCCATGCCGCTACCCATGGCCACGGCAGTAGAAAGAATCGGCCGTTCATCAGCACCATTCATGCTAATGGATACATCGTCGTTCAAAGTCGAACCTCGTTTATCAATTAAGTTTCAGTTGGCGGGTATGATATAAGGATCAAGGAGGGAACGCCAAAAGTCGCAGGCGCCTTAAGGCACCCTTATGCCAGGCACCTTGGCGGCCAACATGTACAGACTTACCCGGCATTGAAAATTAATAAAAACGCGTCGCTTCGCTCGCTCCGGGTAAGAGCAGCACAGGCAGGCTGAATGCACCCTGAGTCCCAGTATTACAGCTAGACGAGTGCAGCACTCTCAAATGCGATAGTGCTTTTGCCAGTTTCTTTTGCAGCTACGATTGTTTGCCACTCGACCCTCGGGGTGGCCCGGTCTGAAAGGCTTGAGCAAGACGATCAGCATCCGGTTGATTCAAGTGATAATTAACATCAAGGATTGCGCCGGGCGACACGATTTTGTGGGCATCAAGGGCCTCCTGAATGGCTTGATAAACGCGATCGTTCATTTTGCGCATATCGGCATAGTCGGCAATCCACCAGCGCACGCGGAAGATCATGGCCGACTCTGTAAACTCCACAAAAAGTACCTGGACCGGTTTATCCCCCATCACCCCGTCAACCTCACGAACCGCATTGTGAAGGACCTGCCGTGCCTTATCGAACTCTGTGCCATAGGCCAAACCGATATCAACCTGCAGCCGATAATTGTGGTTGGGAAAGCTGTAGTTGATTACAGCCTGATCGCTGAGGTCGCTGTTGGGAATGATGACCATTCGGTTGTCACGGGTCAGAACCTGGGTCGAACGCAGGCCAATGTCCACGACATTCACCCACCCACCGACATCCTTATTGTATATGCGATCATTGATGCGAAACGGCCGGTTGACCGCGATGGTGACCCCGGCGATTATGTTTGTTAACGTGTCCTTGGCCGCCAATGAAAGGGCAAATCCGGTGAGACCCAGCGCGGCCACGACGGCCGTGATTTCGATGCCGAAGTGATGCAGAATGATGATCAGGGTGACGATAACCAGGAGACCCCTTGAGAAAGTTCTGACCAGCGGCAGCAGGCGGTCGATTGACTTCATATCGGCATCATTTTCGCGGGCCTTCTCTTGATAAAAGTTCAGACCGGAATCAATGAACACCCACACGATCATGCTGCCCAAAATCGTATAGAAAACAAAACTCACATTATTAAGCAGTTCCTGCCAGGAAGAACTTAGAAAATCAAGACGAGAATAAGCCACTTGAAAACCAAAAATCACGGAAATCCATTGTAGGGGCCTACGACTGGCAGCCGGAGCCCGGTCGTCAATGGTGGTACCCGTTCGCCCAGTAATCTGCTTGAGTATCCAGATGAGGATGCGCCAGCCAAAAACGGCGATAACCAGGAAATAGAGGAGGGAGATGGCCACATCAATCCATTGATCAGGA
>JBJYWZ010000726.1:0-2349 GCA_046259725.1 Promineifilaceae bacterium (SeqCode) | reverse complement strand
ATAGCAGCAACCACCGTTTATACAAATTGTGTTGTATGTACTGGCTATCGCCTCATGCCCTAACCAATGGGCTGCCTCCTATTTAGCGTTAACGATCGAGAGCCATTGAAATCCCTGCGTCCCCCAAGTCTCTAAATCATAAGCTGCGATACCGCTTGAGCCGTGATGAACACGCCGATCACCACGATGATCAGGGCACTGAAGCCGGGTGCATAGCGTCTCAGGGTATGGGTTGCGCCAAAGCCGTGCAGCAGCAGGCTGCCTTTGATAAAGAGCATGCCGACCGCCGTCAGAACGGCTGCCAGCCCGATGCTGAAGGCGATCACCAGCAGAATCCCGAACCCAATGCGCCCGATCGATATGGCAGTCAAAAGAAGCACGAGGGCGGCCGGACAGGGAAGCAGGCCGCCGGATACACCCAACGCGAGCAGGGAGCGCCAGGTGACGGCCTCCCCGTCTGCTCCCGGGGGCAGATGGGAATGGGTATGGTGGTCTCCGTGATCATGGGTATGGTTGTGGTCATGATCGTGATGATGGTCATGTCCGTGGTCGTGGTCATGGTTGTTATGGTAATCATGCCCGTGCGTGTGGCCGTGGCCGTGGTGGTGTTGGTAATCGTCGTGTACATGAACAGTACGATGATGGGCAGCCGGATTGTTTTTCCTCACCGCCAGAAACCGTTTATGAAACAGGGTCGCGCCGATAATGACCACGATCAGTCCGGATACCAGCGCCAGCCAGGGGATCAGCTGCTCGGGGAGCAGGTACCGGGAGGCAAAGAGCGCGACGAGTCCCAGGACCATGACCCCCAGGGTGTGGGTGGTGGTGACCGTGAGGCCGAGATAGAGCGCGTGCAGCGGTGTGCCACGCGAGCCGATAAGATAGGCTCCCACGATGGCTTTGCCGTGTCCCGGTGTAAGCGCATGGGATGCCCCCCAGACGGTTGCCGCCAGAAACGCGCCCGCCATCACGGAAAGACTGAGGTCCTCGCTCTTGACCAGGGCCGTGAGACTGTCTTGGGTGGGCAGGCCGATGGCACGCAGGCTACCGAATTGGCCGCCCAACAACAGCCCGCCGAGCCAATACACCCCCGCCAGGGTGGCCATGCCGCCCGCCAGGCGCAAGGCTTTCCGCACGCCGGTCGACATACCCTGGGCGATCCAGGGCGCAATGAGGGCCATCATGAGAAAGCCAGTCGCCCCCACGCCGGGGATAAATTTGAAGCTCACCCCAGCATTGGCCATGTCAATGCTGCTGCGCCAGCCCAAAATCAGGCCGGTAACGGCGGCTCCCGCAATAACGGCCACCAGGGGCAAGTTTCGAAAAGTCGCCAGCAGAAGGCCGAGAGCCACGATCAGCACAAAATTGGCGGCCTGGGAAAGTCCCGGCGAGGCCATGATGTCGCTGCCGAACCAGGTGCCGATGATCAACGCCGCGGGAAAGACAAGCAGCGCCCACCGCGCGCCCCGCAAGCCCTGCCGGCCGGCGAGAAGGCCCAGGACCACCGCCGGCAAAAAATGTTCGACAGATGTCAGGGGATGCAGCATGCCGGCGTAAAATTCACCGACATCCTGATTGACCAGGTGCGCCCATGCGCTCGCGGGGCATCCGATCAGGGTGAGCATTACCAGCCACGCATACCGTTTCATGAGGTTTTCCCTATTGTATATCCTTTTCCGATACCGATTCAGCCGAACATCATAAAGGTCCGCTGAATGGTCCAATAGGCACCGGCGATGCCCACCGCGTAGCCCGGTGCATATTCGACCCAGCGCGGCCAGCGAATCTGCAGCATGGTCAATGACCTCAGCAGCAGAAGGACAAGAGCCACAAAGCCGACCTGTCCGATTTCCACGCCTAGGTTGAACAGCAGCAGCGCCAAGGGAATTTCCGCTGTCGGCAGCCCCATTGAAGTCAACCCGCTGGCAAACCCGAAGCCATGCAGCAGTCCGAAAGCAAAGGCCACAATCCAGGGATGCCGGATCGTAAAACTGGTCTGTCCGCGCCAACGGCGGACAATCTCTGGTCCCAGAAACAGGATACTCAGCGCAATGGCCGCGCTGAGCGGTTTCACCGGAGCGCTGGCATATCCCAGGGTGGCGATGGCCAGGGTGATGCTGTGGGCCAAAGTGAAGGAGGTGATGGTTTTTAGGAGCATCCGCCAGTCGGCCACAATAAGCAAAAGGCCGAGCACGAAAAGCAGATGGTCGATACCGAACAGGATGTGCTCGATGCCTATACGAAGGTACATTCGCGACCGCTGCCAGCCGGTCGTTTTGGCGCCGAGGGTCACTGACGGATTGACCGGCTTGAGCAGGTGACTTTCCAGGCGTCCGTCGTCATGGTGCA
>JBJYWZ010000725.1:0-1736 GCA_046259725.1 Promineifilaceae bacterium (SeqCode) | reverse complement strand
CCTGGATATTGCTCAGATTGTGCTCGATTTCCTCGCGGGTCAGCAGGTTGCGTTCCTCCGACTTGCCGCTGGGATCGCCAATCATGGCTGTGCCACCGCCGGCCACGGCGATCGGTGTGTGGCCAAATCGCTGCCAACGCGCCAGCCCCATCATGGGCACCAGGTGGCCGATGTGTAGGCTGTCCCCCGTGGGATCAAAGCCATTGTACACGGTGATTTTCTGGTCCTTCACCAGCTCACGGATGCCCTCCGTATGATCGAAAAGTAGTTCCCGCCAGGCAAATTCATCAATAATGTTGGTCACAGTTCTCTCCTCAAAAGCTACACGGCTACTCAGCCTGCCGGCTGGTTGGTGCAATAAAAAAGACGCGGGTCGGGCCGCGTCCTGTGTTTGATTCTACAGATAATGGTGTGAAAGGCGTCAGGCAAACCAATCCACCGAGCGACCGGTGCGTGTGGCCAGACCATAATAAAACTTTGCTCTGAATATATGCCAAATCATCACGCAAGGATGGTAGCAGAGGCGAGAATATGCGTCAAGCGAATGAAACGCTACAACTAAAGCTCACTCAACTATTGCGCCGGTCGCTGTGACAGATCACGTTTACACCAATCCCAGCAACCTGGCGTCAACTAACTGCCGGCCATCAGCTTATCAACAGCGGCGGCCAGTTGGGCCAGATTGCGCACGACGTGTACCGAGTCGCAAACGGGTACGTAATCAAACATATCGCTGTCGCCAGTGCCCCACTGGCCGGGATGCTCGGGATTAAACCAGACAAGCCGGCGGGCACGGCGCTGCAGTTGTTTCATGAGGTCGATGCGCGGTGAATTGTAATTGTTTCGTGCATCGCCGAGGATAACGACGGTTGTACGGCCATCCACGCTGTCCAGCCACTTCTTAAAGAACGTGTCCAGGCTGTTGCCGAAGTCCGTGGCATAATGTCGCGGCATGCGGCCGTAGAAATTGTCCAGCACGGTATCAACGGCCTCTGCAGGACGGTGACCGACCAAGACGATGCTGATCTCCTCCATGTCGGAGTAATAGCCGAAGCTGCGCGTCTTGGCCACCTGATCCTGCAGCTCATACGTCAGCCGCAGCATGAACTCGGCCACTGACAACATCGAGCGAGACATATCACAAAGCAGAACAAGGCTTGGTTTTAGTTTGCGCTTCTTATACTTGAGCTCAATCGGCACACCCCCGTAGCGCTGATTGGCGCGAATTGTGCCCTTGGAATCGAACTTCCCCTTCTTACCGCGCTTACGACGCAGGGCGGCTCGGCTGCGCAGTTGTGTTACCAGGCGCTGCACTTCGCGGCGCAAGATATTAGCCTCTTCCTCACTCAAGGAGTAGAAGGGTTTGTTCATCAGGTCGGAACCATGCAGGTCCTTGGGACGGTTGGCACGTTCCTCGGCAATCTGGCGGCCGACCTGCTGCGCCACCTGTTCGGCCAATGCTTCGCGGTTCGCTTCCACCACGCCCAGGAGTTTCTCTATCGCCTCCTGGCTCATGCCCATCTCCTGCAGTTTTTGCACCAGTTCTTGAAGCTGCTCTTCGAGACGGCCGAAGCCCATACGCTGCAGCATACGCCGCGTGACCCAGCGCCCTTCCTGCGGCGAATCAGCCCACTGCGCTCCGGCCTGGCGAGCCAGTTCTTCCAGCTCTTCTTTCGTTGGGCCTTCGCCGCTGGTCAGCCAATCCATCAGCGCCTGCATGCGGCCGCTCAGCGCTT
>JBJYWZ010000724.1:0-2590 GCA_046259725.1 Promineifilaceae bacterium (SeqCode) | reverse complement strand
TGAAAAGCTCCTCCCACTCCCCATAAAACGTATGCGGGGCGGCGTGGTAGGTGAAACATTCTACCGGGTGGTCGATCGCCTGCAGGCGCGCGCAGAGATCGGCTGACCACGCCGGCGGGACCGTCTCATCGCCTTCGCCGTGGTGGATGCTCAATGGCGCCGTGATGCGCTCCAGGTGATCGATTGGCGAAATAGCCTGCAGCGCTTGCTCGGGCGCGGCCAGCTCAAATTCCCCCGAACGGCCGTCACTCCATACAGCAATCTGCTCGTAATTCAGCTTTTCATCCCCGCTCATCGCCCCGTACAGCACCACCGCGCGCAAATAGGGCTCGTTCAATACGGTGGCTACACGCAAAGCGGTGCCCCCGCCCATGCTGTGCCCCCACAAATGGATCGCCTCCTCGTCTGCCCGCCGCAGCGGCCCTTCCAGGTCACCGCTCTGCTCGCGAAGGATCGCTATCAGGTTCAACACGTCCACCGCCAGGCCCGTGCGAAACGCGTCGTCCCCTTCATCCGAAGGGGGAAAACCGCGTAAATTCGGGTGGATCACAAAGTAACCGGCCTCCGCCAGCACGTCGGCATAGCGCGTGGTATAGTCCAGCGTCTCATAGCTCGTTGGGCTCACGTAGCCGTGTAGAACGATGGCTACAGGAAAATCCCAGCCTTCATGCGGCACATTCATAAAACCGTAAATGGTCAGACCGTCGCTGGGATATTTGATCAGGTAGCGCGCGAAACTATCATTCGACTCCAGCCGCTCCACGATCTCCAGCTCCCCGCCGCCATACGCCCGCGCCGCGAGTGCGTCGATATAATAGGCGGCATAGACATCCGGGGTCGCTGACGGCGCCGGCAAAGGAGAAGGCGTCGCCGAAGGGACAGGCGTCGCCGGCAGTGACGGTGTAGCCGGTGGCGACGGGGTCGCCATCGCTTTGGCAATCGTTTTCGATTCCGGCGTCTCTGACGCAGCCAATCCCACTTCACTACCTGTCGCCGGAATTACGGCCGTTCCCGGCCCCCCCACCCGAACGGCCGTCGCCGGAACCTCCGCCCCCGGAAGATTCGTCGCAGGCCGCCCGCCGCAGGACAACAGCAGCATCGAAAACAGACTCAGCAGCAGCACTTTCCTTAAGCCTGACATGGCCACCATCCTAGCCAATTCTCGATGGATAAATTGCTGAACTCGTGAACTCTTAATCTTGCCGCCCCCACATGCAGCCGGAAAATTCCCATCCTGCCTGTTGAGAATTTGCCGCGTCGATATGGTATACTGCAGCAAGGTCGTATCCGCCCGCCGGCGAAAGGCATGGGGTGCTCATGGGCGAGCCGTTCATAATCAACTCCCCAACGCGCCGGAGCAGAAAGCTGCTCCCGCATATCTCAGCGTCTCTGCTTGCCGCTCACCGTCCCTTTTTATTCGGAGGTAATGCCAGATGGATAGAAAAAGTCGTCACCTGATGATGGTCGCTGCGCTCTGTTTGAGTTTATTGGCTGCTGCGGGCCTCCGGGCGCAGCACGGTTATGTTACCGGCGCGCAGGTGAAACCGGAGCTGGAGCAGACGAAGGTGTCCACAACAGCCCCAATGCTGCTCCAATATCAGGGCCGCCTGACCGATCCCGGCACTGGCGGCCCCGTGGCCGACGGCAGCTACACCATGGTCCTGCGCCTGTACGGCGAACCGTCCGGCGGCAAAGTTCTTTGGGCGGAGGCGAAAGATGTCCCTGTGCAGGATGGCTTGTTCAGCACCGTACTCGGCGACATCACGCCACTGAGCCAGGGTCTGTTCAACGGCAGCTCCTTGTGGCTGGCCATCAAGGTTGGCGCCGACGAAGAAGCCGTGCCGCGACAGCAGGTGCTCCCGGTGGCCTACGCCCTGAGCCTTGTCCCAGGGGCGGCCGTTCAGGCGAACAGCGGCAAAGCCGCGCTGAGTATCGGCAACTCCGGCACGGGTCCGGCACTTCAAACGGCGGGATCAGTTGACGTCGATGGGGATCTAACCGTCAGCGGCGCAGTCCATAATCCCGGGATCGTCACCCAGTATGAATTTGATGACCATATCTACGGCGGGATGCACAGCGGCCGTGCCATCGCCTTTGGCGTCATCGACGAAAATGGTGGTATTTTGTCATCTTCAGCCAACGTGAGCAGCAGTTGGAACAATCTCGGTAAGCACTACGAGATAACCATTGACGGCCACAATTATGACTGGCGATCCTATGTGACCGTCGTTACGCCGGTTATCGGTGGCATCACCAGCGCCTGGAGCAATGATGGGAAACTATACGTGGGCATCTACAAAGACAGCACAAGCCCTGGATTGAAGACACCATTCCAATTCGTGACTTTCAAACCATAGCCGGCATCGGGAGAAAAGGGCTGATGAACAAAAAACTCTTGCCTTACCTGCTGCTTCTGCTGGTCCTGGCTGCTGCCGTACCGGTATTGGCCCAACTATCGGCCCATTATGACGCCGGCTGGCATGTGTTATCTGGCGGCGGTGGTCCGCGAAACTCCGCACATTACCAGATTAATGACGTACTCGGCCAATGGCCCGACGGCCGTTCCTTAAGTGCGAGATATCAAATCGAC
>JBJYWZ010000723.1:0-5935 GCA_046259725.1 Promineifilaceae bacterium (SeqCode) | reverse complement strand
GCCAGAAAAGTTCCCGTCAGGGCCATCAGTTTGCCCGTGGTTGAGCGGAAATAGAGGCCGATATCTGCGCCATCCCGATCCCAATAGGGGATGGCCATCAGGGCTAACAAAATAATGCCCGGAAGGATCATGGCCGCCAGCGGGTGCATATGCAGAAGCAGTTCTTGCAGGCCCATGAAATACCAGGCCGCCTTTGCCGGGTTTGGTGGATGAGCCGTGTTAGCCAGTTCCTCCAGCGGCGCCGGTATGAACATCGCCCAGATGGCCAGCAGGGTAATGACGGCCGCCGCCGCCAGGAATTCCCGCTGAACAAGGTGGGGAATCGTGGTCAGGCGTTCGACACGCTGGCTGCGTTTGTCCATCTCATCCTCTGGCGGCAGCGGCTGGGAGATTCCGCCATCCTTACGCACCTTCCAGAAATGATAGGACATGATCAATATCAGCAGTGCGGGTAAAACCGCGACGTGGATGGCATAGAAGTTTCGCAGCGCGCCCTGTCCCACCTCAGGCCCGGCCAGCAAGAAGTTGCTGATGGTGCTGCCTACCACGGGGATATAGCTCAACAAGCTTGTACCCACGGTGATGGCCCAGTAGGCCAGCTGGTCCCAGGGGAGCAGGTAGCCCGTGAAATTAAAGGCGACGACCAGCAGCAGCAGGATAATGCCAATCAGCCAGTTGGTAGAACGTCCCAGTTTGTAGCCACCCGTGTAGAAAACACGCAGCAAATGCAGAAAAGCCGTGACGATGAGCAGGTTTGCTGACCAATGGTGCAGCGCCCGGATGAGCGATCCAAAGAAGACCTGTGTTTCAATAAATTGGATGCTGGTATAGGCGCGCTCGACGCTGGCATCATAGCGAAACATCAGCAGGACGCCCGTAAATACCAGTAAGACAGCCAGCAGCGCCGAGATACCGCCAAGACCCCATGTGTATGACCAGCGCAGCGCGGGCGCGGGAACCTTGGTCGGGTGCAGGTGTAAAATCAAGTTGTTTGCCACAGCGCGCATCCGGCTGCGATCGTCTGTTGGGTTTATGTAGATCAAACGGTTCTTCCAGTAATTATTGTTCTCGGACATCCTCGGACCTCCTTGCTTTGATCCGGCATGGCCGTGTCCTGGCCACATAGTTTCCGGCTTTTCCGAATCGTACTTTAACCGCCAGTTGTGAAGAGGATGTGAACAGGATATAGAGTAAGTGTGAAAAGGTAGAGCACACCGGACGGGCGCCGGTTGCTGCTGTCGACAGGCGCCCTGTTAGGAGGAACCCTGTGAACGATGTAAAATAGCTGGAAGCGGTTCTCCACTATTTAGAGGAGCATCATACGGGCATTTCGACGTGCTCACTGTAGGCATTTCGATAGGCTCAATGCAAGCATTTCGGTGGGCTCACTGAAGATATTTCGGCAGGCTCAGTATAAACATGCAGCGGATTGATATTTATCCCACGCACCATCATTCTGAAGGCGACAAAGGCGACTTCTTGATGCGTGCCGGACGACCGTATCCCTTTGGCGCGACAATGGTGCCCGGCGGGATTAACTTCGCCGTCTTTTCACGCCATGCCACGAAATGCACTCTCGTGCTCTATCAATTGGGCGACGCGGAGCCGATGGCCGAAATCCCTTTCCCTGATGAATTCCGCATCGGCAATGTCTTCTCCATGGTTGTCTTTGATCTCGACTACGAAAACATCGAGTACGGCTACCGCATGGACGGCCCCTACCAGCCACACCTCGGTCACCATTTTAATCCCCACATCGTCTTGCTCGACCCGTATGCCAGGCTGATCAGCGGCCGTGATAAATGGGGAGTGGGCAATGGGGAGTTAGAAATGGGGAATGCCGCAATCCGCAATTCGCAATCTGCAATCGACGCGCAGCCTTTCCGCGGTCGCATAGTCTACGATGACTTTGACTGGCTGGCCGACCGGCCGTTGGAGACGCCGCTGGAAGAGCTGGTCATTTACGAGATGCATGTGCGCGGATTTACACGACACGACTCTTCCGGCGTCAAATATCCCGGCACCTATGCTGCTATTCGTGAGAAGATCCCTTATCTGAAGAAGCTGGGCGTCAATGCCGTGGAACTGATGCCCATTCATGAGTTCGATGAACTCGATAATGAGTTTGTCAATCCGCAGACAGGCGAACGCCTGCTCAACTATTGGGGTTACAGCACCATAGGCTTCTTCGCCCCCAAGGCGGGCTACGCGGCAACCGGCCCGCTGGGCATGCAGGTGGACGAGTTCAAAGCGTTGGTGAAGGAGTTTCACCGCAACGGGATCGAAGTCTTTCTGGACGTGGTCTTTAACCACACGGGCGAGGGCCAGGCGGATAGTTCGACGATCAGCTTCCGCGGCCTGGATAATGCCACGTATTACATGCTTAAGCCGGACGGCCGTTACCAGAATTTCAGCGGCTGCGGCAATACCATGAACTGCAACAACCCGGTAGTGCGTTCCATGGTGCTGGACTGCCTGCGCTATTGGGCGGCCGAGTATCATATCGATGGCTTCCGCTTCGACCTGGCTTCCATCCTGGGGCGTGACGCCGCGGGACGGCCGTTGGCCAACCCGCCGCTGCTGGAAGCGCTGGCTTACGATCCCATCCTGGGCAAGTGTAAGCTCATCGCCGAGGCCTGGGATGCCGGTGGGCTGTACCAGGTCGGCACCTTCCCGGCCTACCATCGCTGGTCGGAGTTGAATGACCGCTACCGCGACACGCTGCGAAAGTTCTTGAAAGGGGACATGGGCCAGGTGCAGGATATGGCAATGCTGATCCAGGGTGCGCCCGATATGTTCGCCGATCGCGGTCCGACCGCCTCCATCAATTTCGTCACGTCGCATGATGGCTTTACGCTGAATGACCTGTTCTCTTACAATGAAAAACACAATGAAGCCAATGGCGAAGAGAATCGCGACGGCAACAACTATAACTACAGTTGGAACTGCGGCCACGAGGGAGTGACCGATGATCTGGAAATCAATAAGCTGCGCCGGCGCATGATGAAAAACGCCGTGGCCATCCTGTTGGTCAGTCAGGGCGTACCCATGATCTTGATGGGCGATGAAGTGGCGCATACCAGGCTGGGCAACAATAACGGCTACTGCCAGGATAACGAGCTGAACTGGTTTGATTGGACGCGCCTGGAGAGCGAAGGGGATATGTTTGACTTCTTCTCTCGATGTATTCACTTCCGCCGCGCACACCATGTGCTGCGTAACCGGTTTCATTTTCAGCACAGGGAAAAGACGAGCAGCGGCTACCCTGACATTTCCTGGCACGGTGTAGAAGCCTGGAATCCTGATTGGTCCGAGAGCAGCCGCACGCTGGCTTTTATGCTGTGTGGTGAGGAGTTGAATTCGCAGTTGGAACTGCCCCAAAAAGGGAAGCAGCCTCCGGAAGCAGTCGACTTTATTTATGCGGCGATGAATATGCACTGGGACGGCCATGTTTTTCAGCTCCCGCGGCTGCCGGTCGGCCGTCGCTGGCGGCGTTTTGTAGACACGAGCCGCCCGCCAGGGAAAGAAATAGTCGAGCCGGGCAAAGAAGTTTTGCTGCGCGACCAGGAGCAGATGACCGTCGGCCCGCGGTCGGTAGTGATCTTAGTTGGTAACTAGATAGGACCTGGAGGTAGGATGCAAGTTGCAAGATGCAGGATGCAGGGGGCAAGTGGCAAGGGGCAAGGTGCACATCCGAAATCCGAAATCCGACATCGAAATGCCTGTAACTTACGCTAATTTACTCGTCGTCAGCGATGATGACGCCGGGCTGAACGCGCTGCTTGAGAACCTGCGCGAGATTACGCTCTACGACGTGACCGTCACCAGATCGCTGGCGGGAGCCGTGGAGCTCGCCATGCAGCGCCCGTTTGATCTGGTGCTGCTGGACATGAGCATGAAAGAGCAGTGTGATAATCCCGCCGAGTTCTTTTCGCATTGGCAGGAGCGCGTGCCCACGCCCGTCATTGTGATGGGGCGCATGGATGATATTGATCTGCTCTCCGACTGTGTTTCTAATGGCGCGTCTGATTACCTGCTGCTGCCCACGAACGCCACATTATTGAAGGCGCGCGTCCGCGTCCATCTGCTGCGCCGGCGTCTCGAAGAGCAGGCGCTTGCTTCGCTGCAGGCTTTTAACGAAGTAGAGAAACTGGCCGACGACCTGCGGCTGGTGATCCTGCCCCTGGGCATCGCGCTGTCGGCCGAAAATGATTTTTCGAGCTTGATTGAAAGTTTTGTGGAAAATGCAATGGAGCTCTGCAACGCCGATGCGGGCTCGCTGTTTCTGCGTACCGACGATGATATGCTCCATTACGCTGTTGTGCGCGTCAACTCACTGGGCCTTGCCTACGGCGGCACCTCCGGTGTGCCGGTACCGTTCGCGGACCTGCCGTTGTTTGATGAGCAGGGTGAACCGGTCCTCGTGAATGTGGCTACGTTCGCGGTACACGAGGAACTGCCGGTCAATATCGCCGACATCTACAGCGAAATCGAGTTCGATTTTTCCGGCACCAAAGAATTTGACGCGCGCAACCATTATCGATCTGTCTCCTGCCTGACTGTACCCCTGCGCACCCGCCGCGTATTGGGCGTATTGCAGCTCCGTAATGCCCGGGATCCGCAAGCAGGCGATATTGTGCCCTTTGGCGTCTACCAGCAGTTGGTGGCCGAGTCGCTGGCCTCGCAGGCGGCGGTGGCCTTGCAGAACCGGCGCCTGCGCGCGCGCGAAGCCTCATTGCTGCGTTATAAACGTGAATTGGAAATCGGGCGTGATATCCAGGCCAGCTTCCTACCTAAGGCCCTGCCGCAGCCGCCCGGTTGGGAAATCGCCGCGCGATTTTATCCGGCGCGCGAGGTGGCCGGTGACTTTTATGACGTCTATGCTGCGCCAGGCGGGCGTATTGGATTGGCCGTAGCCGATGTGTGCGATAAGGGCGTGGTAGCGGCCATGTTTATGGCTCTGCTGCGCAGCCTGCTCCGTGCTTTTGTGCAGCAGTACTATTTTCGGAATACGGAATTGGGAGTGCGGAGTGGCGAATCACCTATTCCGAATTCCGAATTCCACACTCCGCATTTGGATGAATCGGCGCTGCTGGACGCGATCCAGTTGACCAATGCCTATATCGGCAGCAACCATGCCGACACGCATATATTTACCACGTTGTTTTTTGCCATACTCGACCCGCAATCGGGCAGCTTACTCTATGCCAACTGCGGGCACGTTCCGCCCGTGCTGCGCAGAGCGGACGGAACTGAACAGCGTCTGATGCCCACGGGACCGGCCGTCGGCTTGCTGCCGGATGCCCGGTTCCAGGTCCGGCAGGCGCAGTTGGGAGAAGGCGACCTGCTCTTCATGTACACAGACGGTGTGACAGAGGCGCGGAACTCGCAGGGAGAAATGTTTGGCGAAGCCCGTCTGCGGAAGCTGCGTGACGAACACGCCGGTGAGTCGGCGGAAGCGCTGCTGGCGGCGGTTGAAACGGCCGTTCGTGACTTCATCCATGTCCCGGACGATGTCGAGGTGGCCGGTGAAGAACCGACTGATGATCTGACGATGCTGGCCGTGAAGAGCGTGATCGATGAGCGGTAAGCAGTATGACATTCCAGTTGGATATTGATGAGGAGCAAACAAAAACATGTCAGAAAAGAAAATAGCGCCTTATGGATCATGGAAGTCCCCGATCACAACCGATTTGATTGTCGCGGGCACGATCCGGCTGGGGCAGCTGGCGGTCGAAGGGGACACGTTATATTGGGCGGAAGGCCGTCCGGAAGAGGCGGGTCGTAATGTCATTGTTCGCTGGACGCCTGAAGAAGGGAGTGAGGACATGACTCCGGCGCCATTCGACGCGCGCACGCGTGTGCACGAATATGGCGGCGGCGCTTTTACCGTCCGCGACGGCGTGATCACGTTCTCCAATTTTGCCGACCAGCG
>JBJYWZ010000722.1:0-5112 GCA_046259725.1 Promineifilaceae bacterium (SeqCode) | reverse complement strand
GGAAAGGTCCTAATAAGCGCAACGTCCTCGCTCAGGGTGGGGAGGAGCCCGAAGCTGTCCTTTCCGAAAATTCCATCCGGCCTGGATTCGCATCGTAAGGCAGAATCATCGCATCCTTGAGAGCGATGATTGCGATCCTGCACGCGCTCGGAATGTTCGTCGCGGACCTGTTCAAGTCGCGGAGCCGGCTTGAGGCAGAGAATCTGCTGCTCCGCCATCAGTTAAGCATCGCCATGCGACAGGCGCCGCCCCGTCGTCGACTGCGCGGGCGTGACCGTGCTCTGCTGGTACTGATGACCCGGCTTTGGCCAAGCTTGCTTGATGCAGTGCAGGTGGTTCAGCCGGAGACAGTCCTGCGGTGGCATCGCGCTGGGTTTAGAGCTTTCTGGCGCTGGAAGTCACGAAAGAGGACAGGGCGGCCAAGGATCGATCGTGGCCTTAGAGATCTGATCCGGCGGATGAGCATGGAGAACCCACTGTGGGGCGCATCCCGGATCCATGGCGAGTTGCTGATGCTTGGCTTTGAGGTGGCCCAGTCGACGGTCTCGAAATACATGGTGCGACCGTCCAAGCCGCCGTCGCAAAGCTGGAAGACGTTTTTACGAAATCATGCTGAGGCTATCGCAGCCATCGATATATGCGTTGTGCCGACCCTGACCTTTGAGCGTTTGTTCGCGTTCCTGGTTTTGGGTCACGGCCGGCGGCAACTGCTGTGGCTCGAAGTAACACGGCATCCGACAGCCGAGTGGCTAGCCCGGCAGATCACCGAGGCATTCCCTTGGACCTCGCCGCCATCCTACTTGGTGCGCGATAATGACCGTGCTTATGGACGTGTCTTCTCCTCTCGGGTTAGAGCGATGGGTATTAGGGACCGACCGATCTCGCCTGGATCGCCGTGGCAGAATGGCTGTGCTGAACGCCTGATCGGCACGTTGCGCCGGGAGTGTTTGGATCAAATGCTCGTCTTCGGTGAGGCGCACCTGCGACGAGTGCTATTCGCGTATGCGGCGTATTACAATCAGGCGCGCACGCACCTGGCGTTAGGGAAAGATGCGCCTATGCATCGAGCGATTCAGCGCTCTGGCGATATTGCCAGCATTCCCATCCTGGCTGGACTGCACCATCAATACGTCCGGACATGATTTTCGGAAAGGACAACCCTACAACATTTCGAGCAGCTGGCTAATGCCGCCTGCTCGCAAGGCCGAATAGGCCACTATTATCAGACTGCGGATGTAGGCTTGGCGGCACGAATCGGACGTGGTTCAACCACGGCATTAGGGCTGCTAATGGCACTAACCCAAAGTGCCCGCGTGCGCCCCTGAAAGGCCGAGCCTGAACTAAAGCATCCAACGAGTTACGACAAAAAATGGAACTTTGTATGGCGCGCGGCTGGGACATCACGTCTCTGGGCAGCTGGCGGTCCGTTCCCCACATCCCATCTACTGCCGACGGCAAAGCCGATCATCGATACCCGACAGGAAATTACATCAAAAATCGGCGGCGAACGTGGGCGGCCAAGCCTCTATGGGGACAAGACAAGCCCCCAAAAAGACAAGAAAGGATTCCGTCATGATCAAGAACCGAATAGTCGTCGCGGCGCTAGCGTCCGCCATTGCTCTTTCGAGCGCATCTTACGCCATCGCTAAGGAGAAGGCGTCGGTCAATCCTTCGATGGGCGTGGCCGAACGAGACTACACCAAGCTATCTGAAGACGGTTTCAACACCTTCCGCAACGTTCATTTGTCTCGGCTCGCTTTGTTTGATGGCAAAGTGGACCAGGCCAAGAAGTACCTCTCCAACGCGCGTGCCTCGTTGACCAAGGCGGAAGCTGACGAAAGCACCTTCATGGCGGCGATGGCGGACATCAAGCAGCCGGCAGGAGCCACTAACGAGGCCAGCGCCGACTACAATAAACCGATCAAATGGGTGCCGGTCGACGCCCAAATGACCTTGACGGACGACTACGCCGTAACGCCGGAGAACCACACCGCAGTGGCCAAAGCAAATGACAAGCTGAAAAAGGGTGATCGCAAAGGCGCTATCAACACACTGAAACTCGCCGGCGTCGACCTGCAATACTCGACGGTCCTGCTGCCAATTGAGCAGACTAAGGACGCATTGCAGTCGACGGCGGAAGACATCAGCAACGACAAGTACTATCAAGCAAACCTGAGTCTGAAGAGCATCGAGGACAGCATGACTGTCGATGTTGTGGACGTCATCGCCCAACCTGAGGCGGCAAAGGCTGAGATGACCACCGAAGAGTCGACCAGTTCTGCTCAGGCCACTAATGCGAACGCAGATCACACCAAGTCCAACTGACGCTCGTCAGGAGCGGACAAACTTGAAGGCGGGAAGGCAGCAGCACTCCCGCCTTCTCCAGTAATATTCGCAGCGGACATAGTGAGTCGCTCGTCCAACGGTGTGCCGAATTTCGAAGCACAGTTACGGACATGCCGGTTTCGGATCCAGCGGGCGGGCCGCATAATGTCCCCGATTTCCGTCGACAGGTGGACCTCACCTTCTGATCGGACAGCCTCGGGTCTGCTTTTGACCTGTCCGTCTTATGCGTCAGAATAGTACTGCTAAACAAGTGCAGTAGATGTTATTCTAGAACAAGTTGCATAGTGCTCAGGGAGATATTCGAATGGGGGCATACTGGCGCGCAATTGCGATGGCTTTTGTCACGGTGGCTTCTTGTTTGGCCCTGGGCGCTCCAGCGCAGGCACGTTGCGTTCTTCTATCGGGCACCGCCGACGGGTTCGACAAGGAGACGGCGATCGGTCGCGCGCAAAGCGCGCTTGCCGAGGAGGTCACGGACTACAAGGCACTGAATAGGCTCGGCGCCGTTACTGTGAGCGCCATGCGCGCGTCGCCAAACCCCTATTGGCGCACCAGCGTTAGCAACAATATGCTTTGCTTCAACGTTTGGTGCGGCATTTACAAGCCGGACATTGTGAAGAGCAGCTCCTACACAACATGTTGGTCGGGCGTCGTTTCGCCCTATGTGTGCACGTCCGGGGCCAAACTCTGCTGGTAGCGTGAAAGGTTCCCGCCTCGGCGGGCCCTCAGGGCCTTCCGCCCACAGGCAAAACGTGGTCTTCGGAGAAACTAAGCAGAGACATGATGAGTGACGAGGTCCGCTATTGGCACATAGCGGACCTCAGTATCGGGGCTGAGGACGTCTTCTTAGGGGCGTAAACCGGACGTCGCTTGCCCACCATTTGATGTCCGCTTAGTAGCGGTTCCGGATCTCAGCAGGTTGAGTGAAAGAGACCACCGGTTGGCAGCGTTTCACGCAGTTCATTGAAGCGCTTCACGGCAGCCTCGGTCTGCAAGACCTCGACCTCAATGCCTTTTTCGGCCAAAACCTTCAGGGTTTCAGGACAGACCTGCAATCGCTCCCAAACGCCCTTTGAGAGGACGATGGCTTTGGAGCCATGCTCGATGAGTTCCTGAACGTCGGCAGGCTGGACTCCGGGCTTATGGCGTGTGCCTGTTTCTGTCCAATTCCACGCCCGCGCGCCCCCGGGAAAAATCTTCGCATCCTTAAACGGCGGATAGCCCTCAACCTCTATTTGGCCCCACGAAAGGCCCCTGATACGCGGAGACTTCAGCGCTGTCTTACTCATATGGCGTCTCCAGATTGCTTTCGTGGAGCCGGGTAATGCTGGCCACCACTTGCGCCACTTCCGCGTCGTCGAGCGGGGGCCGGCAGCGCATGCGGTTCCAAGCCAACATCAACTCGAGCGCGACTTCGGCATCGACACCATGCCACAGCAAATGTCCGGTCAGTGAGGCAATCGTCGAATTGCGCTCCCCCTCTGGCACGCCTTCTCGAACCAGTTGGCGCCACTGCGGAAGCGATCGGCCCATGCGGGGGCCGATCGGCACGAAGATCCAACGTGGTAAAGGGGCAAGCGTAATTTCATCTGGCGAGTGTCTTGGAGCCCACTCATAGGGGCGGCCGCTCGGATGGATCGATGGCGGGGCGACAATGTAGCCACCGTCGCCACGCAGATCGATTCCCTGGGCAAGGCCCGCGCGATTTCGGGTTAGACTACCGGGATGAGCAAAATAGATATGACGCCCACCGCCGCCGGTGACTGCCTCGACGGTTGCAGAGAGTGGCCGGAACTTGTCTTCAAGCCGCTCGAGGGAGGTATCACCGCCATGTTTCGGATCGATATCGAGTACGATCAGGTTTGAGATCTCACCTGTGACGATCCCGATATTGGCATCCGGCCAGCGTTGGAACCACTCGTCAACGTCCTGTTCGGAGGGCCGCTGATGTTGCAGATGCTCCCAGCGGATAAGCGGCCACTTCTCTCCTGAGCATAAAGGCAGAACAGACCACCCTCGCGCGAGATAGCCCTTGGCTGCATCTATCGGGCTTGGCCGATCCGTCGCCATTTCAGCAGAACCCTCCAAAGTACGCACAAACGCAGGAGAAATAATCTCAATCCAACATCGAGGCACGCCAACTTCTCGTCTTTCCCGAATATAGGTCATGTTGCGTTCGTGCAGCGGTGCAAGATTGACAGCGGTTATTATTGGTAGTGGACTATGCATTCGCCTCGCCTTCGGGTGAGGCTTGACCGTCCAGAGATGGACGATCAGGAGGGGGCGGCCTTCGGGCTGCCCCTACTTGTATCTAGGCTCTAAGCGGATTTGACTCTGTTGCCTCCGCGATGCTCTCCCACTCCTTCGGAAGTTTGCCTTTTGCCTCGGCACATAGGCAAAGTGTGAGGAACCCAGCTTGCCGTATAGCAAAAGGGCGGAGGCAAACCATGAAAAGCATTCTGTTCGTATCGCTACTGGTCTTGTTCATGCCGAGCGCTTACGCCGCCCCGTTACCGGGGGACAGCGCCAACGGGAAGCGCCTATATGACGCTAATTGCACGGGATGCCACGACACCAGCGTACTCACGCGCAAGGACCGGCTCGTTCAGTCTTTGGATGCGCTGAAAGAGCAACTTGTCAGTTGCAGTCATATGGCAAACAAAGAATTCTCCAAGACCGAAATGCAGGACCTCCTCAAATACCTGAATGACCAGTTTTATGAATTCCGCTAGGAGCATCGTCGGGCATGAGGGTCGTGCCAGCATT
>JBJYWZ010000721.1:0-11699 GCA_046259725.1 Promineifilaceae bacterium (SeqCode) | reverse complement strand
CCGATGCTAGCATGGCCTGCAAAAAAGGCACAGGACTATAACAGGAAACTTAGAACTTAATGCGCAGTACAGCGTGGAGTAAGTGATCAACCCGTGTTCTTGAGGCCCGCCGCGATTCCGTTAATGGTGACGAAAATCGCCTGCATCAGGTCATCCAGTTCGCTCTCGTCGAGAGTATCTCGATCTCTCAGCCGGCGAAGCAAGCTTACTTGAATAAAATTCAGGGGATCGATATAGGGATTGCGCTGGCTGACCGAATTTTTGAGCACCGCTTCATTGTCGAGAAGTTCTTGCTGCTCGGTAACAAGTAAGATCCAGTTAACGGTCTGGTCGAACGCCGCTTCAATGATATTAAAAATCCGGTTCGCAGCAGTGGTGTCCTCAACCAATTCTGCGTACAGACGCGCGATGCTCATATCGGCCTTGGCAATTGAAAGCTGGGCATTGTCCAGGACGACTCGGAAAAACGGCCATTCCCTGTACATTTCACGCAGCCGGAATAAACCATTGGTCTCGTTGGCGTATGACTCGAGAGCGTGACCAATTCCATACCATCCCGGAAGCACATGACGGCTCTGCATCCAGCTAAAGCCCCAGGGGATTGCCCGCAGGCTATCAAATGTCGCCTTGGCGCTTCGTCTCGCCGGGCGAGATCCAATCGTCATCTGGCTGATTTCATCGATGGGTGTCGCCTGTTCCCAATAGCTGAGTAGATCAGGGTCTTCATAAATAAGCGAGCGATAGGCCTGGTAAGACAAATCGGCCAATCGATCCATAGCCTCTTGCCACTCGGGTTTCACTGCTACGTGCGTTCCGTATTGATCGGGTACGCTGGCCATTAAGACGGCATTGACAACCTGCTCCAGGTGGCGGCGTGCCACGGCCGGATGGCCGTATCGATCATCAATTACTTCGCCCTGTTCAGTGATACGAATGCGCCCGCCCACCGAACCCGCCGGCTGGGCCAGGATCGCTCGATTCGCCGGCCCACCCCCGCGTGCCGTCGTACCACCGCGTCCGTGGAATAGTGTTAAATTGATCTGATATTTCTTGCAGGTTTGGGCCAGCGCGTCTTGCGCCTGGTAAAGCTCCCAGTTCGCGGCCAGGTAGCCAGCATCTTTATTGCTGTCCGAATAACCAATCATGATTGTCTGAGACTGGCCTGTGCGTTCAAGATGGCGGGCGTAACGGTGATTTTCAAACAAGGAGGACATGATCTGCGGCGCGTTTTTAAGGTCATCCCTGGTTTCAAACAATGGTGCGAATGTCAGGCTGTCGGATTCTCGATCGGGCTGAAAACATAACCCATGCCAATAAGCCAGCAGAAGCGGCGCCAAAATATCCGTTACGCTGTGGGTCATACTGACGATATAAGGACCAAACAGCTCCAAGCCATAGAAATCGGTCGCTCTTTTGATTATCTGAAACAGCGCCAGCGTTTCGGCCGTTTCGTCTGAAAGATCGCTGAGATCATTGAGATCAGGAACCGGGTTCTGCAGCATTTCAATCAGAACGATCAATTTCTGCGCATCGTCCAGGCTTGCATAATTTTCAACCATTCCAAGACGCTCAAACAATTCATTCAGTACAGCGGTGTTATATTCACTATGTTGGCGCAGATCCAGGCTGGCGGCATGCAGTCCGAAGACCTCGGCCTGACGGAGCGCGTCCTCCAGGTCAGTTGCAGCGATGTCAGAAAGGCCCTGCGCCGCGAGCATCTGATCCATCATTTCCAAAGGCGTCAGGAGGTCTGCCCGGCTGCGAATGCGCAGTGGCGGGTTGGCAAGACCCATAAGTCGCGAAACCATATCGCCGCTGGATGCCTCGGCGAGGTCTGCTCCGAGAACCGACGACCAGAGACGATAAGGTTCGTGAGGATAACGATCATAAAGATAAGCGACGTGTTCGGATCGCTCTTCAAATGCATCCAGCGCATCTTTCGTTGCCGGATCGAAATAGACAAGTTCGTCTGAGACACTGAGCGAACGATCCAGCACGCGAGCCTGCTTGCGATGCTTCTCAAGAGCCAACCCGCGATGGAGACGCAGTGTCTCTGCCGTGACATCGGCCGTAACATTTGGATTACCATCTCGATCCCCGCCGACCCAGGATCCAAAGGTCAGAAATCGCTTCGGCAGCGAGAGGTTGGGGAAGTACCTGACCAGGCTTTCTGCCGCCGCCTTATAAAGTTGGGGAATTACTTCCCATAAAGTCACATCAAAATAATACAGTCCGGTCCGCGCCTCATCGGTCACCGTCGGTTTGGCTGTGCGGCTGCGGCTGGTAGTCCACAATGCAGTAACTTCAGAAAGAATCTGCGCCTCCAGCTCCATCCGTTCTGACGGTACCAGATTCCGTATTTCAAGTTCGTTCAGCGCCTTGGTAATACGGCGAAGCTTTGACAATACAGTACGTCGTTTCGCCTGTGTCGGATGGGCCGTAAAAACGAGTTCTATGCGCAAGTTGTCCAGTAACTTTTCCATTTCGTAATCATCCAGACCTAGCTGACGAAGCACGCTGATCGCCGCCGCTATAGATTCGGACATGGGGTTGGGATGGGATGCTCGTTCGCGCCTACGTAAAACCCTTACTCGATGATGCTCCTCCGCCAGATTGATCAGATCAAAGTAAGTCGCAAAAGCGCGAGCAACAAGTTCTTCCTCTTCAATACTCATGCCGCTGACAACGACCATAAGACGCTCATCAATCTCTGGGTCTCCATCGAGACGCCGCGCCTTACACAGCGCCCGGATACGTTCCTCGAGCTCAAATATCTCGACGCCGGCCTGACGCCTTATGACACGACCTAAAATATCTCCCAGCAAATGAATATCTTGGCTGAGTGAATCCATACCATCGGTTGCGGAAGACACAAACACCTCGCTTTATGTTTCAATGAGGAAAACCGCGCCGAAGAGTACACCGGCCGGCCTCCTATTTCTCTCTTTACTGGAATCAGCAAACTTGTACGATGATAACGCGATAAATCAGGTCTGCAAAAACGACGATTGATTTTGCCACAATACAGTAGTGCGCAAATTCTACTTTCTCACTAAAATATACTCCTTAAACCTTCAGTCGTTTTGTAGATTCCACGGTTCAATTTCGAGAAGGATGGGCAAGAAAAATGATTTACTTTGTCATACGGATTCTCGTAAACGCCATCGCACTGGCCTTAACGGTTATTCTCACGCCGGGGCTGGACGCTCAACCGCTGATTCCGGGAGTCGTTGATATCAGCGCCACTTACATCCTGATCGGAACTCTTTTCGGTCTAATCAATGCGCTTATTCGCCCTGTGGTTCTCCTTTTTACTGCAAGGCTGCTGGTTCGGACAATGGGTTTATTTGCCCTGGTAATCAACGCCTTCCTATTCTGGTTCTTATCTATTATTGCCCCGAATGCCTTCGTCGTTGAATCACCAAAATGGCTCTGGATCATATTCGGCAGCGTCATCGTTGCTCTGGTTGTCTTCTTGATGGAAGCGTTCTTTGGTCTGGACAAACCGGCATTTCACAGCGAAACGGAAGAGCAGTTCTATTGGCGGTGGGTAGGCATGCTTTCATCCGGCAGGCGCAATGCTATTGCCGAGAATTTGCGTACGGCGCAGATTCTGGACATTATCATACGCTACACCAAGGATATCGCCGTCGACGCCTCACCGCTCGCTCGCTTTCGTTTCTTTATGGAAGATCTTCTTTATCGCGATGTCGATCAGCTGCAGGAATTGACTCTGCCCGAGAAGGTCCGTTATATGCTTCAGGAACTCGGCCCGACATTCGTGAAGTTCGGTCAAATCGTCAGCAGCCGGGCTGAAAACATTCCTCCCGATTGGCTGGAAGAACTCGACAAACTGCAGTCCAATGTCCCGCCTTTTCCATATGAGTCTGTTCGCAAAATCATTATTGATGAGCTCGGGGCGCCTCCGAACGAGCTGTTCGCGACCTTCTCGGAAGAACCCTTTGCCGCCGCTTCCACTGCCCAGGTCCATCGCGCGACCATGCATGATGGATCAGAAGTGGTTGTTAAGGTACAGCGGCCAAATATTGACGTCACTGTTAAGGCCGATCTGAATGTGCTGCGCGATTTGTCTGCCCGGCTGCAGCGTAAACAAGAGTGGGCACAAAACATTGATCTACGCGGGCTCGTCTACGAATTTGCCGACGGCATTCTGTATGAATTGGACTATCGCAACGAAGCAAGCAACGCCCGTTTGCTCGCTCGCAACATGGAAATGTTTCCCGAAATTCATGTTCCAAGAATTTTTGGTTCGCACAGCACCTCCAAAGTGCTGACGATGGAATTCGTGGACGGAGTGAAAATTAACCAGGTAAGGGAGATCGATGCCGCCGGAATCGATCGCATCCCGTTGGCAGAAGTCTTTGTCGACGGCTTTATGAAACAAACGCTTTTTGATGGCTTTTTCCACGCCGATCCCCATCCCGGTAATGTCCTGGTGAATCTTGATACCGCCCAGATCATATTCCTGGATATGGGGCTTATGGGTGAATTGAATCGCAGCCAGCGTATGGCGCTTGCCGATTTGTTGATATCGATGCAGCAAAAGGATGGCTACGGTCTTGGTAAAGCAGCACTGAAGCTCGGCCGTCCGCTCCCGGGCCAAACGGTCGATGAGAAGGCCTTCCTGGAAGCAATGGAACGCTTTGCCGATCGCTTCCTGAAGGTAGAAGACGCCGATCTTTCAATCATTATTTCTTCTTTGCAGGATACGATTCGCCGTTACGGCATGCGCCTGGACAGCGACTTCACCCTCGTTGTTAAGACGTTAATGCAGGCCGAATCGATCGTTCACACGCTTGTGCCAACGATGAGCATAACCGAGAGGGCTGCACAAAGCGTCGTTTCGCTTGCACGCCAGCAATATGATGCCGATCAGATCGCCGACATTGTGCGCACGCAGGTCACACGAAGTGCTCGGGAAGTGATTTATCGACTGCCAACTCTCGTGGAAGCAACAACCAAATGGCTTGACCAATACGAAAAGGGACGCTTTGAAGTTCATATTGACACGGGGGACCTGGATGAGCAAGTAGAAAATATGACTACTGGTTTCAACAAAGCCATCAATCGCCTGGTGATGGGCATTGCACTGGCCGGCTGGATAGTTGGTGCGGCTATTGCCAGCACATTTGAGGGCCAAGTTGGTGGATTCAATCTATCGCACCTTGCGTACTATATGTTCATCGCCGGTGCAGTCGTCGGCGCATATGTGGTCATTCGCGGCTTGTGGGAAACAAGGGATGACGACACCTACTATTAAAATCGGAGTACTGAACCATGAATGATTTACTACTCAATATTCTGGGGTTCGTTTTAACCGTTATCTTTCTCGGATTGGGCGGTCTCTTATTGCTTTCCGGACGAAAGTATATGTGGATCTTACTGGGCGGCGGAGGTTTTCTGATTACTGCCACCCTCGCAGCAGAAGTCAAGGGCTTACCGAGCGGATGGGCCTCGGTCCAGCAAAATGACTGGATATTGTTGGTGATTGCTCTTGTTATGGGTGCGTTGGGTATATTCATCGGCCGAAATTACGATCATCTGTCGGCTGATATCATCGGTTTCGCCGCGGGTCTCTATATCGCTGCCTGGTTTGATGAAATCCTGCTCACACTGAACGGGCAGGAAGATAGCGGTCTCACCTGGTGGCTAGCGCTGATATTCGTTGCCGCAGGAATTGCGGGACTTTTGGTTACACGTCGAAGCCCGGAACAGGCGCTGATTCTAATATCGGTATTAATTGGCGCAGGCACAATCGGTAACGTTTTAAATCTTGATACGTCAAGCAGTTGGACGGCCGTCATCCTGTTGAGCCTTACCCTCACCGGTATTGTTGTTCAATACGCAGCGTTATTACGCGAACGGCCGCGTCTGGGACAACAACTGCCGCCTGTTCCACACCCAATCAGTGATGAATTACCTTTTTAGCAGTTGAGAGGTATTGAATGGAAATAAAAAAAGCCGTCATAACGGCTGCCGGTCGCGGTCAGCGCACTCTGCCGCTGCAAACTCTGATCGACAGCGACGGTGTTGAGAAATCGGTACTGGGAATACTTATTGATGAGGTTTTACGTGCCGGTGTAGACGAGATTTGCTTCGTCGTCCGTCCTGGAGATGAAGAGCCGTATGCCCAGGAAGCAGGCGATCATCTGGGCCGCCTCTATTTTGTGCCACAAGAAGAACCGCTGGGCTACGGCCACGCCATCTACTGCGCGCGCGATTTCGCCGGCGACGAGCCTTTTCTGCACCTGGTTGGCGATCATCTCTATGTCAGCAGAGACGACCAGGGCTGCGCCAGCAAACTGGTGCAGGTGGCCGAGAGAGAAGCCTGTGCTGTTTCGGCTGTCCAGGCCACGCGCGAAAGTCTTCTGCCCTACTACGGCACCATTGGTGGGCAGCGGCTCCGCGAGCGCATCGATCTATATAAGATTGAGACGGTCATCGAAAAACCGACACCGACTAAAGCCGAACAGCAGCTGATAGTACCCGGTTTACGCTCCGGACATTATCTCTGTTTCTTTGGTATGCACGTTCTGACGCCAACGATCTTTCCAATTCTGGAGGATTTGATCGCATCACGTTCCGCAGCAGGCGGTGTCTGGTTAGCCGATGCTCTAAATCAATTAGCGCAACGCGAACAATACCTGGCTCTGGAAATGCGCGATCTCCGCTATGATATCGGGGTGAAATATGGCCTTATGACCGCGCAAATGGCCCTGGCGCTCAGCGGGCAGGATCGTGACTTCGTTCTGTCACGGATACTGGAGCTCCTGGCCGAACGCCAGCTGGGCAAAGACGGCAGGTAGGCACATCCAATGAGCAAACTCATAGAGATCATTACTTCAAGCGATCCTGCTGTTCGCAATTTCTCGCTGGATTCATTCGCACGCGGCGCTTCGCTCGAAACACTCCTTGCCGAGTGCACCGCCCTCGATCAATTTCGCCTGGAAGGTGACAATCTTTATCATCGCGTTCGCGCCTTATTTTTTCTTTACGCGATTCACCGCTTTCACCTGCCTCTGAAAGATGGCATTACAGAACAAGGCCTGATCCCTTATGACGGCTATTTGAATCTACTCAACCGTCGATTTGAAGAAGCGATAAAGATCTTTGTCAGGCATCAGGAAATCATCGGACCCGGTGACGGCATATCCAGCGCATTGGCGGCTGCCTACCATGGCCTGGGATTTCAGACATTGGCCGATCAGGTCCGCCGCAGCGTTCGCTCGGTCAAGGGCAATCAATGGATGTTTCGTACCGGCCACCCCGAGGACCAGCCGCTGCGTATCCGGCCCGAGCTAAAAGAGCGCTCAAAAGGTCTCTTTCCAATCCTGCACGAAGCAACCCCTGTGCGTATGGATCTCACCCACAGTGGTTGGAGCGATATCTTTTTCCTGGGCATGGATTTCCCGGAAGGGGCGCGCGTTATTAACACCTCCATCAACTTAAGTGTGCACGAAGACGGCCGTCACGTGGAACCAAGCCCACCTGTCGAAGCTTTCTTGCGTGTCATCGATGAACCCGTGCTGCGCCTCACCAGCGTCGACCTGGGTGCGACGGCTGAAATCACATCCCTTGCAGAGGTATTCGACTTTGCACGCGACTATCTCGGCTTGCTGAAAGCGGCAATAATCGCCGCCGGCATCGTCCCTCCCGGCATGGAAGGCGCCGGCACGCTGCTCAAGGATTTGCTGGAGCAGATCGTCGGCCCTGGCCTCGGCCTGGAAATCGTGAGTCACGTGAAAGAGATACCCAAAGGATCGCGCCTTGCCGTCTCCACAAGCCTGTTAGCCTCGCTTATCGCCGTCTGTATGCGCGCGACAGGGCAGGCCGGTTCTCTCACAGGCCAGCTTTCGGAAGATGAGCGCCGGCTGGTTGCTGCAAGAGCCATCCTGGGTGAATGGCTGGGCGGCTCCGGCGGGGGCTGGCAGGATTCAGGCGGCGCCTGGCCCGGCATGAAGCTGATAAAAGGTGAAGAAGCAGCTCAAGGCGACCCGGAGTTTGGTATCAGCCGCGGACGCCTTCTGCCCAGCCACCATATCCTGACCCTGGAAGAGGCGCCGGCTGCCACACGCAAAGAGCTCGAGGACAGTCTTGTCCTCGTCCATGGAGGGATGGCGCAGGATGTCGGCCCCGTGTTGGAAATGGTCACGGAAAAGTACCTGTTGCGTTCGGAAGCGGAATGGGCAGGCCGACAACAGGCGATTGCCATTCTGGATGAGGTGCTGGATCTGCTGGCTCATGGCCAGATTCGCGATATTGGTGCGGCCACACACCGCAACTTTGCGGGCCCGATCCAGACTATCATCCCCTGGGCCGGGAACTTATATACCGACCGCTTGATATCCCGTGCCAGAGAAGCATTCGGCGATGACTTTTGGGGCTTCTGGATGCTGGGAGGCATGTCCGGCGGTGGAATGGGTTTCATTTTTGATCCATCTCGTCGGGATGAGGCCAAAATATGCCTGCAGCAAATCATGCGAGAAACCAAACGCGAGCTGGAAAAGGCTGTACCTTTCGCCATGGACCCCGTGGTCTATGACTTTTCCATAAACGAAAACGGTACTTTTGGTGAACTGCTCACCGGAGAAAAAGCCTTGATGCCCTCCGGCTACTATATGGATGCCGTGCCTGGACTGCTTCGCAAAGAACCAAGAGAGCTTTCCGCGTTCCGTCGTGCTGAGCTTGACCAGTTCGGCCGCGCAGTGCGTAGGAATCCAACATTTGGCGGCATGGTTCAGACGCTTTTTGATCGCCTTCTGCCAGATGATGACAGAGGCGACAATGCTGGAGAAAATCTTGCTGCCCTGCTCAAAGAGTATGGTTTTGATCCTGTGCAGCACGAGCAGATCCGTTCCGACCTGCGCAGCGGCCGTATCGGCCTGGCACAGAACCAGTTGGCCGCAAACAGCCAGGTTGAAGATGTATTAGAGGGTGATGTATTTGACATCGCCGATCATGCTGAAAACAACCGCTACAAACTAGGTATGGACGCCATCAGTTCCGGCGAAGTGGCGGTCGTATCCCTGGCCGGGGGCGCAGGCAGCCGCTGGACAAAAGGGGCAGGTGTTGTCAAAGCTATTAATCCCTTCGTCAAGCTCGACGGTAAATACCGTAATTTCGTCGAGATCCATCTGGCCAAGAGCAGGCGAGCCGGCAGATTGGCCGGAAAACCATTAACCCACGTCATCACGACAAGTTACCTGACGAATGAGCCCATCTCGGAGTATCTCGAACGCGAAGGAAATTACAGTTATCCGGGAAGATTAGTGCTTTCGCCAGGCCGGTCAGTTGGCCTGCGCCTGATCCCAATGACGCGTGACCTGCGTTTCGCCTGGGAAGAGATGCCGCAGCAGATGCTGGATGAGCAGGCGCAGAAAGTGCGCGAAAGTCTGCAAGCGGCCCTGATCGGCTGGGCGCAGGCCAAGGGAGAAGGCAGCGATTACACTGATAACCTGCCGACGCAGTGCCTGCACCCGGTTGGACACTGGTACGAAATTCCCAACATGCTTCTGAATGGTGTTCTCGGAAAACTGCTCGTATCACAGCCGGAACTCAAGTATCTGATGGTGCACAACATCGATACGGTTGGCGCAGATGTTGATCCACAAATTCTGGGCTATCACATCGAGCAAGACGCAGGGATGACCGTGGAGGTTATCACACGCCGCATTGAGGATCGCGGCGGCGGATTAGCGCGCGTCGACGGGCATCTTCGCCTGGTAGAAGGGATGGCCCTGCCCCACGAGGAACTGGAATTCGATCTCTCCTACTACAATTCCAACACGATGTGGATATCGATTGATCATATGCTGAAACTTTTCGATTTGCAGCGGGAGGATCTGCTTGACAGCAAAAAAGTTACCTCGGCCGTTCGCCGTCTGGCCGCGCGTATGCCCACTTATATCACCATTAAAGATGTCAAGAAGCGCTGGGGCCACGGGCAGGAGGATATCTATCCGGTCACGCAATTTGAAAAGCTGTGGGGCGATATGACGGCGCTATCCGACTTTCTGTGCCGCTACGTGAAAGTGCCGCGCCTGCGCGGCCAGCAGCTAAAAGAAGTTGCGCAGCTAGATGGCTGGCTGCGTGATGGGTCGGCAGCCTATCTTTCGACAATTTGTGATTGGGGCGAAGAATAAAAAAAGGCTGCGTGTGCAGCCTTTATATTACGAAATCAAGAAACGACCGGGCATCCAAGGATAGAACCGTACCACCTACGTGTGTCCGGCAGCTACGCCTAAGGCAGCCAGACCGTACCCATTTCCTGCAAGTTCGTTTAGACGCGTTCTACTTCTTGAGCAGCCGGTCCTTTACGACCCTGGCCAACGATGAAGCTCACAACCTCACCATCTTCCAATGCTCCAGCGGAGCGGTCCGCCATATCATTGATATGAACGAAAATATCCTGTCCGTTCTCGCGCTGGATAAATCCATAACCTTTGCGAGCATCGAACCACTTTACCGTTCCGGTTTCTTTTACATCTGACATTCTATCTTTTCTCCATATGACTTCACTGCGGGGCTTAGCGCACAAAAAACCGCCCAGACTACGTAGATCTGGACGGCCAAAGTTCACACTATATCCACTGCAGAGCTAACGAATGCGCAAAGGTTAACTCACGCGAGGACAAACGTCAACTTTTTCATACGAGATGAGGCGAATTCTCATGAAGCAGTGACCAGCTTCTAGACCGTCTTAAGGTATTGGTGGACCATGCTGACGGCGATTGCACCCTCGCCCACGGCCGACGCGACGCGCTTAACTGAACCTTCGCGCACGTCGCCAACTGCAAAAATACCGGGGATGCTGGTCTCATGCATAAAAGGCTGCCGCTTGAGTGTCCAATGCTTTGCAGTCTCTTTATCGTTCAGCAGATCCTGGCCGGTCAGGATAAAGCCTCGCTCAGTCCGCTCGACAATTCCTTCAAGCATGTCTGTATAAGCCGTTGCGCCAATAAAGACAAACATCGCCGCGGCTGGCTCTTCACTCACCTCGGCGCTATCGCCATGTTCAAGTACGACACTTTCCAGGCGTCCGTCCCCTTTGACCTCTATGACCTGCGTATTCGTGCGCACTTCAATGTTCTCAGTTCCTTCAATTTGATCGATCAGGTATTGCGACATGCTCAATGATAACGACGGCCCGCGTACAAGCATCGTGACCTGGCTCGCATAGCGCGAGAAAAACATGGCGCCCTGACCGGCCGAATTTGCGCCGCCGACGATGTAGACATGCTGTCCGGCATAGTTTGCCGCCTCGGTCATTGCCGCTCCGTAGTACACGCCCGCGCCTTCCACTGCTTCAGCGCCCGGTACATGCAGCCGCCGCACGTCAACACCCGTCGCGATAACCAGCGCCTTGCAGTTGATCTCCTTTCCGTCGGACAAAGTCACAAACTTATAAGGCTCTTCAACGCGCACGGCCACTACTTCTTGTGGGATCAGGATCTCCACACCGAAACGTTCCGCCTGCGCCGTGGCCCGGCGCGCCAATTCCGCGCCGCTCAATCCCTTGGGAAACCCAAGATAATTCTCAATGCGCGAGCTTGTACCTGCCTGCCCGCCGGTAGCCGATTTGTCAATCAACAGCGTCTTAAGTCCTTCGGATCCGCCGTATACCGCCGCTCCCAGACCCGCCGGGCCGCCGCCAATGATGATAAGATCGTAATAGGGGG
>JBJYWZ010000720.1:11533-18758 GCA_046259725.1 Promineifilaceae bacterium (SeqCode) | reverse complement strand
CAAGACGGCCGTGTGCTGACCAATGGCGGGCGAGTTCTGGCCGTAAGTGGTCTGGGAGACGATCTCGAATCGGCAGTCAATCGCGCTTATGCGGGCGTGGCGCAAATTGATTTCGAGGGCGCTCACTTCCGCTCCGATATCGGACGGCCGTCACAATCCGCGGAGATGAAATGAGCGAAAAAAGCGCCTATGCACGGGCCGGCGTTGATCTACAGGCCGGCCACGACGCTACAAAACTCATGAGCGAGGCTGTGAAGTCCACCCACGGGCCGCAGGTGCTGTCTGACGTTGGATCATTTGGCGGGTTGTATACCGCCGGCCATCTTCAGGAGATGCTCTCTCCAGTGCTCGTCGCCTCCACAGACGGCGTGGGTACAAAAACAATGGTTGCCGCCCGCGCCGGACGCTGGGACACCATCGGGCAGGATATCGTCAACCATTGTCTCAACGACATCCTGGTTCAGGGGGCGCGTCCGCTGTTCTTTCTGGACTACGTGGCTTCGGCCAGGCTCGACCCTTTTCAGATCGCCGAGGTGGTCAAAGGCGTCGCTGCTGCCTGCCGTTCGGCCGGCGTTGCCCTGCTTGGTGGGGAAACGGCCGAGATGCCCGGCGTCTACCGGTCCGGCGAACTGGATCTCGTCGGCACCATCGTGGGCGTGGTCGAACGTGAGCAGATCATCGATGGCTCGCGCATCGAAGCGGGCGATCTCATTCTTGGTCTGCCTTCATCGGGTTTGCACACCAACGGCTATACCCTGGCGCGCGCTGCGTTGGATGACCTTGATTGGTCTGAATCATTGGCCAGGCTTGATGGTCGCACCGTCGCAGAAGCACTTCTTACACCGCATCGCTCCTATTTAAAGCCGGTGTCCTCCTGGTTGGACTCAGGCCTGGATGTTCGCGGATTGGCCCATATTACGGGCGGGGGCCTTGTGGACAACCCGCTGCGCATCCTGCCCCCAAACATGGGCTGTCTCCTGCACCGCGATGCCTGGCAAGTCCCGCCGATCTTCAACCTTATCCAACAGCAGGGTGACGTAAGTGATGCCGAAATGGCCCATGTCTTTAATCTTGGCCTGGGCATGCTCGCCTTCCTGCCGCACTATGATGCAGAAGAAGCGCTCCGGCTTGTCCCTCAAGCCCTGGTCGTTGGCGAAACGCGTCAGGGAGCAGGTGCAGTCATTTTCGATCCCTGATCCTTATCAGGTCACTTCAGCAGCCGTAATCAAAAAAACGGGAGCAAAATTCGCAGTGAAAGATCGCTATTCCGAAATCCAAAATCCAAAACCTGTACTGAGCGAAGTCGAAGTATCCGAAATCGACCTCCCGCGCCTGGTCGTGATGATTTCCGGTTCCGGTACCAATTTACAGGCTCTGATAGATGCCTGTAGAAATGGGGATCTGGCGGCTGAGATCGTCCTCGTCGTGAGCAATCGCCACGATGCTTACGGTCTGGAGCGAGCACGTGAGGCCGGGATAGAGAGGCTCTATTTTCCACTAAAACCCTACCGCATCGCCGGGGAATCTCGTGAAGTTTACGATGCCGACCTGGCGGCGAAAATCAAGCCTTACGAGCCCGATCTCATCGTGCTCGCCGGCTGGATGCACGTACTTACACCCGCCTTTCTGAATCAATTCCCCGGCCAGGTGATCAATCTACATCCCGCGCTGCCCGGCCAATTCGACGGCGTGGACGCCATTAAGCGCGCCTATGACGCGTATGAGCGCGGTGAAATTACCTATTCGGGCTGCATGGTCCACTATGCGGTGCCTGAAGTTGACTCAGGCCCGGTTGTGGAACAGACTTTAGTCACTTTTAGGGAAGGGGATCTGCTGGAAGACTTCGAAATGCGCATGCACGCCGCCGAACACCAACTTATCGTCTACGCCACAAAGAAGGCGCTTGCCGCACGGATGAGCTGACCAAAAAAGACTGATCTCCTTCTTGGTTCTCCGTTTTAGTTGACTATTTTAGTTTTAATCTCCCTTCACCGCGCCGGCTGTCAGGCCGCTTACCAGTCTGTTCTGAACGAAGAAGAAGAGAATGATCGTGGGCACAATGGTCAGCACCGTTGCTGCAGCGACTTGCCCCCAACGGATTAGAAGTGCCCCAGAAAGCCGCTGGATAACGAGTGTGACGGTCGCTGTACGCTGGGTCTGGCTGATAACGGAGACGATAAGAAAATCCCCCCAGGACACCACGAATGAAAAGAAAGCGGCGACCATGATGCCCGGCAGAGCGACTGGGAGAACAACGTATATCAGCCGCTGAAAGATGCCACAACCATCGATTCTGGCTGCCTCGTCAAGATCGGTAGGAATATTATCGAAGTATCCTTTCAGCATCCACACCTGAAAGGGCAGAATAAGAATAAGCTGCCCCAAAACGACACCGGTGACCGTGTCCAGTAAATTCATATTGAAGATGATCAAGAACATGGGGATGATTAACAACACAGGCGGGAACATCTGGGTGGAAAATACGCCGGTTATGATGGCGTTTTTGCCCTTGATCTTGAAGCGACTTAGGCCATAGGCGGCAAGAATCGAAAACACAAGCGAGATGAGTGTGACCGCAAGAGCGATCCTGAAGGAGTTCCAGAAGAATGCCGGAAAATCAGCCACCGACAGAATAACTTCATAATTCTCCAGCGTGTAATCCTCAATAGGAGAAATGACATCGCCTGTAAAGATGGATGCCTGCGTGCGGAATGATGTGTAGATGATCCACAACATCGGCACGATGAAAAAGATGATGGCGGCTATGACAACCAGATAAGCTAATATAGCAGAGAAGGTTCGGTTTCTGGAAATGCTGCTCAACGGCTTCAGGCCTCCCTCTCGGAAATTCTGAGATAGACGATAAAGTAGATCATCAACATCACGAGCATCACGGCGCCTATACTTGAAGCATAGCCAACCGTGTAGCTGTTCCAGCTCTGCCGGTATACATAGACAGGCAGTACATCTGTACGGTTAACTGGTCCGCCGCCCGTGGCCAGGAAGACAAAATCGAAATTATTGAAGGTCCATAAAACGTGGATGGTTACCATGACGACGATCATGCTGCGGATTCCGGGTAGTGTAATGTACCTGAATTTATTCCAGGCATTTGCGCCATCGATTTCGGCCGCCTCGTAATAACTGTCCGGAATGGCCTGCATCGCTGCCAGGAATGCGATGCCGTAAAACGGCACATTTCTCCAGAGGTGCAATAGAATGATAAAGGGAAAAGCCCACGTCGGGTCGCCAAACCAATAGCGATTGAGATCTTCAAATCCCAGCCCCTGCAGGATTATGTTGATCAAACCAATATCGGGCTGGGCCATGAATTTGAACATGATGACCGTGGCGGCGACGGGGATCACCCAGCTGGCCATGATAACCGACTTAAACAGCGTCATGCCAGGAAGATCCTGGCTCATCGCCCAGGCCAGAATCAGACCCAGTACAAACTGTAAAACGATGACCGCAGTGACCAGAACGATGGAGTGTCGCAGGGAGAGCAAAAAGACATCGTCAGTCAGCAGCCGCTGGTAGTTTGCTAGGCCGACAAATTCGGAGGAGTCGCGCAAAATATTTTCGTTTGTGAAGGACATGCGCAGGGCATCGAACAAGGGGTAAACAGTAAAGACCGCCATCACCAATAAGGCTGGAACTAACAGTAGAAGCCCTTTGCGTCTTTCCGTCATGCCTGTTTAACGAGAAGGTTTGTCAAAGATACCTGTTTCGGGATAGATGGGGGGCATCTGTATCCGCGACTTGATTTTACAGCAAGAAAAGAAGCGGAGCATGTACACCATGCCCCGCTTCCAAAGTACTACCTTACAGTTCGCCGTTCGCGTTCAGTTCATTGACGGTGTCAAACAGCCATTGGGCTGCTTCGGCGGGCGTTTGTTCGTCATAGATGACGAAGTTCACGGCCCTCATGTTTGCCTCACTGACCGGTCCCCAGTTGATCGGAGCCTGAGCAACGGCAATTGGTAGCTCATTAGCAAAACCCTGCAGCCACCAACCGATGTCGCTCTGTGTAAATACGTCCATTTCAAGTGAGTCCGACCGCGCCGGTATGCCTCCCGATTCGGCCAGCCATTCACCCATTTTTTCCTTTGACGTAATGTACTTGATCAGTTCCCAGGCCTCATCTGGGTGCTCTGAGTATGCGTTGAGCATGATCGGTTTCACTTCCAGATAGGTTGCCGGGACGCCATCTTCGGAAACGGGCAGTGGAGCGATGCCAGTTTTGTTTTCAAGGATATCTTTCGCGACATCACTTTCGTCGCGGCGGCCCCACAGCCAGGGTCCCATGGGCGCCATGGCCCAATCGCCGGCCACGTAGCCAGGATCCTCCACAGGCCAGCCAGTGCCGCGTACATTGGGGTCAACTGCTGGATTCTCGACGCCCTCTGTCATGAATAATTCGTCATAGAGCGTGAGCACTTTTTCCAGTTCATCGACCGTGGCGTTGTATTGGACCTCTCCGTCCACAACATCAAACATATGCTCGCCGCCGCTCACCTGGTAGTACCAGGAAACGAATTCCTGCGCGCCGCGCGGATCGCCTACCTCAGAAACGACATAGGCGCCGTGCGTCTCGCCGTCGGTCAATTCGGTGATCTGGCGTGCTGTATCAACAAAATCTGTCCAGGTGGTCGGAACCTCCAGGCCATATTCTTCAAAGATGTCTTTTCTGTAGACCATCGCCCGAGCATTGGTATTATAGGGAATGCCGTACAGCTTGCCGTCGATTGTCAGGGGAGTCAGGGTGCTCTCGACAAACTGGTCACTGTCTTCCCATTCGGCAAACCTGTCATCCAGGGCAACAATTGATCCTTGCTGCACATAGGCGGCCGTATCTTCGAGCAGTCCCTCAATAACATCAGGCTTCCCACTCTCCGCCTGCAAGAGGAATTTGTCTCTTTGATCCTTATACTTGCCTGGACCATAGAAATTATCTACCGTTACGCCGGGCAGGGCCGTCACAGCATCCGCTTCCCACTGCGCGACATATTCAGGCGAAACCTCCTGCGTGACAAAAGGCATATTCCAAAATGTGAGGCTGACAGCCTCTCCGGACGCTTCTTCTGCCGGTTCCTCGGCAGCCGGTTCTTCCGCGGTGGGTTCTTCTGCGGCGGGTTCTTCCGCAGCGGGTTCCTCCGCAGCGGGTTCTTCAGCAGCCTCTTCGACTGTGGGTGCTGTTCCGCCACAGGCCACGAGGAATAGAGCCAGGACAACCAATACTGATAACAAGAACCAGAAATGCTTCTTCATTTGTTTCCTCCTCTGGGGATTGTCTGGATTTTTCTACTTTGTTACGCTCTACAACTCATACCATTTGCCATTATCGTGCAAGCGATCATCCAGTTGTGCATCACCTCCCTTGACAAGTACAATAACGAAATGTTAGCGTTCCCGTTATCGGTAACATTGAGGCAACCATACTATAGACTTTTAATGGGACGCATGTCAAGCGCTTTCCGGAAGACATCGTTACCTCCCTTGACATAGCCCAAACGAGGTCCTATGATGTGTTTCAATTATCGGTAACGGTAACGGCAATTTATCTGTACAGGTGTGCAGCATCGAGCTGCGACACGACGAAATGTATGGCCATTAAAAAGCGGGTTACCATCAGTCAGGTCGCTCGTGAGGCAGGTGTTTCAACACAGACTGTTTCACGTGTAATCAATGAACGTCCCGATGTTTCCCGGGCGACCAGACGCCGCGTGAAAGACGTAATTGAGCGACTGGGTTACCGGCCCAGTCACGCTGCTCGTACGCTCAGCCAGGGCCAGAGTCGAAGCATCGGCGTGGTCGCTTACGGCATAGAATACTTTGGTCCTTCCCGCGCCTTATCCGGTATCGAGAAACAGGCTTCCCAGCTTGGATACACACCGGTTCTGTATCTACTGCGCGAGCCCGAAATTGAAAACGTTTCCCAGATCCTGGCCGAAGTCCTTTCACGCAGTGTCGACGGTATCATTTGGGCAGTGCCAGAGATCGGCTGCAATCGCTCCTGGCTGGACAAACGTGTTCCCGGGTTGCCAGTTCCTTTGGTGTTGCTCTCGATGGAGCCGCGGCCAGACACATCGGTTGTCAGTGTCGACAACTACCGCGGTGGGAAACTGGCGACACAACATTTGATTGCCCAGGGCTATGAAGATATTGGACTTATCACTGGTCCACTGGATTGGTGGGAAGCGCGCGAGCGGGCCCGAGGATGGCGGGATGCTTTGATCGAGGCCGGATCTGCCATTGAAAAAAACCAAAAAGTATGCGGCGATTGGACAGCTGAAAGTGGGTCGCTGGGATTAACGAGCCTGTTAGAACAACGACCGAAGATCGACGCCGTGTTCGCTTCCAATGACCAGATGGCACTTGGCGCGATTCAAGCTGCACGCCGCCGGGGTCTGCGCCTGCCGGAAGATCTTGCCCTGGTTGGATTTGACAATGCGCCAGAAGCCGCTTTTCTATGGCCACCTCTAACCACCGTGGGCCAACCGCTCTACGACGTAGGTTGCTTCTCTGTCAAGGAACTTCAGCGCTTGATAGATGAAGGTAAAGAAGAAACCGCAGCAATACAACCACGAACCACCGTTCTCCAACCAACGCTGATTGTGCGCGAGAGTTCTGGCGTCAACCTACCTGTCTCGTAGGTTTGTAATTGTTTATGTTCAACTTGCCTGCGTGGATAGTCAGTTGCAGTTAGATTTCTATGGCACTTCCAACTGGAAAGGTAACCTTTCTTTTCACTGATATTGAAGACAGCACGCGTTTGTGGGACAACGATCCGAGAGCGATGGAGTCTGCTCTCGGCCGTCACGACGCCATTCTACAAAAGACAATAGAGGCCAATGATGGTCAGATCGTGAAAGCCACCGGCGACGGTTTTTTCGCGGTTTTCGCGGTAGCCGTCAAAGCCATAGCGGCCGCAGTTGACTGCCAGCGACGGCTTTCAAGCGAAATATGGCCGGAAAAAACAACTATTCGCGTTCGCATGGCTTTGCATAGTGGTGAGGCACAGGTTCGTGCCGGCGATTATTTTGGAGCGGACGTCAACCGCGCCGCGCGCCTTTTGTCTCTGGCTGCCGGTGGTCAGATATTACTCTCCGCCGCAGCCGTGGAGCTGGCCGGCCATCAGCTGCCGGCTGAAGTTGCCTTAATTGACCTTGGCCGGCATGTGCTGCGCGGCCTTTATAAGCCGGAACATGTTTTTCAATTAAGC
>JBJYWZ010000720.1:0-11433 GCA_046259725.1 Promineifilaceae bacterium (SeqCode) | reverse complement strand
TGGCCGGCATGTGCTGCGCGGCCTTTATAAGCCGGAACATGTTTTTCAATTAAGCAGCCCCGGCTTGGCTTCTGTTTTTCCGCCGCTGAAGTCACCAGATGTGTTTCCAAACAATCTGCCGCAGCAGTTGACCAGCTTTATCGGTCGAGAACAAGAAGTCTACGAGCTGGTGAATCTTCTGGCTCCCTCTGAAAAAGACGGAAGAACGCCTCTTCGCCTTGTGACGCTTACCGGTCCTGGAGGTACGGGTAAAACGCGTTTGTCAATGCAAGTAGCCCATGAGCTGCTGCCCCAATTTCCTGACGGTACATTCTTTGTTGGTCTCGCTGCTGCGGCGGATCCCGCGCAGGTTCCGAATGCGGTCGCCTCCGCGTTGGGTATCGCTGAGCAGCCAGATATCTCGCTTGCCGCTCTTTTACAGCGCTATCTGCGCAACAAGAGAATGCTGCTGGTTCTGGATAACTTTGAGCATCTGATGCAAGCAGCCCCGATGCTAGCCGATCTCCTGGAAGCCGCCCCTCATTTGACAGCTTTAGTCACAAGCCGCGAGGCGCTGCGTATTCGAGGCGAGCGCGAATATGCTGTGCACCCGCTGCCCATCCCCGGTGCGCAGCAAAAAGCCACACTGGCCGAACTATCAAATTACGAATCGATAGCATTGTTCACGCTGCGTGCGCAAGATATTTCTCCAGATTTTCGCCTGACGGATCAAAATGCGCCCCAGGTGGCGGAAATTTGCCGCCATCTCGATGGCCTGCCGCTGGCCATCGAGCTCGCTGCAGCGAGGATCAGGCTTTTCAGCCCTGAGCGGATCTTGGAAAGGCTGCAAGACAGGTTTGCGCTGCTGAGCAGCGGTCCAAGAGATCTGCCCGACCACCAGCGCACCCTGCGCGCCACAATTGACTGGAGCTTCAATCTCCTGGACGATGCTGAGCAGCGCCTTTTTGGACGGCTGGCCGTGTTCCGCGGCGGGCGGACAGTGAGTGCAGCTGAAGCCGTATGTGGTCCGGGCCTGCAGGGTGAGGTGTTGGATGGATTGGATTCCCTCCTCACCAAGAATCTACTTTTCCAGAAAGAAGGTCCTGGCGGTGAGCCCCGTCTCCTTATGTTGGAGACAATTCACGAATACGCTGGCGAGCGACTGGCTGCGGGTGGAGAAGAAAGAGAGATGCGAGAGAGGCATCTGCGCTATTTTCGTTCGCTGGCCGAGGAAATGGAACCCGGTTATCGGCTTCACGGCCAGATACGTCTCCTCCAACAGACTGAGGTCGAATGGGGCAACCTGCAGACAGCCTTCCAATGGGCACTCGATAACGAGCATTTTGACGACGCGGCCAGGCTGGTTTCTGCGCTTGACTATTTTTTGCGCTTCAAAGAGCATGTTGTTGAAGGAAATCGCTGGATCAATCGTCTGTTACCTGAAATAGAATCGCTTTCCAAAGATCGCCAGGCTCGCCTTTACCTGGCGGCAACGCGACTGACCTTTGTTAAGGAGGACCCTGTTCTGACCAGGGAGCTGGCAGAGAGGGCGTTTGAACTTGCACAGGAGTCTGGTGACCGGCAGAGTATGGCATATGTTATGTTAGCGCTCGGTGTTTTTGATATGCTCATCGTTGGCGATTATGTTGAGGCGATGAAGACTTGCCAGGAAGCGCAGGCCATTTTCCGGGCGCTGGATGATAAGCCTGGTCTGGCCGAGGCACATAATGCCCGCGGTGAAATTGCCCGCGTGGCCGGTGATGCAGCAGCAGCGAGCCGGGAATACCAGAAATCGCTCGAGCTTAGCCAGGAGACCGGTGAGGTACTCCGTATACAGATGATTAGAAGCAACCTTGTCTATCTGGCTTATGACGAAGGGAATTACGAGCGCGCGAAAGAACTGGGCCTCGCGGCCCTGAACGGCTGGCTGGATATTGAGGTGCGCCAGGGAATCATCTCTGCACTTGGAGCGCTTGCCGGCCCATTTACCAGATTGGGGCAGCCGGAAAAGGCCGCCCAACTATTAGGAGCAGCTCAAGCCTTGTTTGCCGAGATGGGCGCAGGCGAACATCCGGCAGATTTGCCGGAGCGCGCAAAATACATGGTCGAAACCCGAAAGAACCTGGGAGACGCCGAGTTCCTGGCAGCCTGGAAGGAGGGCGAGGTGATGAAGCTGGAAGAGGCAGTCGATTGCGCGCTGCAGGAGTGAGGCTGGTCGGGTTAATCCTGATCTACGCCTGGCGCATAGGGTGCTCTATAGGCGGGCGACTTGTGCACGTGAACGATTTTCCACTCCCCATTTTCGTTGACCAGCACGCGGCTTTCGTTGTGCGTCTGGTGGCTGATCCGGCCGTCTTCCTCGACGCGTGAGAGCATGAAGGTATAGCTGGCCACGGCCGTATCCCCGTAAATCTGCACCCGCGGCTCCAGCAGGTCAAAGCGAAATTCGCCCGTCGTGCCGCTCCAGCCCTGCTCGATCATAAAGCGGTGGAAGTCCAGGCCGTCCTGGCGGTGCGGCGTGACCCACCATTCATAGAGCGATAACTCTTCGCTGGTGGTCGCCACGTAGGTCTCCACGTCGCGCGTGAAGACGCTGCGCAGATGTTTCGCTAGAAAGGTGAGGATTTCTTGTTCGCTGTGTTCGCTTATCATCCCTGGTCCAGATATTGCAGCGAAGCCTGTACGCGTTCGTCGATATTTGTCATTTCGCGAGGTACTTTTTGCAGGGCGGATTGGGCTTCGATAATGCTGAATCCGAGCGACGTGAGAATGTCGATCACGTCGGCGTCGATATCGCTGACCAGCGGCGTACCTGCCGCTTCGGCCGAATAATCCAGCTTGTCGCGCAGTTGGAACATCACGCGCTCGGCCGTTTTCTTTCCGATGCCGGGCACGCGCTGCAAGACGGCCGTTTCCTCGCGCATCACGGCGCCGCGCAGTAGCTCCGGGCTCAACGTGCCCAGGATGGAGAGCGCCACCTTGGGCCCCACGCCGTTGACGCCCAGCAGCGTATCAAAAAGCAGCAGGTCCTCCTCCGTGTCAAAGCCATACAGCGCCAGTTCCGTCTCGCGCACAATCAGATGCGTGTGCAGGAAAATCATGCGTCCCGGGCCCGGCAGCTTTTCCAGGACGTTGCGCGGCACAAAGACACGCAGCCCGACGCCGCCAACGCCGACGACGATGCTGTCATTCCTGATCTGTAAAATACTTCCTTCGAGACTGGCGATCATCGATGCACAAAACCTCCGAGGTCTTCAATAAATGTGCTGCGATATTCTGGCTGGCAGACCTCGGAGGTTTGGCCCCTCATAGGTCTACAGCGACCCCGTCAACGATTCAAAATGAAAATAATTATAGTGGGCGATGGCAACGGCCAGGCCGTCCGCCGCATCGTCCGGGCGTGGCGTCTCGTCCAGGTCCAGCAGATTGCGCACCATGAGCTGCACCTGAACCTTGTCCGCCTTGCCATATCCGGTCACCGCTTCTTTGATGCGCGGTGGGGAATATTCGCCAATGGATATGCCGGAGTTGGCCAGCGCTAACAGCAGCACCCCGCGCGCCTGGCCGACGCTGATCGCCGTGGTGATATTACGGCCGAAAAAGACCTCCTCCACACCGGCGCTGTTTGGTTTAAAAGCCAGTAGCAGATCGTTCAACTCTTCGTAGATAACCTGCAGTCGCTGCGGAGCGGGGACGCCGGCGGCGGTTGTGATCACGCCGTAAGTGACGACCTGCATATGGCCGTCAATGACATCAATGACGCCATAGCCGGTGGTGGCCGTGCCGGGGTCAAGCCCCAATATACGCATAACGGGGACTACGCCCCTTCCATGGCCGCGATCGCCTCGTCGGTGACGTCCAGGTTTGAATATACATTCTGTACGTCATCCAGGTCTTCGATCTTCTCGATAAGGTTCATCACCTGCAGGGCATCACTCTGGGACAGCTCAATAGGCGTATTCGGATCATAGATCACGTTGGCTTCTTCGGTTTCGATGCCCGCGTCTTCGAGCGCCAGCTGCACATTCTGGAAGTCCTCTATTTCGACGAAGATCTCCGTGATTTCGCCAAAGTCGATATCTTCCGCGCCCGCATCGGCGGCGATCAGGAAGAGCTCGTCTTCGTCCACATCCTGCGTGATGCCGATATAGCCCTTACGGGTAAACTGCCAGGCGACGGAGCCGGCATCGGCCATGCTGCCGCCATATTTACTGACGAAATGGCGCAGTTCGGCGATAGCGCGGTTGCGGTTGTCAGTGACTACCTCGACCAGAACGGCGATGCCGTGCGGCGCGTAAACCTCGTACAAAGCCTCAACCAGTTCGCCGCCTTCAAGCTCGCCGGTGCCGCGCTTGATCGCCTTCTCAATATTATCCTTAGGCATGTTGGCCGCTTTGGCCTTGGCCACTATCAGCCGCAGTGCGTTGTTGCTCTCGGGATCGCCGCCGCCGGACCGCGCCGCGATGGTGATTTCTTTGGCGATACGCGTGAACATCTTGCCGCGCTTGGCGTCCGTAGCTGCTTTTTTGTGTTTAATGGTGGACCATTTGGAATGTCCGGACATAATCTCTCTCCATTAATCCAAGTGGTATTCAGCTTGGGAACTCCAATTATAGCACATGACAATTGTCAGGCATTTTGTCCAATGCAACAGATGCCGGATATCAGGCAGTTTCAGACTGTTCTAATTTTGCTTTAACTGCCTGGCGCCTATGAAACAGGAGGCGCAGATCCGGGGAACATGACATCCAACATCTGCGGCGCGTAGCGTACCGCCATATCGCTGCTGATGCTGTAGCTGCGGCAGATCTCCTGGTAAAGATGTGCGCTTGGCCGCCAGCGTCTCTCCTGTGTTTCCTCGTTCATCGCGATCAGTCCGAAGCGCTGGGTCCAGCCGCGCTCCCACTCGAAGTTGTCGATCAATGACCAGTGGTAGTAGCCCATGACCGGGTAGCAAAATGAGATGGCCTGCCAGATCTGGCGCAGGTGGTCGAGAAGGAAGGCCGGCCGCAGCCGGTCCTCGCTGTCGGGAAGTCCGTTCTCGGTAATGTAAATCGGCCTTTGATAGGGCAGGGCCATGCGAATGACCTGGTATAGGCCGTAGGGATACACTTCGCCGTAATTGGCGTCGCTCACCACGGCGTCGGCCGCCCATTCTTCCACGAAAAGGCCTTGCCTTGGCCGGAAACGGACGCTGCTGCGTGTGTAATAATTGATGCCGCAGTAATCGAAGGTGCCCGCCAGGTTCTTAATGGCGCCGCGGCCGAACGGTTGTCCCAGACGGCCGCTTTCCATGGCCTTCATCCAGGCGTGATTAAAGATACTGGAGATTCGCCCGGCCCACCAGCGGTCCAATACACTGCCGTCCCTGGGCGCTTCAAAGACACGAAACTGCTTGGCCACGCCGACCAGCGCCTGTGGATATTTATCCTTGATGGTGTGATATGCTGCCGCATGGCAGCGCAGCAGATTCTCAAACGCCTGCCGTGCCCCTGAGAACCCATCGATGGAGGGCCTGGGCCATACGCCGTCCAGATAGCGCATAAATACGTAGACCATGGGTTCGTTGATGGTCAGCCACTTGGGAACTAAGTCGCCCAGAGCATCCACGGCCGTTGCCGTGTAACGCTGGAACTGATCGGCAATACCGTCATTGTTGAAGTCGCCCTGTTCGACCAGCCAGAGGGGGTTCGTGAAGTGGTGGAGGCAGACCATTGGCTCGATCCCGCGCGCTATCGCCGCCTGCAAGATTTCGCGGTAGCGGTCCAATGCGGCATGATCGTATTGACCTGGCTGGGGTTCGATACGGCTCCATTCCAGCGAGATGCGCAGGGCGTTTGTGCCCATCTCCGCCGCCTCATCCAGGTCTTGTTCCGAATTCTGCCACCAATCGCAAGCCAGGCCGGATTTGTGCCCGTCCACGATGTTCCCCTTTCCCTGTTCGAACTGCCACCAGTCGTTGTTATCGTTATTTCCCTCCACCTGGTGCGCAGAAGTCGCTGTGCCCCAGAGAAAGTCAGGTGGAAATGTCATTTTGGCCTTAACCATGCGCCTTCCTGAAACTCCGTAAAGTGATGTGTCACACGGCTCCCCATTATAACCGCCATTCCAATAATAAGGACACAGAGGCCAATGAGAAGACATAAAGATCACAGAAATACAAAGGTACTCTCCTCCGTCTACTGAAAACTGATAGCTGAAAGTAATCGGCAAAAAATAACTGAACACATTCAAAGTTGGCTCTTGTAGCGCCGCCATCCTGGCGGCATCCCTGTTGCAGTTACGAATGTGTGAAGTTTTTTTTATCAAACTACCAAAACTGATAACTCGTTTGTTCAATACCCTGGATCGGGTCATACTTGTACCGACTTTCTGGCGCGAATAGTGAGCCGCTAAATCAGCATGATCGAAGAGACCTTTATTCATTCAGAGCCGCGAGATCGCCTGGCCAGGGGACGGCTTCACAAGGTGATGTCGGCGCTAAATAAACCCGCCTATTGGCCGGCCTGGCAGGCGGTCTTATTGGCGCTGTTCCTGTGCCTGGCCGGGGGAGTGATCTGGTACTTCCCGCAGCAGAGCTGGCAAACGGCCGTTACCGCCGCTGCAGTCCTGGGCCTGTTCTTTCTCGGCGATATCGTCATTCTCTCCTTGCTCCCGCTGCGGCGAATATCCTTCTGTTCCTGGAAGGCGCAGTTTCTTGCCCTGGCGCTGCCGCGAACCGCGGCTGCTGCGGCTGTGGGATTTCTGGCCATCTGGCTGCCCATGAATTGGGCCTGGGTTTTATTAATCGCTGTTCAGTTGGCGGCAGCAGGGCTCCTGTTCTATGGCGCGCATGTTGAACCTGCAAGGCTGCGCCTGACGAAGCTGGATATCTTCAGTGAGCACCTGCCGCTGGGTGCGGAGCCCATACGCCTCCTGCACATCTCGGATCTGCATATTGAGCGCCTCTCGCGCCGTGAGGATGATGTTCTCGCCTACCTGGACCAAACGCAGCCCGATCTCATCCTGATTACGGGCGACTATCTCAATCTCAGTTTCAATCGTGATCCTGAAGCGTACCGGCAGGCCGGCGAATTTCTATCCCAATTGGCTTCGCCACAAGGCGTCTATGCGGTGCTGGGTACACCGACGGTGGATTTGTGTGAAGCAATCGCGCCCCTGTTTGTCGATCTACCGTTGACTCTCTTGCGTGATGAATGGTATGAGGTCTGCTGGCCCGACGGCCGTCGCCTGACCCTGCTCGGTCTTGACTGCACGCACGATGTTGACCTTGACGCGCTGCGCCTGCAAACGCTGGTCAAATCAGCGCCCCCGTCCGCGCCCAAATTGCTGCTCTATCACTCGCCGGAATTGATGCCCGGGGCGGCCGAACTGGACATTGATCTCTTTTTATGCGGGCACACCCACGGCGGGCAGGTGCGTTTGCCCGTGATCGGGCCTCTGCTCACCAGTTCCCATCTCGGCCGTAAGTATGTGATGGGCCACTACCGCAGTGGGAAAACCGATCTATACGTCAGCACCGGCGTTGGGCTGGAGGGATTGAGCGCACCACGCGTGCGCTTTCTGGCTCCCCCGGAAATTACGCTCGTGACGATACGGCCGTCTGCTCTGTAGCGCGGCCTTCAGGTTGCGAACTGTCAAGCGGCGCAGCCTTACGCCTTATATCCAATCTGCCGTAAGAAGCCCTTGCGCCAGGCGATCCCCTCTTCATCCTCGATGCCCCTGGGCGCAAACCCGTCGATGACGCCCAAAATGCCGCGACCTTGCTCGCTTTCGGCGACAACAATCTGCGTCGGGTTCGCAGTTGCGCAAAAAATGGTGACCACTTCCGGCACTGCCTGCACCGCCTTGAGCACATTGATCGGGAAGAAACCCTCGCCCAGGAAGATGATGAAGCTGTGACCGGCGCCAATGGCCCGTGCATTTTGCTGCGCCAGGGTGATCAGCTCACTATCGGTGCCGCTGAAGCGAATCAGGCACAGGCCGGACGCCTCGCAGAAGGCCAGGCCGAATCTGATGCCTGGCACGGCCGTTACCAGCGCCTCATGAACATCCTCCACCGTTTTAATAAAATGGGATTGTCCCAGGATGAAGTTGATTGTTTCCGGCTTTTCGATGCTTACAAGTTCTAATTCCATCAGGTTTGCTCCAATTGCCGCCTATCAGTTTCCCGGCTCTCATGCCAGCGTGGCCCATATTTCCAATTTTGATCGCACCCGGCGGATAATTTCGTTGGTAAACTCGTCCGTGTGCGCCGCCCCACCAAGATCTGAGGTGCGAATGCCGTCGTTCACCGCTTCCAGGGTCGCCTCGTAAATGGCACGGCTGGCCAGCTTCAGTTCCTCTTCTTTCATGAACGACAGCAGACCCGCCGCGGCGAGGATCATGCCCATGGGATTGGCCACGTTGCGCCCTTCAAGGGCTGGGGCCGTGCCGTGCGGCGCTTCGGCCATGACGCAGTCGACGCGCTCGCCCTCGTCGTCGACCGATATCACCATGGATTCCGAGCCGGCGATCGATCCAAACATTTGCAGCACCATGTCAGAGAGCAGGTCGCCGTCCCGGTTAAGAGAAGGGATGACCATGGCATCACCGGCCGAGGTAAGCAGCAGCGCAAAGGTCGCGTCGATGAGCTGCGGCTCATAGCGCACGTCGGGGTAGCGCGCAGCGGCCTTGTCCATTTCTTCCTTCAACATGCCTTCGTAAACGGGACTGACCGTGAACTTCGGTCCGCCGAACACCTTGGCATGGGTGCGCCGGGCCTGCTGGAAGGCGAATTCGGCCACATCATGGCACAACCGGCGCGAAATTCGCTCCGTGCGGTAGGTAACTTCATCGTGGCTCCCAGGGTCCCCTTCGCGCCACTCTTTCGCTCCGTAGGCGCCGCCGCGGGCCATGCGCACGATGCTGATCGGCGAATAAACACCGCCTGCGGGCCGCACGCCGGGAATGCGCCGGCCCGTGCGCAGGATGATTTCCGCATCCATCTCTTCGCGTAAGATGCGATTGGGGCTGCCTACGTCGCCCGCCTCTTCCGGCGTAATAGTCGCCGCCTTCAGGCCGACCTGGTACTGGCGCAGCGCGCGCCCCGCTTCGTAAACGATTTCATTCTGTGTCCGCCGCCGGTTTTCCAGGCTGAGATCGAAGCGCAGAAATTCAAGCGGGTAGCCGATGACACTTTCCTCGAGCACCCGCAGAGATTCTTCTAAAAGCTCCTGCCCGGTCTGGTCTCCTTCAAGGACAACAATCGTTCTGCTCATAGCTATAAAACTCCTTCAAAATTACCGCGCACTGCACCGCCTTGTGACTGGGAGATTGGTCCGGTTGAATTACGGACCTTCATTCGAGGCCTGATTTCGCGATCGCAGGAACGCCACATAGCGCGGCAGCAACCGTGCATAGACATTGTACCAAAACGGCCGTGCCGGGTAGTCCCAGGCGCCGATGTGCCAGACGACATCGCCGCGGAAGCCGTCTTTAAATCGCCACACGCCCCACAAGGGATCATCCTCCACAAATTCCGTTGGCGCTCCCCAGAAATCATAGGTCGTGCAGCCCTCTGCCTTCGCCCAGCGGATCGCCTCCCACTGCAGCAGATAGTTAGGCATGCGATTACGTTCGTGCTGCGTCGACGCGCCGTACATGTAGGTCACGCGGTCGCCGTAGCGTACCAGGAATATAGCAGCCACGGGATCGCCCTCGTACTCGGCCAGCAGCGGCATGCCCATGTCTGCTTCTACAAACGATCGCCAGGCGTCGAGATAATACGCCAACGGCCGTATTGTAAAGCCGTCACGCGCGGCCGTTTCCTCATACATCGCCGCCAGCGCAGGCAGATCGTCCATTGTGCCCTGGCGTACTTTAATATCTTTGCGCTCCGCGAGGCGGATATTGTAGCGCGTCTTTGATTTCATCGAGCCCAGGAGGTCCTCCTCGGATCGTGTCAAATCGAGCAGGACCGTATTGGGAAACTGGATCTGTTCGGTCGAATGGACCCAGCCGCGCTGCTGCAGCTCTTCCGCAAAACGAGCGCCAATCGGGGATTTTCTCTCTTGTTCAACGCCCCAGTAGCGCACAACTTCCGGATCGATCTTGATCAAGATCGCCTTTTCACGCTTTGCCACTTTTTCCAATTCGGCCAGCGTCTGCAGCCGCAGTTCGCGATCATTATAGTTAAGCACAGGCCCTTTGGGTACGTAGAGTATAGAGTAGGGCAGGCCCGGTATGCGCCTCTTCAATACCTGCGCGGCCGCCAGCGGCTCCCAACTGCTCTGGGCGATGGTCAGCGTCAACCGCTGCGCCGACCAGCCCCAGCGGGACTTAAAATCGCCCCAGACCCAGCTCTGCAGGGCGTTCGCGTCGGGCAGGCTCGCCAGCGCCTGGCTCCAGGCGACTTGCGATTCTTCCCTCTTGAATGTCGAGGCGCGGTAAACTGGTTCGGGTTGATTCATGCAGCTTATTTGCTTCAGGCTCCTGGCTGCTCGCCCCGCTTTTGGCGTCCGCGGTACCAGTTGTAGAGTTTGTATAGGCGGTTATTGTAAACGCGGTCGACGACGCCCACCGTGCGCTGTACCTGGCCGCCATAGCCTCGCTTGGCGCGGTAGACACCCCACAAACCGTCACTGCGCTCCGTGAATTGTTCTTCCAGTTTCTCCTCTGAAGCGTCTGGTACGCCCCAAAGGTCGTAGCGCGTGCAGCCCCGTTCTTTAGCCCACTGCATGGCTGCCCACTGCACGGCATAGGCCGGCATGCGGTTGCGTTCCTCGTTGCTCGAGGCGCCATAGAGGTAAACGGCCGTGTCTCCCAGGGCCGTGATCATCGCCGCCGCCAGCGGCTTCTCCTCAAATTCGGCAATCAACAACACCGCGTTATCTGGAGCGAAGAAGCTGAACATCGTCGCGTAATATTCCGGCTCATGTGTGCCGAAACCGTCGCGCTGCCCGGTGGTTTGCATCAGATCGGCGAAGGCATTTAAATCCTCGCCTGTCCCTTGGCGCACGACCACATCCTTGCGCGCCGAAAGACGTATGTTGTAGCGCGTTTTCGACTTCATCGCCGCCAGGATTTCCTCTTCAGCGGGTGATATATCGACAATAATTGTGCGCGGCGGTTGGATCGTGTCCGCGGTCATCAGCAGGTCGTTTTCTTCACAAATATCGCGCCAGCGATCGGCCGAAATCTCATTCTGCCACAAAAGCGGCTCCATTTTGATGATGCCCGCGCCATTCTTATAGGCGGACTCGTCAATCTGGCCCATTAAGACAGCGATCTGTTCGTCGTCGTTCCAATCTACCAGCGGACCATGCGCTATATAACCGACTTTGAAAATCCCCAGTAAGGCGGAACGATAAAGTATCTGGGCACCTGCTGCCAGCGCGCCGTCGCGCTTCAGCCACACTCGTTCTGACGACCATCCAAAACGATTCTTCAGCCTGGCCCAATTAGTAGTTTGCA
>JBJYWZ010000719.1:0-1970 GCA_046259725.1 Promineifilaceae bacterium (SeqCode) | reverse complement strand
GCCCGCTGATCAGGTAGGCGTACCAGGAGGTGAAGAAGACGCCGATGAAGCAGGCAATGATGCCCGCTCCGGCGACGATGCTCGTGGCGAAGAAGAGGAAGATCAGGATGACGATATAGGTGACGAAATCACTGCGGATCATGTCCCACATCTCCGAGAAAGCAAACATATCGCTGATCTGTTCCCTTTTGGCGAACTGCACAAGCAGTACCGGCAGCAGGACGGTCACGAGCACCCCGAGGAGCATGCTGACCATAGTAGCCCCGATGATGGCCAGCTGGATAAACGCTCCGGGCTGATCGCCGCCGATGATTGAGAAGGGGATGGCGAAGAGCGAAACGAGGATGGCAGGCAGGGCATAGGCAAGCGTGCCCAGGAAGAATTTCAGGCCGCTGATAAAGAATCCGCCGAAGTCATCCCATTCGGGCAGCGGCGTCTTCAAGCCGTCGCGCACATTCCTGACCAGCTCCACGATGTAGCCGACAGCCGCCAGGTTGACGATGGGGATGAGAGAGACGACCACGCCGACCAGGAATTTGCTGATCCATTTTTCGTCTTTGAATGTATAGCTGAATGATTTTCCGTAGTCCATGATGTTCCTTTGTAATCGAGTGCCAATTTCTCGATTCATTTAACAATACGTGGGTGGAAGCGAGGAGTTGCAGCAGCCTGGAGTGAGACGTGTGGAGCCTGGGGCTGCCAGATGATTTACAAAGATTGGCAGTCCATTTTGCGATCTTACATCGACCGCCGGACGCGGGAGACGATCTTGAGATAAGGCGTCGCTGGCGAAACGGCTGAAGCCGTCCCTACGGACCTGCCGGCAATCGGCCGTTACGGCGAACCGCCTCGCGTGCTACAATGGACCGCTCTGACGGAGGTGATTTTATGGGCATATTCCAGCTTATCCAGCAGCGCGTGGCGCTGCCGGGGGACAGCGACACGCGGCGGGCGCAGAAGAGCCTGGCCGTGATCGTCCTGATTGTGGCGGCGATCAGTACGGGGGCCAATGGGCTGCGCTATTATGGCGCCGGCCTGGCCGATGTCGCCGCAGTTTATGGCGGACTGACGGCCGTGTCGCTGATCGGGTTGATCGTGCTGCTGGCCGCGCCGCAGGTGTACGTTCCGCTGGCGTTTTTCATGCTGCTGAGCTCGTACGTGGGCAATGGCTCCGCCCATCTGCTGGCCGGCGGATACACATCCGGCCTGCAAATCATCCAGTGGGGCGTGGCGATCCTGGTATTTGCCGTGCTTTTTGTCGAGCGGCGCCTGGTGCTGGTGCTTCTGGGGCTGTTCATCCTGATGGTCATGATCGCGGGAATGCTGGAGAGTTCCGTGCGCAGCCGCCTGCCGGATCTCGATCCGCAGTTCGTGGCCACGGACTCGACGATCACGCTGATCATCATGGGTGCACTGCTGACCGGGGCTGCCCTGTACCTCTTCGATCAGGTGGAGCGCTACCGCTCGCGCGCCGACGACCTGCTGCTGAATATCCTGCCGGGCACGATTGCCGGGCGGCTGAAGGAAAACCCGGGGATCATCGCCGACGGTTTCAGCGAGGCCACGGTGCTTTTCGCCGATATCGTGGACTTTACAACCATGTCCTCCGGCGCCGATCCGGCGGACGTGGTCAGGAAGCTGAATGAAATTTTCTCCGACTTCGACCGGCTTGCGATCCGTCACGGGCTGGAGAAGATCAAGACGATTGGCGACGCTTACATGGTGGCCGGCGGCCTGCCGGAAGCGCAGCCGGATCACTGCCAGGTGGTGGCCGCGTTTGCCCTGGATATGGTGGCGGCGATGGAGCGGCACAGGTCATGGACCGGCGAGGCGATGCGCATTCGCGTGGGCATCAATACCGGGCCGGTGGTGGCCGGCGTGATCGGGCAGCAGAAGTTCATTTATGACCTGTGGGGAGACGCGGTCAACGTGGCCAGCCGCATGGAGTCGAACGGTCTCTCCAATGAGAT
>JBJYWZ010000718.1:0-1988 GCA_046259725.1 Promineifilaceae bacterium (SeqCode) | reverse complement strand
GAGGAATTCGGCCGTTTCCTTGCGCCGGTCAGCCGTCTGTCTATACTATTGCGCGATGCGCAGATCTTGCTTCCTAACATTGGCTCTTGTGCTCGCCTTTGTCTCTGTTCTTCTCTTCTGGCTGTACAGCACGTACAATGATCCACGCAACCAGGACTTTATACGCTGGTGGAGGGGAGGTCGATCAGAGCGAGCATCATTGGCAACCTTTCAGCGGGACGCCTGCCCCGGCGCACCCTTCGTTTTGCCCGCCGACGGCTATATCGGCCTGTTGTATGCCGATCCCGGAGGCCCTTATTCGGCCGCAAACCCACATCAGGGCATCGACATTTTCAGTAATTCAGAACCCGGCATTACGCCGGTTTATGCAGCGTATGACGGATACCTAACCCGCGAAGCAGCTTGGAAAAGCAGCCTGATCATTCGCGTTCCCGACGATCCTCTCGATGCTGGAACCCAGATCTGGCTGTACCATACGCATATGGCGGATCGAGAGGGAAATGACTATATTGCCGATGATTTCCCCCCTGGGACGAGCGAATTTTTCGTCAAACAGGGTACATTCCTGGGGTACACAGGGGATTATAACGGCCGCTCGCTGCGCGATATCTGGGTCCATCTCCATTTCTCAATTGTGAAAGATGACGGAAACGGCCGTTACAGCAATGAGCTGGAATTCAACAACACGCTCGATCCCTCACCGTATCTGGGCATGCAACTGAATTATCGCTGCGGATCCGGTTCAACGGGCTGCGTGCAGGATGCTGCCTGCGATTCGTAGGACATTTGCAACTAGCAGAAGACATTAGGTCCAGAATCATTGACAACGATGAAACCCTCCGGTAAACTATACTTTGTTAGTTTAGTGTACTAACTTCGCGGCTGGCGATGCAAAAAGCAACAAGAGAACAAACGCGCTCCCACAACAAACGCCTTATTCTGAAGATAATTTACCAGGAAGGCGAAATCAGTCGCGCCGACATCGCCCGTGCAACCGGCCTCACCCGTACAACCGTTTCCCATATAGTCGCCGAACTGATCGAAGAGGGCCTGGTCAAAGAAACCGGCCGCGGTCCTTCCGAAGGTGGCAAACCTCCGGTACTCCTTTCACTGCCCGCCCGGGCGAGATACATGATTGGCATCGATCTGGCCGACAGCGAGTTTCGCGGCGGTCTGATCGATCTGCGCGGAGATATTCTCGAGCGCACGACCATTCTCGTTGACGACCACAACGGAGCGGAGGCATTAGATCTTGTCTACGACCTGATTGCTTCGCTGATAAAGAAGGTTGACGGGACCATATTGGGCATCGGCGTCGGTACTCCGGGACTGGTAAATGCGAAAGACGGCATTGTGCGCCAGTCCGTCAACCTGGATTGGCAGAATCTGCCGCTGGGCGATCTGCTTCGCGCGCGATTCAACGTCCCGATTCACGTCGGCAATGACAGCCACTGCGCCGCGCTGGGACAATTTACATTTGGGCGGCAGCGGGGCTTGTCGAATCTAATCGTAGTAAAGGTTGGTCGTGGTATCGGGTCAGGCATTGTGCTCAACGGCCGATTGCTGTACGGTGATAATTCCGCTGCGGGTGAAATCGGCCACGTGCGCGCCGTGGAGAACGGCGCTCAATGCCGCTGCGGCCATTTCGGCTGCCTGGAAACGGTGGCCAGTACCCGCTCTGTCGTAAGTCTCGCGCGGCAAATAGCCACGAATAACCCGCAGGCGGCGATCAATAACCTGGTCGAATCTCCTGCCGAAATCACCACAGCCACAGTCCTGAGCGCAGTTCAATCCGGAGACGCAGAAATGTGTCGCTTGATAACTGATGCCGGACACCAACTGGGGATTGCCATTGCCCATCTGGTCGGAGCGTTGAATATCGAGCAGATCGTCATTGCCGGCAGCATGGCCCGCTTCGGTAACCCGCTGCTGGTGGCAATCAATGAAGCATTGCGGCCACGAGCAATGGATCAGATTGTTTCGCAAAC
>JBJYWZ010000717.1:0-1643 GCA_046259725.1 Promineifilaceae bacterium (SeqCode) | reverse complement strand
CTCAACTTACAAACATCCTGCTTCCTGCATCTTGCCCCCCGCCCGTTTCTATCCCCTCACTTCATCCCAATAACGCTGCAGCAGCGCCGCAACTTCTCCCGCCTGCACCGTCTCTACACGAATCTGGCGGATTTCTTCGTCCACCGGCACCGCCATCCAGGCTGAATTGGCGCCCTGGGCCACGCGGGCAACACGTTCGACGAGCTTGCCATCATCACGGATGCCGCTGAAGTTCACCTGCGCCCGCCATTCCGGCTCCGCTGCCACGTCAAACAGCTCCTCGGCCGTCACCTTGTCAAGCCCATCCGCCTGAATGATGTCCAGTGCCGGTACCTGATCCCAGACATCGGCCAAATCGCGCACGGCCAGAAAATCCTCGCGCTGCACGACGGCATAAAAGTCAAGGTCTGCCGGAACCGGGCGCACCGCCAGCAGATCCCCTATGGCACTGAGCACCGCCTCTTTACCGGCAATCTCGGATAGTTCGAAGGAACCGCCATCCGTTTGCCGGAAACCCACGGCCGAATCTGCGCTCCAATAGAACCACCTGGTGACCGGTTCGTCTCGCCCATCCCGCCGCCAAACGCGCACCACGATCTGCGGCGTGGCCAGGGCCTGCGCCAGCGCTGCCAGCGTCTTGCCATCCGCCTGCGGCGCGGCAGGCTTCGCGCCCCCCGCCGCAAATTCACCAGCCTCCATCATAAACGGCCGTTCCGCCCCGGCCGCGTTCAGTAAATAGACCAACTCTCCCGCTGTCACTTGATACCTGCTCATCACACTTATCCTATCGCTCGTCAACCTGAAACTTCGTTCGTTATCAACAGCTCACATTCTCTCCGCTCATGTCCCGGCTGTCAACCTCAAGGATGCCCAAGTTCAGCCCAATCTACCTTTATCTCTACACGATACCTCTATCTCCCTGTACAATACGCGACTATGCTCGACGCACCGGAACTTCTCTTTGCAGCCCTCCTGCTCCTGGCAGCCCTGGTGACGGGGCTGGCGCGCCTGTTCGGCCGCTGGTATATCAGCATGCCCATGGTCTTTGTACTGGCCGGAATCATCATCGGCCCTACCATAACGGCTGCTATCACAATCCAGCCCGATACGGAATCCGTCCAGTTCCTGGCCGAACTGACGCTGGCCCTCATTCTATTTACCGACGCCTCCGGCCTCAGCCTGCGCCAGGTCAGCGACGACGCCAATCTACCGGGCCGGCTGCTGGGCATCGCCTTACCCTTGATTATTCTCCTCGGCGCCGTCATTGGCTGGCTGCTCTACCCTGAACTTCCCCTGGGTTATGGCCTGCTGGTCGCCGCCATACTGGCCCCCACCGACGCGGCGCTTGGTCTGCCCATCTACTCCAACCCGCGCATGCCGGTGCGCATCCGCCGAGCGCTCAACATTGAAAGCGGCCTGAACGACGGCATTGCCTCTCCATTCGTCATCCTTTTCCTCAGCCTGACGCTGGCCGAGGAAAATATCCTGCTCGGCCAGTGGTTTGAAGAAGCCCTGCTGGAACTGGGTTTAGCCATTTTGACCGGCATCATTGTCGGCTACGTGGCCGGCATCTTTTTGCTGGCGGCCGAAAATCGCCGCTGGACCACCGACATGTGGAGCAAAATCTCCATCATGGCCGTGGC
>JBJYWZ010000716.1:0-1953 GCA_046259725.1 Promineifilaceae bacterium (SeqCode) | reverse complement strand
ACCCGAAGTCGAACAAGATCGCACCCGCGTAGTTTGCTATCGATCGCCAGATTAAAGAGCGCTAGATCCCGCTTCTTGCCCAGCATTTGCAGTCGCGTTCGGATCGCCCAGACATGCTTTGGCAGCAGCGGTGGCTTGCTTCCGCTCAGCTTTCCCTTGTTCCACGGCTCATTGTGAGCCGGTCTGTAACTTGGAAAAAAATGTATCGTCTCCATGATGAACCTCCTGCTGTAGGAGTTCAGAGCATGGCCTGCGACGTCCGCTATCGGACTAGATCGGCCTTAGTGATCTGGGTTCTCTGGCAGTTCATAACCCAAAGCCGACATAGGGGCATTGCGGTTCCCGCGACGCCCCGCTGGGTGAAAGATGGTTGATGCCGATCAAGTGGCTGTGCACACTGGACGAGCGCAATAGAGACGACTAGCGGAGTGGAGGAGTTCCCATGAATATGAACGAAATCCATGATTACGCTCGCCGCTTCTTGGGCACGCATGGCGAAATGGCCGAGGCCGAAGCAGCGCGAAAGGCAGCCGAATTCGAGAAGCAGGGTGACGAGAAGCAAGCCGAGGATTGGCGGCGCATCCGGGCCGCAATCGGTTCGATGCGTGGGCCACATGCCAGCTAGAGCTCACGAGCCACCTGAAATCGCGAGGCGCCGCACGGCCGGTTATAAGTGCAAACCGGACGTGCTCTGCCCGCATCACAAGGGTCGTTTATGACCCAAAACAGAACCATTTGGGTATACGAGCATCTGCTTTAGCGAAGGCAAAGCATTCCACGTTGTACCATTTCGCTGATAAGCGGCTGTGCAAGCAAAACCCGTGTCCGGAGAAACAATAATAAAATGGGGTCCGCTCCTGATCGAGCAGACCCCATTCGGGCATTCGTTGTCCTCAGAGCGGCACGTTAAAGACTCTTATAATACTTGTTTGCCTTGGCCAGGTTCTCGTCTGGATTTTTCATGAAGGTATCTTTGGCTTCCTGGCTGCCAAAGCAATAGGTCTTGCCACCGACCTCGCCGCTAATGGAACAGTCAGTCTCGATTTGCTTGCCCATGGCAAGGCCCATTGCGCACATATTGTCATAGGCGCCCGTGGCCGCGATCGCGGCGGTGGAAAGCAGGGCTGCGCCAGCGATGGCGGAAATGAGATAGGTCGCTTTCATAATCAGTACTCCGATTTTTTTTGGCGAATCTCAGACTGGGAACTCCAGCTCCCAGAAGGTCCTTGATACTATATCGAACCTGAATAGCTGTGTGACGGAGGTCACACAAAAGCGATCACAGTTTCGAGAGGCTTTCGCCATGCGGGGTCCTTCCGCATGCGTTTCAGGATATCATTGTAGCTATAGGCGCTTCACTGGATGCCTGGCTCGACAAGTCTCGACGACCGCCTGTTTCAAATAGGATCAGATGCGAAGCACCAAACTCCTGAGGCGATTTTTTCTCAGCCTTTCGGCGCTGGCGATATTGCTGATCGTGGCCATCCCGGTACATGCGAAGTGCAGCAAGCAGGTGATCCTCTACAATGCTTCTTGGTGCCCTTATTGCCGGCAGGTGCGCGCCATCCTTCAGCGCAACGACATCCGTTACACAATTCGCGATGCGACGACGCCCAGCGTCCAAGCTGAAATGATCAAGCGGTTTGGCGATGCCGCGGTTCCCCGGACGGTGATAGGCCGCAGCGTGGTCGCCGGAGTCGATGAGGCCCGCATCAAAAGGCTGTGCCGGTAAGCGCTCGGCCCAGCATCGAGGGGAATTGTCCTTTAGACTTGTCGGCTTTGCTATGGGGGCGCAGGCGGCGGAGCGTTACTTAACGGAATGGTAGGTGCTGTTATGAAGGCGATGAAAAAGTAGCAGCGGCATCCGGTATGCGACCGCTACTTTGGCTTTCCCACCTGATTTCCTGAGCTCGTTCCGTTTATCCGGCACGGCCACATGTCTGCTGTTGGCAC
>JBJYWZ010000715.1:0-2878 GCA_046259725.1 Promineifilaceae bacterium (SeqCode) | reverse complement strand
GCATCATCACCAATGACAGGGCGTCGAGGTAAAATGCAATCGCCGGACTGAAACCGGCCGTGTTCAGCCACACCCAGAGCGTCAGCGTGTAGGCGTGGCCTGGCGGCTCGCCGACCCAAAAATCGTAGGCCGCCAGCGAAGCCGTCACGGCCGCCAGGCCTACGGAACCGGCGCCGACGACGGCTGTCAGCCCGCGCGGCAGCCGAGCACCGAGCAGCGCCAGCACCAGAAATCCACCCAGAGGCAGGGCCGGAATCAGCCATAGATAATCCAGCATATTACCCTCGCATTCTCGCGGCCGCGTCCGTGTCCAGGGTTTTCAGGCGGTTGTAGAGCTGAAGCACCAGGGCCAGACCGACCGAGACTTCCGCGGCGGCCATCGAAAGGGTGAACACGAACATGACCTGGCCGTCAGCTTGACCCCATCTGGACCCGGCTGCCACGAACGCCAGTCCGGCGGCATTCAACATGATCTCGACCGACAGCAGCATGAAGATGATGTTGCGGCGCACGAGCACCCCGACCAGTCCCAGAAGGAACAATATACCCGCCAGTATCATCACACCGTTTAACGGCACCGTGGCCATCTATTCTTCCCCCCTTCGTTGCTGTGGGTCCGGGGACCGGCGGCCCAGGTGATACGCCCCCACCAGGCCGGCCAGAAGCAAAAGCGATGCCAGTTCCACTCCCAGCAAATAAGGGCCGAAAAGTGCCCTTCCCACTGCTTTGGCGTCGACTGCTCGGCTGCCCACCGAAACCTCTCCGCCTGACCCCAGAACATAAACCAGCGCGGCGAGCAACACTGCCGCCAGCAGACTGGGGCCCCACCACATGTCCGGCGTGAGCCAGTCGCGTTCCTGCGCCACGGTCTGGGGGCCCAGATTGAGCATCATAACGACGAAGACGAAGAGCACCATGATGGCGCCGGCGTAGATGATCACCTCCAGTGCCGCGGCAAAAGGGGCGCCGAGCAGGTAGAAAATCATGGCGACCGCCATCAGCGACACGATCAGGTAGAGCAGGGCGTGAACCGGATTGAGCCGGCTGATCACCAGAATCGTCGAGATCACGGCCACTGCGGCCGCTATGTAAAACACTGCATTCATCGGTTTTCCTTGGCAGACTCCCTTCCGGTCAGGGCAGCAGGCTGCGGACATCCACCGGAGGGGTTTCGTTTTCCGCCTGGCCTTTGTCTTTGCCGCCGATGGCCAGACCGGCCACGCGATAGAAGTTGTAGTCGGGATATTTCCCGGGGCCGCTGATCAAGAGGTCTTCTTTCTCGTAGACCATGTTTTGACGGTCGTACTCGGCATATTCGAAATCCGGCGTCAGCTGAATCGCATACGTGGGGCAGGCTTCCTCGCAGAAGCCGCACAGGATGCAGCGCGAAAAATTGATCCGAAAAAACGCCGGATACCGCCGGCCGTGTTCGTCCTGGGTGGCCTGCAGCGCAATACAGTCCACCGGACAGGCCGCCGCGCAGAGATAACAGGCCACGCACCGTTCCTCACCGTCGGGATCCCGCGACAGGATAATCCGTCCCCGGAAGCGCGGGGGCAGGTAGATTTCCTGCTCGGGATATTGGACGGTCTCCCGGCGGTGAAACATGTGCAGAAAAACGGCCCACATTGTTCTCAAGATGCTCAGCAACAGTCACTCTCCCACACTTATTGGCCCCCTCGGGGAATGGAAAACAAATCTTCGCCTTCAGGCAAATACTTCAGTTTGATGATTGATGTTGCCACAAGGGTTCCAGGATTCCAGGGGCCAAGGATTCAAGGGAATGTTTGAATGGTCTTTTTCACTTGACTCCTCGAACCGTTGACTCCTTGAACCCCAAGATTTCGGCTTTAGCCGCGGGCCAGCAGCACCCCCGCGACCACCACCAGATTCAACAGGGACAGCGGCAGCAGCACCTTCCAGGCGTACCCCATGAGCTGGTCGTAGCGCGGCCGCGGCAAAGCGGCCCGAAACATAATGAAGCCGCAGATAAACACGACGGTTTTGACTAGGAACCAGACGATCGGCGGCAGCACCGGACCGAGCCAGCCGCCGAAAAACAAGACCACGATCATGGCCGAAACCAGGGTGATGCCCAGGTATTCCCCCACGAAAAACAGGCCGAACTTCATGCCGGAGTATTCGGTGTGATAGCCGGCCACCAGTTCGCTTTCGGCTTCCGGGATATCGAAGGGCAGCCGATGGGTCTCGGCCAGGCCGGCGATCAGAAATATCACCAGGGCCGGAAACTGGGGGATGCAAAACCACAACCCTCTCTGCGCCTCCACGATGGAGTTCAGATTGAAGGAGCCGGCCAGCATCACCACCCCCATCAACGACAGCCCCATGAAGACTTCGTAGCTCAACAGCTGGGCCGTGGCGCGCAGGGAGCCCAGCAGCGCGTATTTGCTCTGGGAGGCCCAGCCGCCCAGCACCACGCTGTAGACACTGAGCGAAGACATGGCCAGGAAGAACAGCAGGCCGATATTGAGGTTGGCCACGGCAATGCCCGGGGCAAAGGGGATGACGGCAAAGGCCGCCAGCGTAGTGATCATGACGATCGCCGGCGCCACCACGAAAACCGGGCGGTCGGCGAACGGCGGAACCCAGTCTTCCTTGAAGAAGATCTTGATCATGTCCGCCACCACCTGCATCAGGCCGAAAGGCCCCGCGCGGTTGGGCCCATAGCGATCCTGCCAGAGTCCCAGCAGCCGTCGTTCCAGCCAAATCAAGCCGGCACTCACGGTCAGGGCCCCGACCAGGACCGCATACACGATGATGAGGGACCGCAGGATCTCAGACATTTTCTTCCCCCTTTACAACCGTGCCGAAAGCCGGCAGGCTCAGCACCGGCAGCCCCGGCAAGCCCGACGGCAGG
>JBJYWZ010000714.1:0-4030 GCA_046259725.1 Promineifilaceae bacterium (SeqCode) | reverse complement strand
GCAGGAAGGCCAGGCCCATGATCAGGGCCACGATGAGAATGCGCCGCCGCTGTGCCTCGCGCACGGTCAGTCCGGAAAAGATCAAAAAACTCATAATGCCCGACTATCCTTCACTCGCATCTTCCCCTACGATCTTAAGAAAACGTTCTTCGAGCGACAGGCGCATGGGCGTCAGCTCGTAGAGCGTATGCCCCTGTTCAATCACCCAGGCCGCGAGCCGCGGCAATTGTGCTTCATCGTCCAGATGGAGCGTGATTCTCCCGTTCGCCTGTTCCAACGAGACGTGCGCAGCGAAGATCGCCAGCCCGGCAAGTAGTTCCGGCGTCGGCTGCCCGACGCGCAGAACGACGGGGAAGGATTCCTCTTCAAAGGCTTCAAGGGTTGATGTGCGCAGAATGGCGCCGTCGCGGATGAAGGCCACGCGATCGCAGGTCTGTTCCACTTCGCTGAGTAGGTGTGAATTGAGGAATACGGCCGTGCCCCGTTGGCGCAGTTCCTTGATGATGTCGCGCACCAGCCGACGTCCCAATGGGTCAAGGCCGGAGGTGGGTTCATCGAGAAAAACCAGCTCGGGATCGTTAAGCAGCGCCTGCGCCAGACCGATGCGCTGCAGCATGCCCTTGGAAAAGGCGCCCAGCTTTGTGTCTGCACGAACGGTGAGGCCGACGAGAGCCAGCAGGCGCGGCACCGCTTCGTCACGCTGCGCCTTACTCATGCCATACAGACGGCCGTGCAAATCTAGGAATTCTGCCGCTGTCAACCATTCGTGAAAGCGGAAATGTTCAGGCAGGTAACCCACGCACGCGCGCGCCAATCGGTCGCCCAGCGGACGGCCGAGCAGCGTCGCCGTGCCCTCAGTCGGGGCTGTCAGCGAGAGCAGCATCTTCACCGACGTTGTCTTGCCCGCGCCGTTGGGACCCAGGAAGCCAAAAATTTCACCGGCCTGTACCGCGATGGTCAGGTCGGCGACGGCCACCTTTCGGCCGAATTCTTTACGCAGATTGCGCGTCTCGATGACTGGCTGCATATGCAAGCGAAGTGGCTGGCCCAATCTATGGAGTGGGCCAGCCCAGCTTATCTCTGCCTATCTTTTTCTCTGAATCTATCGTATCGATTTCGCCACTTCCGGCAACTCGGCCGTATCACCCTGCGTGGACAGCATATAGATAACGCCGTCTTTCTGCCACAGCAGCGCGCCGCCATCGCCGTCGAGCGGCTCCAGGGCCACGCCGCTGACGCCGTCGACGGATATTTCCCTGTAGGTAACCATTTCGCTCGGGATAGGCATCAGTAACGTGCCGGCCCAGTCGATATTCTTGGCGATGCGCCGCGCCTCGCGCGGTTCAGTGCCCAGAACTTGCAGCGCCGCCTCGCCAATTATCTGCGCATCGACGTTTTCCGGATAATCAACCCAGGGACTGGGCGCCTGGAGGAACGTATATTCTTCGCTCCAGGACTGCTGCACGCCGGGAAAGACCGTGACGTGTACGCTGGCCCCGTCGATATTGTCCGGCAGCAGCGTGGGATCTGCGCCGGCTGCTTCCATCAACGCCCTGGCGGCGGTGAGGTCGATCTTCAGCCGGCCGTCGCCGCCATCGATAACTTTGATTTCAGTGGGATCACCCAGACCAGCAATGGTGCGCACGGTCAGGCCGGTCTGCAGGCCCGCCTCACTCAATGAGCCAACGGGCGTGATGGCCCCGGGCTCGTGGTTGATCGTCAGTTCACCGGGCGCCATGCCCTCTTCGGCAAGCTGCTCCAGTGTGGCCAGCTGCCCGGGCGAGATGGAAATGGGCGCGAATTTCTGCACGCGGAAAAGGCCCAGAAAATCGCTTGCCGTGGCGCGCACGGCCGGAAAACTGAATAAAACGGTCAGGACTAACACGGCCGCAAAGCCGATGGCCAATGTGCGTCGTCTGTTCATGATGGAACCCCCATTGGTAATTTCGGATTTCGGATGTCGGATGTCGGATTGTAGGCGAGCGAAGGCCGCGGTTTTAGAAGGCATCTGCGCCGGCGCCAGTGCCGCCAACTGTTCAAGCGTTTCCTGGATTTCTTTTTCTTCGTTACTCATACCCTTCTCTCCCATAGCCTATCAGCCTGATTGGCAATTGATCATTGATTGATTGGCTACTGATCATTGGCAATCGCCTCGTACTCCTTACGAAAAGCGGCGGCTGCGCGCGACAGCAGCGTACCTACTGAGCCGGGCGCTACCTCGCAGGCGGCCGCGCATTCGGCATAGCTGAACCCCATCTGCCGCATCAGCAGAAGCTGTGCCTGGCGCTGCGGCAGGCGGGCCAGCACGGCGCGCACCCGCGCCTGCTCTTCCTGCGCCGCCACTGTCTGCTCGGCTCCCGGGCCGCCCGCCGGATCGGGCACCAGCATCGTGTCGCGCTGCCAGCGCCGTTTGCGCATTTTGAGGGCGTCATAGCCGGCATTGGTCGCCACGCGGTAGAGCCAGGCACTGATATTTTGCTGCCTGTTCAACCGGAACAATCTTCTCCTGGACGTATGCTTATACAGCTTTATAAACACCTCTTGTGCCAGATCCTCCGCCTCAGCGCGGTTGCCAACCAGGCGGAAGAGAAGGCCGTACACGCGATCATAATGGCGGGAAAAGAGCGCCTCGAAGGAGTCTATATCCCCTTGTTGGATGCGTTCCAGGAGCAGGCTGTCGCTTAAAGTAGTCACATTGTCTCCGTCGCTCACCGATTTTCCACCCTTCTAAACGACATATACCCTGGTTTTGTGACAGCGGATAAGAATATAGAAACACAGAAAATGGAAATTGGCGTCAACAAAGTGCCAGCCCCTTTACAATTGATCGTTAACTGTTGATTATTGGCTATTTTTATTGATAACTTGGCGGGTTGGGATTACCGACGAACCAGGTAATATAGACGAAGATGCCGATCAGCGTGGCCAGCATATAGAGTGCGTAGGCGACGCGCATGTAGGTTTTGTAATTATTGAACCGCATGAATTTGGGCACGAGGCCGTTACCGCGCAGGGTGACGAAGAGGCCGAATATGAGCGCTGAAGCGCCGGCAGCGGCGTGGATGCGCGTGACGAGAATGGCGTTCTGCGGCAGCCCGCCGGGGTTATCGGCCGGGGCGACGAAGTCGCGGAAAGGCAGGATCATCAGCCACAGAACAAGAACTGCGTTGGTGATCGCCGCTGTGGTCTGGACGGCGCGGTGCGCACCGTATTGGCCGCGTCTGGCAAGCACCGCGCCAGTCGTAAAAAGAAGGGCCACGATGATGCTGACGATGAGCGTCATATCGGCCGCCCAGTTGGCGCTTGTGCCTAGAAAACCGGGTTGGTGCAGCAGGTCGTTCATATCAAGCTCCGTAAATTCGTATAGTCATATAAGGGAGAAGCTCAGTTGCTGCAAGTTACTATACAATAGTGGGCAGCAAAGTGGCAAAGTGGCAGGATGCAAGGTTCAAGAGGTCTGTTCGCTGACCACTGAATGCTGACAGACCGACAAGCTGAGGAACTTATGATACTGGACGTAGCGGCCCAACGGCCGAAATTCACTGAAGATCAGGCGCTTGGACTTGCGCGAGACCTGTATGGCCTGGCGGCCGTTTCCGCCCGGGAGCTGCCCAGCGACCGCGACCAGAACTTCTACCTGGAGCAGGGGGATGGCCGGGCCTACGTTCTGAAAATCGCCGGATCGGCCGAAACCGAATCGGTGCTTGACTTCCAAAACCAGGCCCTGCTGCACCTGGCCTGCAAGCAGGATGTGGCCGGGTATGTACCGGCGCTGTACCGCACAACCAGCGGTGAATACACGGCCGTGATCAGCGGCGAAGGCGATCAGACGCACATCGTGCGCCTGCTGACCTTCCTGCCGGGAGTGCCGCTGCCCGAAGTCAACCCACAGTTGGAGTCGCTTTTGTATGAGACCGGGAATCTGCTGGGCCGGCTGGACACGGCGCTGCTTGATTTCAGCCATCCGGTCATGGGCCGTGTGCTGCATTGGGACCTGTCCCACGCGCCGCAGACGCTGGCCAGATATGCC
>JBJYWZ010000713.1:0-2798 GCA_046259725.1 Promineifilaceae bacterium (SeqCode) | reverse complement strand
TGCATATTCTGGCCCATTCCGATCACTGATTCTGTTTTAGCCCGATCATCCATTCTGGAACATTCCGATCATTGATTCTGGTTTTATCCGATCAGTTTTTCCGGATTTCCAGAATCGGTGATCGGGTATTTCCAGAAACCTTCCTAACGCGTTGATTTAACTTAATTGCTGCTACGCTCCCAGCCTTTATCAGGCAGGGGAATCAGCGGTGGCAAAAAAGAGGTTATCAATGCGCAAGATCAAAGACATTTTGCGGCTTCGACACGAAGCGGGATTGGCCTATCGGGGCATCGCCAATGCCCTGAATATTGGCTATGGCACGGTGGTGGATTACCTGAACCGCGCCGAACACGCAGGGCTTGGCTGGCCGATTCCTGAAACGTTGCACGAGCGTGATCTGGGGCGTTTGTTGTTTCCGACCCAGGCAGCCACCGGGCAGCGCCGCTTTGCGGAACCGGACTTCCCGGCGGTCTGCCAGGAACTGAAACGTAAAGGCGTGACCAAACTGCTGCTGTGGCAGGAGTATCGTCAGCAGCATCCCGATGATGGCTACAGTTATGCCCAGTTCTGTCATCGCTACCGGGTCTGGCTGGGGTGCCAGCAGCGCAGCATGCGCCAGGTTCATCGTGCGGGTGAAAAGCTGTTTGTGGATTACTGCGGTCCGACGCTGCCCATCGTCAATCCGGACACAGGCGAGTACCGTCAGGCCCAGATCTTTGTAGCGGTGCTCGGTGCATCGAACTATACCTTTGCCTGCGCCAGCTGGAGCCAGAAGCAGGCAGACTGGCTCAATGCGCATGTGAAGGCCTTTGAGTTCTTCGGTGGTGTACCCGAACTCGTGGTGCCGGACAACCTGAAAAGTGCGGTGCGTAAAACGCATCGCTACGAGCCAGACATCAACCCCAGTTATCAGCAGCTGGCTTCCCATTACCAGTGTGTCATCGTGCCTGCGCGTCCGTATAAACCCAGGGATAAAGCCAAGGCCGAGGTGGCGGTACAGATCGTCGAGCGCTGGATCATGGCCCGCCTGCGCCATCAGAGCTTCTTCACCCTGGCTTCACTCAATCAAGCCATCCGCGTGTTGCTGGATGATCTCAATCAGCGGCCCTTCAAGAAGCTGCCCGGCACCCGGCTCAGCCAGTTCGAGCAACTAGACAAACCGGTCCTGCGGCCCCTGCCTTCCCAGCTTTACCAGTATGCCGATATCAAACAGGCCCGCGTGCACATCGATTACCACATCGAGTATGACAAGCACTACTACTCGGTCCCGCACCCCCTGGTAAAGCAGGCAGTCGAGGTCCATGCCACCGATAGCGTCGTGGCGATCTGCCACCAGGGTCAACGGGTGGCCAGTCATCCGCGCAGTTACCGTCAAGGCGCCCATAGCACCTGTCAGGAGCACATGCCGCAGGCACATCAGGCGATGCATGGCTGGTCGCCAGAACGCTTCCTGAACTGGGCCGGCGATATCGGTACCGAGACGCGCGAAGTCGTCAGTTGCTTGTTGCAGGAGAAACGTCATAGCGAGCAAAGCTACCGCCGCGTTCTGGCGCTGCTGAGTAATGCGAAGAAGTATGGTCGCGAACGGCTCAACCAGGCCTGTGGCCGTGCCTTGTTGATCGGCTCACCAACCCGCAGCAGCGTGGAGTCCATCCTTAAACAAGGGCTGGACCGGATCGCCCTTGAAACACCCCGCCACGCAGTGCAGGAGGAGCTGAGTCTGGATCATCACGAGAATGTCCGTGGTGAAGATTACTACCATTAACCCAACCACAAGGAATCCATATGCTAAACAATCAAACCGTACAAACACTGCGCAGTCTCAAGCTCACCGGCATGGCTGAGGGACTGGAACAACAGCAGACCCAACCCTCGACTCACGAAGAACTCGGCTTCGACGAACGACTGGCCCTGCTAGTTGATCGGGAGGCGACCTATCGGAATAACAACAAAGTCACCCGGCTTCTGAAAGCCGCCAAACTCAAGCTGCAGGCTTATCCTGAGGACATCGATTACCGCCATCCGCGGGGGCTGCAGAAAAGCCAGTTTGCTGATCTGCTCAGCAGTCACTGGATCCACCAGCACCACAATGTGCTGCTCACCGGCCCCACGGGCTGTGGCAAAACCTACCTTGGGTGTGTGCTGGCAACGCAGGCCTGCCGCCATGGCTTCTCCGTGCGTTACTTCCGAACCTCGCGCTTGCTTGAGGCGCTGAACATCGCGCATGGCGATGGGCGCTTTGCCAAACTGATTACGCAACTGGCCAAAACGGACTTGCTGATCCTGGATGACTGGGGGCTGGAAAAAATGACCCTCAGTCAGCGCAACGACCTGCTGGAAATCATGGAGGATCGCCACGGCCTTAAATCCACCTTGATCACCAGCCAGTTGCCCATTATCCAATGGCACAAAGCCATCGGAGATGCCACGCTGGCTGACGCCATCCTGGATCGTTTATTACACAACAGCCACAAGCTAACACTCAAAGGAGAATCGATGCGGAAGATCATGAGTGAACTGACTGAATCCGATCACTCACAGTGATACTATTGGACACATAGCGTTGAGAAGATCGGATGATCGAATAAAACCAGAACCGATGATCGGAATCACCAGTGTACGCACGCAGCGGATAAGAGATAAACGGGTGCTGAAATTGATCCGATCTTATCTGCAAGCGGGTATCCTGGAGAGTGGCTTGGTGAAAGTGCCGACAGAGGGGACGCCGCAGGGCGGTCCGCTCTCGCCGTTCTTATCGAACGTGGTTCTGGATGAGTGGGACAGGGAACTGGAGAGGC
>JBJYWZ010000712.1:0-1681 GCA_046259725.1 Promineifilaceae bacterium (SeqCode) | reverse complement strand
TCGAGTTGATCGCGACGACCAGCGATGACGGTGAGGTCATCGTCGGTCAACTTGCCCCATCGCTCTTTAGCCCTGCCTTTCATCTGTTTCCAGCTTCCTTGCACCTGCGCCCAATCCATACCAACCTCCCTGGTTCTCAGTTTTCACGCTTCAAGCGCATCAAACCTTATCATTCTCACGGTCTCGCAATACGAAGTGTGTGAGTAACAGGTTCTTTCTCTGTTTCGCGCCTTGATCTGGCACAAGCCGCTTCCGGCGGCCAATTTCTTGGATAGCTAGTAATTGCGCCAAGGAGCGAACTGGAAGGTGCAGAACAGACCTGATTTTTTGTAACGCACAGGTGCCTTTTGAAAAGACTGCTCTCGACAAATTCGGTGGCGGGTTTGCTGAACTCCGTCGGAATAGCAACCAACCAAAACGGAACGTGCAGCCGTACTTACTGTCCGAACAGCTCTCGCAGCCTTTGCGAAGCGGGCGGGTTGGGAGCCGACTTGTTCTCCTGCGGGGTCTGCGGAGCAGGCTGCTTTGGTGCCGCCGCGTTTGCCGCGGACGCACCATCGCCGGGCTGTTCGGCTGGCGCGGGCTGCATCGCTTTTGGGTCTTTCTGCTTCTTGCCACCGAGCATCTGGCCAAGGCCGCCGACAACGCCCTTGGTCACTGCTTCGGGGATGGCGATGCTCTTCTCCACAAGCCCGCCCTCGCCGGTGTTGATGCCGAGCATGTTCGCAGGCATGGCAACGAGCCCGCCACCAAGCTTGTTGAGTTGCTCATAGGCGGCAACCGGATTGTCCAGGACGCCGACGATATCTGGATAGATGGACGGATTATCCCACGGACCCGCGATGATGATGGGTACTGGAAATCCCAGCAGGTTGTTCTTCCCGCCTTGGCCTTCCACGCTCGCCAACATGAAGGGATTCACGCGGAACTTCAGCCGCTGCGCAGGGATATCGACCGTGCCGGCGCCGCCGATCGAGACAAGCGGGCCCAGCAAACGCAAGTCGTCGGTCTGCGCTTGTCCCTTGTAGACCTTGAAGCTGGCGCCGAGCGTGTTGAAGGCGGTCTTGGTGTCCTGCCTATATTGCCAGCCCGTGAGAATACCCGTGGTGAGATTGCGCAGCATCCTTGCGACATTGAGCCCGCGTAGCGCGCCGTTGGTAAACTCGAATTTCGCGGTGCCGTTCAGGCTTGAGACAAGGGCCCGCTCGCTATTGCCGCTTGCCGCAAGAGCGAGAGAAATCGCGGCCTTACCCTCAATTGTACGAAAATCAGCGACGTCATTTAGGAAGGGACCAGCGTCGAGACCTGAGACAGAAAGGTCAAGCCGATGCGCTGGCACGGCACCGCTCGCATCGAGCACAAGCGTCATCGTTCCACCGCCACCATAGGCCTTCAGGTCCGTGCTCTGGGCAGTGAGCTTGCCCCCAGCGATCTTGGTCTTCACCGTGGCAGCGCTGATCTTGATGTCCCCCAGCTTGAATTGACTGAGCGTCACGGTCAGATCCGCGTTCACCGCTTTCAGTGTCGAAAGCCCGAGCGTCTCAGAACGCCAACCACTGCCGCCTGCCTTTGGTGCTGTCTTCTTCGGGGCAGTCAAAGAGGCAGCCCCATCGCGCAAAGAGGCGACCCCATCGCGCAGTTTTTCTTTAGGTGTGGCTTTTCCTTCGGGTCCAGGCGGCGG
>JBJYWZ010000711.1:0-2126 GCA_046259725.1 Promineifilaceae bacterium (SeqCode) | reverse complement strand
CAAATAGTCTAGTTGTACTTGATTAAAGGTGTTCTAGTGGCTAAATCAACGTTTATTGGCCGCCAAAGAGAACTTGAACTGCTAAACAGCCTGTGGTCCTTGCCGCGGGCCACTTTGCTTATTCTATACGGCCGTCGCCGAGTTGGCAAAACGAGATTGTTAACCCACTGGCTCAACGTGCACCAGGAACACGGTCTTTACTGGATGGCCGAGGCAACTTCCGCCCTCGAGCAGCTGCGTTCTTTCTCTCAGGCCATCATTCATTTCATCGATCCGCAGACGCCGACGCCGGAAGATTTCACCTATTCCACCTGGGAACAGGCGCTGCGCCAGGTCGCCCTGCACGCCGAAAAAGAGCGCATGGTGCTCTTCATCGACGAGGTGACCTACCTCATGGATGTCAATCCCGGCTTCGTGGGCACGCTGCAAAAGGCTTGGGACCACTGGCTGAGCGATTCCAACCTCATGCTGGCCCTTTCGGGCTCGCAGATGGGACTGATGCAGAAGAAGATACTGGCCTACGACGCGCCGCTGTACGGCCGTGATACCGCCCAGGTACGCCTGTCGCCGATGCCTTTCAGCGCCACCAAGAAATTCTTCCCCGGCTACAGCGCAGCCGACCGCGTGGCCATCTATACCATGTGGGGCGGCGTACCCGCCTATTGGGAGCGGCTGGATCATGATCTTTCAGTCATGGAAAACTTGCAGCGCCAGCTTATGCCCTACCAGTCGTGGATGATTGACGAGTCGCGCACGCTGCTGCAGGACTTCATTACCGAACCGCATAACTATGTCGCCGTGCTGCGCGCCATCGCCGACGGCCTGCAGTCGCTGGGCGAGATATCGGAACGCGCCGGCCTGTCCGGCAATCATACTTCTTTCTATTTGAGCGTCCTGCGCGACGCCGGCTTTGTGCAGCGCGAGGTGCCAATCAGCCAGTTGGGCCAGGATTCTCGCCGCGGCCGTTACTTTGTCGTCGACCCCTTCCTGCGCTTCTATTACCGCTTCCTGGCCGCCTTCCAATCGAAGCTGGCCCTGGGACAACAGCAGCAAACCATCCACGCGATTGAGGAAGCGCTGCCGCAGTTCATTGAGGCGAATACCTGGCAGGAGCTTTCGCGCACCTGGCTGCTGGAAGCGAGCGCCAACGGCGAATTCCCCGTGCCCGTGGAAAGCGTGGGCAGCGAATGGAAACGCAACTTCATGGTTGACGTCGTGGGCCTGGACAATGAGAGCAAAAGCATCGTTCTCGGCGACTGTTTCTGGCGCGAAGAGCCGGTGGGACTGGAATCGATCCAGGACCTGGTGCGCAAGACCGGCTCCGCACTACCCAACAACAGTGAATGGAATATCTATTACGTCATCTTTTCCGCCAGCGGCTGGACGGCCGAAGCGGAGGAAAAAGCGCAGTCAATCATCGAAGCAGCCGCCAGCCGGCGCCGGCGTTCCTGGCGCCCGGTAGGCATCCGCCTCGTCGACTTGAAGCAACTGGATGAAGATTTGGATCGTTGGGCGAATCGTTAGAAGCCCGCATACCTGGAGGCCACAGTTATCGAGAAAATTGTGACATAAAAAAGACCATGTGATTTGGGCCAATCACATGGTCAGGGGCGATGGGATGTTAATCACCATCTGTGTATGTATTATGTAGATTATCACCTAAATGGTAATCTCGTCAAGCAGATCTTACCTTATCGCCCCCCATTTCAGCAAATTAAATATTAAGTAACACCCATGCGGCGTGGTCGGCCGTTTTGTTTAGCGCCCCTGCTCGCCGCCTGGTTTCCGTTCGGCCTTCCGCTGCCGTCCATAAAGGCTCTCTATTTTGTGGCCGGCAGTGGGACACTGAACAAGGTCCCTAAAAAGCAAAAAAGCCAGTGCTGCAACACTCGCTTTTTATGCTGAATTTATCGGTTTTAACCGCATACTTCGCCGTTTTGGGTGCTGCAACACCCTCGGCGCGAAGCCCCTTGAGTGGGGAGGGGGATTTTGTATCTCCCGCGCGGTTTCTAGATGCACCTGGAGGATAACACAGGCCGATCTCTGTGTCAATGGATTTGAAGATTAATTCCGCGATTTAGCACGGATATATAGGGCGCGCGGGCACCTGCGGCATATATGCAGGG
>JBJYWZ010000710.1:0-9759 GCA_046259725.1 Promineifilaceae bacterium (SeqCode) | reverse complement strand
CCGTTCCCGCTCCGGAAATGTGGCCGGACAACCGCCAGGGCTTTCGCCTCTTCGATCAGTATCTGGAGGAGGTCGAGCAGGCGCTGCCCATTGGTGGAAAGCTGGTCTTGATCCTCGATGACATCGATCACCTGCGTGTGCTCATTGAAGAAGGGTGGGTGAACTATGACCTGCTGGCCTATCTCAGATCTCTGATGAAATATCGACGGCGAATTGGGTTCATCCTTGCCGGAGCGAATACCCTGGAAGATGAATTCTGGAGCCTGATTTATAATGCCGGACAGGCGCGCGAACTGGGCCTGCTCAGCCGGCGCCAGACTGAGCAGCTCATCCGCGAGCCTGCGCAGCCGCAGATCCATTACGATAGCCTCGTCATCGAGCAAATCTGGCGCTTTACCGGCGGGCATCCTTATCTCACGCAGCTCGTGTGTAACAGGTTGCTCGCGGATGTCACGGCCGATCATGAGCAGCCAAAGTCGATCGGACTTGCCCGGTTGGGCAAGGTGAGAGAGTCTTTGCTGAGCAATGACGACGGCTACCTCCTGGCTCTCTGGGAGAATAGCTGCGACGTCGAAAAAGTAACCCTGGCCGCCGCTGCCACGGCCGTGCACGAAGCCGGCTTATCGTTTTCCGATGAGCTGGTACTTTCACGATTAGATTCCGATCAAAGAGAAACAGGTAAGGAAGGTCTGAACAATCTTGTCAAACGCGGTCTGCTGATACAGGTCCCGCAAACGCTCGATCTTCCTGCTGTGCATAACAACGGCCATCAACTTTACGATCAATCAGCCTTTGTATTTGCTTTCGATCTGCTACGTCTCTGGCTGAAAGAGAACCATACCCTTGACGACGTGCTCTCCGCTGCCTATGGACGGCGCGCCCAATCTTCTCTTAATTCTCCGTGACTTCTGTGTCCATTTTAGTCCTTCCAACCGCTGCTAATATATCGGCACTGCACATCTCCGCATACCATAAACCTATCAACTCGCGCAAAATTGTGGCAAAATAAAGCCCACTTAACGCATTCCGGATCAAATTCCTGTACGCAGCCAACATAACGCAGATCCGTACTGCAAGTGCTGCGCCGCGAGGTAGAAGGAGAAGTAACCATGAAAGCCCGACTGGTTCCTGTTTATTTTGCCGAAGGTCGTGATCAAGATTTCGACAGACAGTTGTCGATTCTTAAGAACTTGCTTGCCGAGGATGTCTCCTTTTGCGATCCCGTGCCGCTCGGCGATCCCGTTCCGCAGGATAGCGATGCCGTGATCTTTCCTCAATTTCTGGGTGAGGCCTACCATATGGTCGACGAGTTCAAGGCTATTGATCTCCCGATTCTGGTAGTTACGTCCGAATTCGGCACGGTTCTGATGTGGGATTGGGAAATTTGCAGCTATTTGCGCAGCGAGGGAATCAACACCATCGCGCCGTACAGCCTCGAACAAACCAGAAAGGCATGCAGAGCGCTTGGTGTGAAACGAGAGCTGAACAGCACGAAGTTTCTGGTTTTTCAGGACAATCCTGGCGTCGGCATGCAGTCTGAAATCTTCAAACGATTTTACTGGTTTGAAGATGAGTGCATCCAGCGCATGATCGATAAGTTTGGTATCCAACTTGTCAAGAAAAGTTATAAACAGTTCGCCGGGCGCGCTATGTCCATTTCTGACGAGAAGGCCGATGACGTGATCGGCGAATGGCTCGTCAACACTGGCGATATTACGACGAGGCAGCTTCGCAGCGCGGTCAAGATCTATATTGCCCTGAGCGAAGAGCTTGACAATGATCCCTCAATCCGCGCTGTGGGCATTAACTGCCTGAACGAGTCGCGATTTTCGGATACCACGCCCTGTCTGGCCTGGAGCATGCTCTATGAAGAACGCCGCCTCATCTGGGGCTGCGAAGCCGACATCATGTCCATGATCACCAAGTATCTGCTGCACAACTCCCTGGGCATGCCCATCATGATGACCAATCTCTATCCTTTCTTAATGGGCCAGGCCGCACTGGCACACGAACGCATCCCCCACTTTCCGGAGGTTGAAACAGCGCCGGAGGACCATATTCTCGCTGCCCACTGCGGCTACCTGGGCGTGCTGCCAACCTCTTTCGCCACCGAATGGGCGCTCAGAAAAAAGGTTCTGGCGATTGTAGACGACAATGCCACGGCCATAGACGGCCGGCTCCCGGAAGGGCCGATGACGTTGGCGAAGATTCAGCCGACGCTGCAGAGCCTGATGGTGATGGAGGGTTCAATAGAGGGGTATGTGCAGTACCCGGATTCGGACTGTCTGACCGGCGGCGTACTACGAATTTCCGACGGCTACAAACTGGTTAACAACGTCGCCTCCCATCACTATCTATTGATGACCGGCCACCAGCTATCAGACATCCAGATGCTGGGCCAGATATTTGACCTGGGCATCGACATTGTTTAACCTCCTGCATATATGGCTGGAGGGACGCGCTTAAAATGAGTACACCAGAGGACATGGCCGTTTCACCGGCAGCACGCAGAAAACTCACCGTTACCGGCGTCGTGCAGGGGGTGGGTTTTCGCCCCTTCATCTTCGGTCTGGCTCGACGCCACGCGCTCACCGGTCACGTAGGCAACAACAGCGCCGGCGTCTTCATCGAGATTGAAGGCCCATTGGCCGCGCTCAATGCGTTTCAGCGGGATATCGTGGCCGAGGCACCACCGTTGGCCTATATCGAATCCATCACGGCCACGGAAATCCCCGCGTCAGGCGAAACCGGGTTCGTCATCGTTCACAGCGAAAGCAGCACCCTGGCCAGCACCTTGCTCTCTCCCGATGTCTGTGTCTGTGACAACTGCCTGCGCGAAACGCTCGATCCCGGCGACCGCCGCTATCGATACCCCTTCACCAACTGCACCAACTGCGGTCCGCGTTTTACCATTATCCAGGACATTCCCTACGATCGCTCCTTCACGTCCATGTCGGCTTTCGAGATGTGCCCGGAATGCCAGGGCGAGTATGATGATCCGCTTAACAGGCGATTTCATGCCCAACCAAACGCCTGCCCCGTCTGCGGGCCGCACGTCTGGCTGGAAACGGCCGGTAGGGCGGGTGAAGTCGTTGCTGAAAGGGATGATGCCCTGGTCGCCGTGCAGCAGTTTCTCGCGGCAGGCAAAATAGTCGCCATCAAAGGACTGGGTGGCTTTCATCTAGCTTGCGATGCGGCTAACGACAGCGCGCTGGTCTTGCTGCGTGAGCGTAAGGGGCGGGTGGATAAACCTTTCGCCGTAATGGCTCGCGATCTGCAAACCATACAGCAGTTTGCCGAGCTCAACGGCGAGGAAATCGCGCTCCTGACCAGCAAAGAACGGCCGATCGTTCTCCTCAAAAAGAAGGAAAGCAGTCCCCTATCGCTGCTGGTCGCTCCCGGCAACCCGCTTATCGGCGTGATGCTGCCCTACACGCCGCTGCACCAGGTGCTGCTTGACGACGTTGAACTTCGTATAGCTGTGCTCGTCATGACGTCGGGTAACTTTTCCGACGAACCCATTATCAGTCAAAACGAGTCAGCCCGCCGTCGCTTGAGTCACCTGGCGGATGCTTTTCTCATGCATAACCGCGATATCATTGCACGCTGCGATGACTCCGTTATTCGCGTGTGGCGTGGTCAGGAACTACCGGTGCGGCGCTCGCGCGGCTATGCGCCATTTCCGGTGAAACTGCCTTTCCAGGTGCCGCCGCTGATCGCCGTAGGGGGTGAACTGAAGGCAACCTTTTGCCTGGCGCAGGATCAATTCGCTTACCTCAGCCAGCATATCGGCGACATGGAAAATCTGGAAACCCTGCACGCTTTCGAATCGGCCGTGCGCCATTACGAGCACATTTTTCGTGTAGTACCCAAACTTATCGCCTGTGACATGCACCCCAACTACCTGTCCACGCGCTGGGCGCTGGATCAAGAACCGCAAAAGCCCGTCATCCAGGTGCAGCACCATCACGCGCATATCGCCGCTGTGATGGCCGAACACCAGCTTCCGGGAGACCGACCGCTGATCGGCTTTTCCTTTGACGGAACGGGCTATGGCAGCGACGGCGCAATCTGGGGCGGGGAAGTGTTGATTGCTGACTATCGCGGTTTTGAACGCGCCGCCCACCTCAAGTATATCCCACTGCCCGGCGGTGACACGGCCATCAAACGGCCGTATCGCCTGGCGCTGGCCCATCTCTGGGCTGCCGGAGTCGATTGGGATGAGCGCCTCGCTCCCGTCCAGGCCTGTCCCGCGGCCGAACGGGCCGTCCTCATGCGCCAGTTGGAAACGAACCTCAACACAGTGCCGACCAGCAGTATAGGCCGCCTCTTTGACGCCGTCGCCGCATTGGCCGGCGTGCGCCAGGTTATCACTTACGAAGCCCAGGCGGCCATCGAGTTGGAGGCGCTCGCCGCGGCCGGCGAAACATCGGCCTATCACTTTGACTATGATGGTTCCCAATTTGATGCCGCTCCCCTGATTAATGCCGCCGCTGCCGATGCCCTGGCAGGCATCAGCCCGCAAATCATCTCCGCCCGTTTCCACAATTCCTTGGCCGCGCTCATTCTTGAAATCAGCCTCGAGCAGCGCCGCAAAACAGGCCTCAACCAGGTCGCTCTCAGCGGTGGTGTTTTTCAGAATGTGACCCTGCTGGAATCGGCCGTCCAGCGCCTCGAATGGGCAAACTTTGAAGTGTTCGTCCATCACAAGGTTCCGCCCAATGACGGCGGCCTTGCTCTGGGCCAGGCTATCATTGCCGCCGCGAATTCTGTGGAATAAAAGTGGGCTTCAGCAAAAACGGTACCCAAACGACTCAGAGCAGGGACGGAGGACACAAAGTCTTCTCTCAAATCGCTGCGATCTCTGTGCCTTCTATGTGCTTTCCATGTCCAGTTTATATCTCGCAATCAATCTCTACCGAATAGGAGGCCAAGATGACACACATTGCAGATAATGACCAATTTATTGGAACCTGGCAGCTGCAGCCGGAACTGAGCGTGTATGAATTTGGCGATCCTCCTGCGGAAGGCCTATACACGATTCGCGCCGGGAATGACACCTATCTGTTTGAGATCGCCTGGGAAACGGCCGCCAACCAATCTTTTTCAGCCGCCTTCTCCGGCATTCCGGATGGAGAGCAATACCCCTATGAAGATCCGCGGGTAGCCGAGGCTCTTTCGCTGACCAGGGTCGACGATCTGACGCTTGATTCTGAAACGTTCAAGGGAGGCAGTCAGGTTGCCCATGCCCGGCGCGAACTGCTCGAAGACGGCCGTGTCATGCGTGTCACCCAATCAGGCTGCTCGCCCGACGGCACAGTTTTCAGCAACGTTGCATACTATCACCGCTTGGACTAAACTCGCTGCCGGCACCGAAAAAATTAATCCCATCTGCATGTTCGACCTGAACGGAAATGCCCGCATTTCAATTTCCGCGCACATACAGAATGGCATTTCTCTTTTTGCCAACGGCGGTGATGACGCCCATTTCACGCAGGCAGTAGGCCATTTTCTGCGCCAGCCTGCGAGGCTTGCCCGTCGCCCTGGCCAGGTCTAGGGTTGTGAATGGTTCTTTCAATTCCACTGGAACAAAGGCGGCCATGTCCATGGGATCTTCAAAAACGCGCCTTTCTACCACGTTCAATAGCCGGCGTTCGGCAGTGATCCAGCCTTTTCGCCGCCAGCCCTTCCGGCCATCATATTTGCGAATTTCCTCTTCCTCAATCAGCAGCACTTCCAGAGAGAAATTAGGCCGTGACAGCAGGCCTGGAAAGCTGACCAGTTCCGCAAAGAGATCCAGGTGCGTTCCCCGTTTTGGCGACCGGCGCCGGCTTTGCGTTTCCTCCTTGTCTCTGGGCAGTTTGACGATCCACTTTTGCATGGCGATCGGATAGACAAGCCGCAGCGGACGGGTTTCAGTTAGCGAATATAACTTGCTCTTGATGGAGGCGAAACTGCGAGTCTGGATCTCAACCAGCAAATCGCCGCGCAAGATATCGATCACGAATCCATCCAGCCCTACCTCCAGCAGGTCTTCCGGCAGGGCATACCATTGTTTTAGGGCAGCGTGGAGGGGCTTCTCGTTCAGCGTGCCGATCTGGGTCGTCGAATCAGTTTCCATAAACTATTCCTGGCTGCAAAACCAAACTCTTTTTTGGTGAATTTCGTCAATTATCGCCAATCCAACGTGGCGACAATCGGCAGATGATCCGACGCCTCAGAGTAGGGCACAAAGGTCGTATCTACCTCCCAATCAGGCGTAACAAAAACATAGTCAATCTGCCGCGTGGGATCAGGGACCGGATTCGTATACCCCGGCTCCACGCCTGCCAGGTGCAGAACATCGTCAAAGCCGCCGTCGACCAGCATGTCGATCTCTGCCATCCCATGCTCCGCGTTGAGATCGCCTGTGAGTATCGTATTTTGCAGACCGGCAGCATAGTCAAGGATTGCTTCGCTTTGCAAGACGCGCACCTCTCCCCCTTCGGCCAGATGGTGATAATGCGTGTTGATCAGATTGAAATCTTGTCCTTCTCCGCCTGACAGTACTACATGCTCAAAACTACGCTTGAGCAACAAATCATCCGTCGGCAGCGGATGGACGCTGGCTCCTGAGACCGGCAGCTTTGTCAGCACCACGTTTCCCCACTGCCCGTCGCTGGCGGGGCCGAAGACGAGATTCATGTCCAGACGCCGCGCCAGCCACTCGGCCATGTCAACGGATCCGTTAATAATCCACCCGCGCGACACCTCCTGCAAGCCGACTACGTCCGGATTTGATGTTTCAATTAGCTGTGCCAGCGCTTCCAGATCGATCTGTCCCTTCACGTTGGTCCCAAAATGGATATTGTAGGTCATCACGCGCAGCGGTTCATTTTCTTCCAGGGGTTCAGCAGGGATATCGCTCATCAAGAACATCACTATCGGGATGAGCAGCGTAGCAAAGAGGAGGCCGGCCAGAATGGGCACGCCTGATCGCTCAAGCGGCGCTCCCCTTCTCCAATAATCTAATAAAGCTATCAAACCGAATAACGCCACCCAGAGCAGCGCCAAAAGCGGCAGCACCTGGTTGGAAAAGGGCAGAGGTAGATTGTAAACTGCGTAATAGGCGAATAAGAGCACAACCAGAACAACCATACTAATCCCGCCGGCAATGCTGATATTTCGCAGCCCGTCCTTCACCCCCGCGCCGCCCAGATAACTCAGCACCGACACCAATGTCCCGGAAAGGGCGATCTGGCCGCTGATCAGATAAACGGCGTTTAACCAGGCGCCCGCCTCGCCCGAATAGAGCAGCGCCTGGCACACCAGGGCCACAATCCAGACCAAGGCCAGAACGATCCTGCATAGATTGTCTGGCAGCAGCCAGATGGTCACTCCCAAAAAATAAGCCAGCATCAGCCATAGGAAAGCCGCCGGTAAGGACCAGCCTGTCGACGTGGTCGCCCAGGCGATGTTGGAGAAAATCAACAGCTGCAAGAACAGGAATGGCCCGATGATGGCCCACGACAGCGCACGGCCGAATCGTGTATCTGCCGAACCCGTCTGCGACTCCAGGCGAAGCAGCCGGAACAGCGACCACCACTGAAGAATGACGAGAAGGACGACAATTGCCGAAACCAGCATCGTACGCTGCCAGATCAGATCATAAGTGCTGAAAGCACCATTCAGCGCCAGATCGAGAGCCAATCCGGCCAGTATACTAAATGCCAGGGTGGCACCCGCTCTCCTGCTCGTTCCCACGGCGACGCCAACGGCCGTGGGCAGGAAAATGATAAAGGCGATGACGCCCGTGGCTGTAAAGATCATCTTGCCGATCGGATCGCCTGCCCAGAGCTGCGCCGCCAGGCGGCTTAAGCCGATTGTGAATCCTGTGACCAGGATCATCAGCCCGCTGCCAAGAAAACGATTCAGCGGCCCGGCCAGGAAAGAGAAAAGAAAAATGGCCAATGCGAACAGTCCGGCGTTGATCGTTCCCCAATCCAGTCGCTCGATCAGCAGGCTTTGCGGGTAAGGCAGCAGCCCGCGAAGGAGCTGCATACCCAGGATGGTCGTCAGCACGACGGCAAAAATGAATTCCGGTTTGCTTGTGGGCTGTAGGTCCGCTCTTGACATCATCCCCTCCACATTCTTTTAGATATTTTCAAGATAACATCACGTCCGCTCTCCGGTCAAGAACGGCCGTGTACCAATATTGTATCACGACGGCTCGCTCAGTAGCCCATGACTGTCTTTACCTTGCGAACCAAAAAAACCGCCCCTTTGTAGCGAGGAGACGGTTTTTTCAAAAGTGGCGCCGCCTGCTTCTGGCGCGCCGGGAGGTTACTCAATGAGAGTTACCATTCCCACGTAGTTTGCCCGAAATCAGGCCGATTCTTTTCAAGCGGCTGGCCATATCCATGTCCGGCGTGCCGTCCATGCATTCTGCGTGACCGGTGGCGTAGGCCTCTCGCAGAGCCGAATTCATCCAGTCTCGGACCCTGTGCGAAGCGGTAGTGTCCGCGCATTCCCTCAGGTTGATGGCCTATCGCAGCCGCACGGCGTCTCCGCCGGGGACCCGCCTTGCGTGCGTGACGAGCACGTGCCCAATCTTTGCGGCCGCGGTGTCCACCTCTACGCTTCCGCCCAACCATATTTGGGCCGATTCCCAGTCTATTCAGCGCCTTTTTGTCACCGGTTGCTTCCAGGCGGTAGCCCTCTTCTGTCTCAACGAACTTAATATCGTAGTGTACTTTTTCGTCCATATTGTTATTGTCTTTATTCTCCATATTTTTCATGCTTTCTGTTTCATTTGTGTTCATATAGTCATTCATCTCCTAACTTTTCTTTTCTGTTTCTATTTCTTTTCGCTATCTCTTTTCTACACACTATCTCTTTCTCTACCATTCAATTTAATCCTTCTTCGAGGTCCTGCAAGACCTCGATTGCTTCGGAGAGTTTAGGCCGGATGATCTCTTTCAGCCGACCAAGCTCTTCTTCACCGGCCGGTGTAATCTCGTACATGCGTGTGGTGCGCTTGCGCTCGTCATCCCACTCTCCGCTGATAAAGCCTTCTTCCTCTAGCTGCGTCAGAAGGGGATAAATGGCCCCCGGGTTGGCCACCCATTGTCCGGCCGTTCGCTTGCGAATCAGCTTCATCAACTCGTTTCCATAGCGCGGTTCGTCGGCAATAAGCTGCAGTACCAGGACCGGCAGCAGCCCGCCGCCCATGCTCATCAGGTTGGCGACAAAGGGGTTGAAGCCTGGTCTACCGTGATGCCAGGGCCGAAACCGTCGCCCACCGAACAGCCAATGTTCTTCCGGGTTCGCGCCCATATAATCGTTAAAGTGCTGACGCCAATGCTCTCCTCGCATTTCTCGCGCTCGGCGTCCTCTGCCGCGCCGCGTTGGAGGACCTTGCGGCCACTCCTCTTCTTCCGAAGCTTCCCATTCCGGCCAGAAACCACGCCTGCCACCGAATCTCCTATTCATATAATCCTCCGGGTAACTATATTGAATTCAATATACTTTAATTATAAAGATATCAAGATAAATGTCAACCCTTCTCGCGGCTGTCAAACGTACTTCTAACAATTCATGGCTTTCCGCTGATTGCTGTCCCCTTGCATTTACTTTATACTGCCGGGGCGCCGGCGATGTTGACGGTTATCTGGCCGGCGACTATAATGCTTCATATCTTTATTAGGTATCGACTGAGACGGAGCTAAGTACGGCCGTTTTGGCATCACAGAAAGTTGGCGGGTGATGCAAGCCAACTGC
>JBJYWZ010000709.1:0-5976 GCA_046259725.1 Promineifilaceae bacterium (SeqCode) | reverse complement strand
TCTTGCCCTGAAAATCCGCCAGCGTGAACTGCTCGCCGGTGGCGGCATTAACCAGAGGAATCATCTGCCAGGCTGCAGGATCGCCAGCAGACGTAGTCTCGTCCATGCTCTCCACGGCCATGTCGTCCGTCGCCCTATCTTCTCCTGTGTCGTCCATTGCCTCGTGCTCAGACGCCTCATCCATCGCTTCCTCCCCGGCCATCTCAGCCTGGCTCGCGGACGCTTCCGACTGGTTCACTGCAGCGGGCTGCCCGCCGTCGCAGGCGGCGAGGGCTATTGTCAGGATTATGGCCAACGGGATCAGGTATCGTTTCAACATCATTCATTTCCTTGTGTGAGTTCGCTGATTTGATGGCGGACGGGAAAGTCCGGCCGTATTCTTGTGGAAGTATAGGGGACAATTATTGGAATAGAATGTGCTGGGGATTACAAAATTGTTACAGCAACCGGCAATTGAAGGTGTCTGCGATGAACCGTACGGCCGTATCGTCGAACCAGAGCGAAGCTTACCGGGACCTGCCGCGATGGTTCCTAAAAGGCGCGTGAACGAGAAGGATCTATGCTATCATTCGCCGCGCCTGCAACGAATTTGATGGCGTTTCGTATTACAAGTGCAAGTATTGATTTATGAGTTTAACGAGCTGGACAACCGAACAGATGTTGAGCCTGGCGCCGGACGCGCTGATGGCGCGGGCGGCGGAGCGGCTGGCCAATCCACATGGCTGGCTCAGCTTGGGCTGCGCAGGCGGCGTGATGTGGGGGGAATTCCCGAACGCTAACAAGGAACCCTACCGCGTCCTGGCGACGCTGCCCGATCTCGCATTTCAGTGCGACTGCCCGGCGCGTAAACAACCGTGCCGCCACGCGGTCGGTCTCGCCTTGCTGGCAGCGCGCGAAAGCGAGCCGTTTGTACGGATGCAGCCCCCGAGCTGGGTGCTGGAGGGGCTTCATGGTTCGGAGTCCGCTATTAGCAGTAAACAATCAGCCGTTTATGACGAAGCGCTCTCCGCCTACAGGCAGCGGCTGCAAATGGTCCGGGCAGTCATGGACCACTTCGAGCGCTGGCTGAAAGATAGCGTACATAACGGCCTGGCCGATTTACCTGCCCGTCCTGCCGGCCAATGGAACGAAATGGCGTCCCGCCTGAGCGACGGCGGCGCGCCGGTAACGGCTCAGGCATTACGCGATCTGCGCCCTCTCGCAGGAAGCCGGCCGGGCTGGCCGGAAGCAGTTCTGCGCCGTCTCGGCCGTTTCTATTTGCTGACTCAGGGTTTCGCAGCCTATGATGATCTGCCGCCGGAGCCGCAGGCCGACCTGCGCGCCGCCGTTGGCTGGTTTGAGGACCCGCAGCATCGCGGCGATGAAGTCGTGAATGATGAATGGCGGGTCCTGGGAAGCGTGCACGAGCTGCTCGGCCAGAACAACATTCGCCGCACCTGGTTGTACGGCCGTTCCAGCCGGCGCTTCGCCTTTTTCAGGCAGACGCTGCGCAGAAACAGCCTGCAGCCGGCTTATCTTGGCGGGACGACGCTGTCCGCCGCCCTGCGCTTTGCTCCTGGCGGCTGGCCGCAGCGCGCGGTGCTCGAAGAGGTGCGCGAGCTCCTGCCGCATACCGGAGCGGCGCGCAGCTATGACTCGCTGCGCGGCGCGCGGGATGCCTACGGTGAAGCGTTGAGCCTCAATCCCTGGCTGCGCCGTTTTCCGCTTGTGCTCCACGGCATCCACGCGCATCTGGAAGATGGGCGCTGGATGCTGCGCGACAGTGAAGGTTACGTCATGCCCCTGCCGCAGCCGTTCCTTTACGGTTGGCATCTTCAGGCGATGGATAATCCGGGGCAATACGGGCTGTTCGGCGAATGGGATGGCATGATTTTCACGCCCATCTCCGCCTACTATAACCAGACCTGGCTCGCCCTGCGCGTGCTGAGAGGGCAGAAATGAGAAGAGATCGACCGCCTACAGCCTGGGGAGAAATGGAGCGCGTTGCCTTGATGGGCACGCGGCGCGAACAGTCGGTACTACCGGAGATCGCCCCGGCCCTGGATGATCTGCTCGCCGGTTTGAGCGGCGCCGGCGCAGAACACGCGCTGCTCGGCGCCGCGGGCACACTCGATTTATACGAGCAGATCGGCCGTATCCCCGCACGATCGCGACCCGAGACAGGCGCACAGCCGCCTCCGGAGACAATGCCCCCCTGCCCGCCGCGCGCCGCCGGCTGCCTGGCGCAGATGCTGGAAGGCACGCTGTCCGGCTTGATGCCCGAATTTCTGCACGAAATGCACCGGGCGGGCATGCGCATACCCGATACGCTGCTGCCCAATATGCTCGCCTATGGCTACAAACGTGCGGCGATGCGCCGGCCTATCGTGGCTGTGCTCGGCCGGCGAGGGCGCTGGCTTGCCTCCCATCATGACAGCTGGAACTACGCGGCCATCGACAGCGGCAGATGGTCCAGCATCCGCAAAGCATGGGAAGATGCTCCCGCCGTGCAGCGGCCGCACCTGGTGGCCCAACTGCGCGCCGAGAATCCCGAACAGGGCCGCGCACTGGTGGAAAGCGTATGGCGCGGCGAAAATGACCAAAGGCGTTTGCAGTTGATCAGGCAGCTTGAGATCGGGCTGTCGATGGCTGACGAACCCCTGTTGGAGAGCGCGCTGGATGACCGCAGCGATCTGGTTCGCCGCAAAGCCGCGGAGATAGTGGCCTGCCTGCCGGACTCGCGCCTTTGCCAGAGAATGATCGGTTACGTGCCCCGCTATCTGGCCTGGACGCCGCAGGAGACACGCCAGATCACGGTCAGCATGCCGCCGGTCACGCCGGAGATGCGCCGCAACGGCATTATCGGCATGAAGAACCAGACGGCCGCGCGCGTGCGCAGCCAGGAAATCATCCAGCTTGTCGGCGGCGTGCCGCTCGCTTACTGGCGCGAACAGTGGGACGCCGATGCGCGGGTCATTTTGCGGGCCATCCCCACAACATCCTGGCCGCGCACACTGACTTCCGGTTTCTGCCAGGCCGCGGTGCGCCAGAATGACGCCGGCTGGGCGCAGGCAATTATCGAGGAGTCTGGCGTTACCAATATAACGGCGAAATTGATCCCGATTCTGGACGCCCAGATGGTCCATGGGCTAATGCTGCGCACCTTGAACGAAACGGAACCGGGAGAATTTCCCAGGAACAGCGCGCTGGTTTCACTTCTGCGGCGGCACAACGAAGGCTGGGATCTCGCGCTGTCGCGGCGCCTGCTTGATCATTTTGTGTGCCAGTTTCGGACCACGTCCGATGCACGCGGTCCGAATCACCTGGTGCGCGAACTGTTTCTGAAATTCGGCCGTCAGGCGGACCCGGCTTTATTCGATTACGCTGTCACTGCTCTTGGCAGCCCCGAGAAACTGGGCTGCTGGCGAAACACGGCCGTTGAGTTTCTGCATGCGCTGCGCTTCCGACGCGAGATGCGCGAAGCGCTTTTTCAGTAACCATCAGCGGTAAACAGCCGGTGACAGAAGGAACGAAAAGGTTTGTAGGCGGGGCTTTGGCCCTGCGTTTGCCGCGAAGGAATTCTGAGGAGAGAAGTTATGGTGAACATTGAAATATTGCGTGCGCACGCCGAGGCGGAATACGCGGAAGAACTGGATGAACTGGAGCAGGCCGACAGCCGGCCGCGGCCGGCCAACTGGCGACTGTCGCCCTGGGCTGTCGCGACCTACATCCTCGGGGGCACGCTGGATAACGGGTTCGAAGTGCTGCCCAAATATATCGGCAACGGCCGTTTGATCGAGATCGCCATCGCCACGCTGGCCACCGACCGCGCCCTGCTGCTGATGGGCATCCCGGGTACGGGCAAAACATGGGTAGCCGAGCATCTGGCGGCGGCTGTTTCCGGCGACTCCACCCTGCTCGTGCAGGGCACGGCGGGCACAAGCGAGGAAGCGATTCGTTATGGCTGGAACTACGCCAGTCTCATTGCCCATGGCCCGACGGCCGAAGCGCTGGTGCCCAGCCCGGTGATGATTGCCATGCGCGACGGCAAAATGGCGCGCGTGGAAGAATTGACGCGCATCCCCGCCGATGTGCAGGATGCCTTGATTACCATCCTCTCGGAGAAGCTGCTGCCCATTCCGGAACTGAACCAGGAAGTACAGGCTACAAAGGGCTTCAACGTCATCGCCACAGCCAATGACCGCGACAAGGGAGTCAACGACCTGTCCAGTGCGCTGCGCAGGCGCTTCAATACGGTCGTCCTGCCGCTGCCGGCGACGGCCGAAGAAGAAGTGGCCATCGTCCAGAAACGGGTTACGGAATTGGGCCAGACCCTCCAGCTTCCCGCAGAGCCTCCTGCCCTGGAAGAGATCCGGCGCGTGGTGACCATTTTCCGTGAACTACGCAGCGGCGTGACGGCCGACGGGAAAGCCAAACTGAAATCGCCGAGCAGCACGCTGAGTACGGCGGAAGCGATCTCGGTCATGAACAGCGGCCTGTCGCTGGCGGCCCATTTCGGCGACGGCACCGTGAGAGCCAACGACCTGGCGGCGAGCCTCGTGGGCGCGGTTGTCAAGGACCCGCTGCATGATGCCGTCATCTGGCGCGAATACCTGGACACCGTCATACAGGGGCGCGAGGCATGGGCCGACCTCTACCGCGCCTGCCGGGAACTGGTGTCCTAGTTGTTTCATGAAACAACACGTTGAGTATGGTTGACTCTGGATACTATAACATGAATGTGCCCTGCGACAGGCCCAGCCATTCCATTTTTGGCATACGCCACCACGGACCGGGGTCGGCCGCGGCGCTGAGGCAGGCGCTGGCTGACCTCAAACCGGACATCATCCTGGTTGAAGGGCCGCCAGATGGCGATGAGATGATTCCCTGGTTGAATCATCCACAGATGATGCTGCCGGCGGCGCTGCTCGTTTATCGCCCTGACCAGCCGAACAGGGCCGCCCATTATCCTTACACGGATTTTTCACCGGAAACGCAGGCGATTCGCTACGCGCTGGATCACGATCTCCCTGCCCGCTTCGCCGACCTGCCGCAGAAGAATCTGCTGGCCGCCGCGGTACGGCCGGCGATGCCCGCGCAGGATCCCTTCGAGACCCTGGCTCGGGCGACCGGGCAGCGATCCTACGAAGAATGGTGGAACCTGACTATCGAACAGCGGCGCGACAGCACGGCTGTTTTCGAGGCAGTCATGGAGCTGATGACTGTACTACGCGAAGAATCCCTTCAGTTGAATGCGGAAGAGGAAAGTAGTGAAGAACTACTTTGGGCCGAACGGCGCGAAGCCAGCATGCGCACGGCCGTTCGCGGTGCTGTCGCCGAAGGATTTCAACGCATCGCCTTCGTCTGCGGCGCCTGGCACGCCCCGGCCCTGCGCGACCTCTCCGGCGCCGAAACGGACCGCAAACTACTGGAGAATCTGCCGCAAGTGGAAGTCGAAGCGACCTGGGTCCCCTGGACATACGGCCGTCTGGCCGCTGGCAGCGGCTACGGGGCCGGCGTCCTTTCACCGGGCTGGTACAGCCATCTCTGGTCACGTGGACGTGCAGGCGACTCGCCGCGGGACACGGCTTCTTCCTGGCTGGCGCGTGTCTCCGCGCTGCTGCGGGATGAAGGATTCCAGGCTTCTCCGGCGCACATCATCGAAACGGCGCGCCTGGCCGAGGCGCTCGCCGCGCTGCGCGACCTGCCCTTCCCCGGCCTGCCCGAGCTTAACGAGGCGACGATCGCCGTACTCTGCGGCGGCGATGCCGCGCCCATGAACCTCATCCGCCGCAAATTGATCGTCGGAGAGCGCATGGGCATGGTGCCGCCGGGCACACCCATGGTTCCCCTGCAGCGGGATTTGCAGCGCGTGCAGCATGAGCTGGCGCTGATCCCCGATCCCGAACCGCAGGCGCTCAGACTGGATCTGCGGCAGGAACTGGACCTGGCGCGCAGCCACCTGCTGCACCGCCTGCGCCTGCTGAACATTCCCTG
>JBJYWZ010000708.1:0-2420 GCA_046259725.1 Promineifilaceae bacterium (SeqCode) | reverse complement strand
GGTTCTTGCAGGGCCAGGTGTTTCGGCCGTACCAGCGTCACCAGGTTGCTGGACAGCGGTTCTCCCTCATCGCCGGTCAGCTCCAGCCACAAGAGGAGATCGCGCTCCCCGTATTCGGCGATCTGTTCTCCCAGGTCCAGTTCCGCCGCCGTATGGTCCGCCCGTGCCGGGATATTCACCGGCAGGACGCCTTGCGCCACGTTCTCGCCGCCCACGGTTGTCAGCAGCCAGCTCACTTCTCCCGGAGCCTCCTGCAGGCGGTCGCTGGTCACGTGCACGGCCACCGAACCTTTCTCCAGGTCCTCGACGCCGGAAACGATCACGGGCGCGTAAAACTTGCGCGCCATATACTGCAGCGCCTTCCAACGGCCGTAATAGTCCAGCGACGACCAGCTTGCCACCGGCCAGCAGTCATTGAGCTGCCAATAGAGCGTGCCCATGCCGCGCGGCATGCTGCGCCGCCAATGTTCTACCGCATAGCGCATGCTGGTGCCCTGCACAATTTGGCTCAGCCACAGCGTGTTTTCAAACGAAGTGGGCAGGCGGAACCAGTCCAGCATGTAGTGAATGATCGTCTGGTTGCCTATGTCGCTGCGCTGGTGGTGCTCCATCACATAGCTGGTGATATTACGTTCCTCCGGCGTCGTGTATTTTTCCACCGTGCGCGGCTCCGGGAAAGATTGGAAACCAAATTCGCTGCAGAAGCGATGCCTGCACGTGCGGTAATATTCAAAGGGCTGCTTGCCATGCCACACTTCCCAGACGTGCGCGTCGCCCCAGTGCGGATTATTCCAATCATAGCGGTTGCCATGCGGGCTGTGCGGGCTGCTGGGCCAGTAATCGGCAGCGGGATCGTATTCCGCCACGAGGCCTGCCAGCAGGTCGTCGAAGAGACGGCCGTAATCCTCTTTGCCCATCGTGATTTGTGTCCATTCCTCGCTGACCAGCCCCTGTTCCAGTTCGTTGTTGCCGCACCACAGCGCCATGCAGGCGTGATGGCGCAGGCGGCGGATATTGTCTATCGCTTCCTGCTCCACGGAGGCCATAAATTCGTCGTCGTAGGCCGGGTAGGTCGCGCAGGCAAACATAAAATCCTGCCAGATACAAATTCCCAGGCGATCGCAGAATTCGTAAAATATATTGTTCTCGTAGATGCCCCCACCCCACACGCGCAGCATGTTCATATTGGCCGCCGCGGCATCGGCCAGCAGGCGCCAGTAATGATCGTCGTCAATGCGCGTCACGAAGTTGTCGGCGGGAATCCAGTTGGCCCCCTTGGCGAAGAAGGGGATGCCATTGGCGCGAAACTGGAAGGATTCGCCCCATTCATCTTCGTGGCGGTCCAGCTCCAGCGTGCGCAGGCCGATCTTCTTTTGCCAGGAATCTACCAAGATGCCCTGTCCATCCAGCAGGCGTACTTGCACGTCATACAGCGGCTGCTGGCCCATGCCGTTCGGCCACCAGAGTTGCGGTTCCATCACAGGCAGATCAACCAGGACCGTCTCTTCAGCGACGGGAACTTCCACTTCAGCGACGCCTTCACCATCCAGCGCTGCGGAAAAAACGAGTTTGAGTGCCTGGCCGCCGGTTGTTTCGACTGCCGCCTCCGCGCCCAGCGTTATTTGTCCCGCCTGGCCGTGATCCTGCGTGATAATGACGTCGCCCAGGCGCGCCTCATAAGCCAGCAGCTCGATGTCACGCCAGATGCCGCAGGTGACCAGTTTCGGACCCCAATCCCAGCCGAAGTGGTAAGCTGCCTTGCGGATGTAGTTGCCGCCCGGCAGTTTGTGCGTGTCCGTGCTCCAGCTGTGAATATAACGTTCGGCCAGCTTATCCTGTCCCGCAAGCAGCGCCGAGGCAAAGAGGATTTCGATCTCATTTTCGCCCGGCCGCAGGATTTCTTTCACGTCGAACTCGTAGGTGCGAAACATATTGTCCGTACGGCCGATTTCAACCCCATTGAGGCGGATGGTGGCCAGCGTATCCAGCCCATCGCAGTGCAAAACCACCTTTTCCTGCTGCAAGAAATAGTCGCTCACGGAAAAAGCGCGCCGGTAGAGCCAGTCCGCCTCCCCCACCCACATCACCTGCAGTTCATTGTCGCCGTAAAATGGATCGGGGATCTCGCCGGCAGCCAATAAATCGGTATGGACACTGCCCGGCACCTGCGCCGGCAGCCATTTTTCTTCCGTCTGATCTGCCTGGCACACCTGCCAACGGCCGTTTAATGATAAAGTCTCCATTTTTTCTCCATAATTGAGTTAGCAAACCCCATTAACCATGCAACAATTTACAAATCGCCAATTAACTATTGGTATACGTACGCAGCAGCGTCGCTCCTTCCTTGCCGGCCGTGACCGTGTAGGCCCCCATGGCCGCGGGCAGCAGGCAGAACCGGATTGCTGATAAGGCGACGTCTT
>JBJYWZ010000707.1:0-1813 GCA_046259725.1 Promineifilaceae bacterium (SeqCode) | reverse complement strand
CGGAAACGATGCCGATGTTGCCTGTTTCGGTCAGCGCGCCGGCGATCAGGCCTTCGAGATAGAGGGCCTGGTACTGGCGGGGGAAGAAACGAATGAAGTTTCTTTCGGTTGTCAGGTCACTGGTGATGGCGGAGCCGAAGTAAACGTCGGGATATTGGTCGGCTATGTCGGCCAGGGGCAGGCCCATGAACTCAGCATTGCCGATGACGATGGTCGCCCCGTCGGAGGCGATCATTTCCTCGGCATAGGGAACCGCGAGATCGGGACCAACTTCTTCTCTAAATACGTACTGGACATTGGGGTACTTTTCAGCGATGCGCTGGCCGGCGCGGTGGTGCGCTCCGGACCAGGTTGTACCTTCAATGACGCTAAAATGCTCGATAGCCAGGACGGCGCTGTCCGCTGCTTCAGCCTCGCCAGCGGGCGCCACTTCCTCAGCCATCTCTTCCTCGGCCATCTCCCCCTCTTGAGCGGGTTCTTCAGCCATCTGCTCTTCTTGGGCCGGTTCTTCAGCCACAGGGGCTCCGGCCGACTGGGTACACATGGTCAATCCCAGCAGCAGAACGGCCGACAGGCCGGCTGCCAGAATCAGACGCAACAGTTTGCCACTTTCTTGCGGAAAAAGTTTGCTCATCTTCTATCCTCCATTTTTGCGCAGCGCGAAGCTGCTTAACTTGGACAACATGCCCGATTTTCTGCAAAAACGGCGTCCCCACCCCTTGGCTGAAGTGTTGACCATTTTAGGGCAGGATGGCATAGGCGTCAATGGATGAGTTTGTCAGTTTGGCGGCGGATTTGTTGGTCAGTTTGCCAGTGGAAAGGAAGATAGAGATAGAGGGTATGTTCAATTGCGAAACTAACTTGCGCTGCTTTTGTCTTGTGTGAGGGGCATCATGTTATAATTGCTTCATTACCAGCCAATTACGGAGGCGACCTATGTTATTAAACGAACTTTATGGAGCAGGTATCGTCGGTCTGATCTTCGCTCTGATTTCTTTTGTGATCACCATTGCTTTGATCGTGGCCATATTCCAGATCAACGGCCGTGTCGGCGATCTGGTGAAACTGCAGCAGAGCGCCAACAAGCATCTGGAGGAAACGGCCGAGCTGCAGCGCCAGACTTTTATCGCCCTGCTGGCGGAAGGTGGACCGAACCACAAGGAGTATCTGGACTACCTGGTTGATTTGGGCTATCTCACAGAGTACCAGGGGGAGTTCATTCTCAAGCAAAGCGGCAACGCCGTCATCGAGGTGATGAACCCTGTTGGCGACGCCTCGCGGGAGTCGGCTTTTTATGAGATTGTGGAAGAGAACTCCTCGTAGGGGACCGTGTACAGTAAACAGTATTCAGTGGCCGGGGAATAGAGAATGAGATTTAACAGTTCGAATACCGGTTTTTGCCTGGACCTGCCTGACTGGGCGGTGGATGAACTGAACGGGCTGCCGGAGTATTTTGCGAATGTTGAAGCGCGGATGTCGGCCGTGATTAACTTTTCGCGGCTGAATTTCCAGCACAATACGGGCGGGCCATTTTCCGCCGGTATTTTTGAGCGGGACTCGGGGCGGCTGGTAGTGATCGGCGTGAACCGCGTGGTGCCGTTTAACTGTTCGTCGGCGCACGCGGAGGTGATGACCATTTCGCTGGCGCAGAAGCTGCTTGGCGTATATGACCTGGGCGCGGCGGGGCTGCCGGCGTACCAGATGGTGGTCAACTGGCGGCCGTGCGCGATGTGCCTGGGGGCCGTGCTGTGGTCGGGGGTGCGCTCGCTGGTAATCGCCGGGGACGGGCCGGAGCTGGAAGAGATCACGGGCT
>JBJYWZ010000706.1:0-28382 GCA_046259725.1 Promineifilaceae bacterium (SeqCode) | reverse complement strand
CATCGTATGTGTCCCAACTGTGGTACATACAAGGGACGCAAGATACTCCCCGGCTATATTGACGAGGAGTAAGAAATATTCTTCAATCGGGGCCGTTTCATACGGCCCTTTTTTCTTTTAGGGAAGGTTTCTGAACAGTGGCGACAACATATCTTTTTCCGGGCCAGGGTTCGCAATATGTTGGCATGGGCAGGAATGCCTATGGGGAAAGCGCTGATGCCCGCCTGATTTTTGAGGAGGCTGACGACCTGTTGGGCTATAAGTTATCGGACCTGATTTTCAACGGACCGGACGAGAAACTGACCGAGACGCAGTACCAGCAGCCGGCTCTCTTTGTGGCCAGCATGGCAAACTGGCAGCGTATGCTTGAAGAAGAGTGGCCTACGGCCGATTACGCTGCCGGACACAGCCTTGGTGAATTCACGGCCCTGGCGGCGGCGGGAGCGATGACCTTCAGCGATGGACTAAAGCTGGTGCGTAAACGTGGGGAACTGATGAGGCAGGCCGGCGAGATCTCTCCCGGCGCGATGGCCGCCATTCTTGCGCTGCCCGTTGACGAAATCGAAACAATTTGCGCACAGGCGCAGCAAGAGACGGGCAAAATAGTGCAGGTAGCCAACGACAACTGCCCCGGCCAGACAGTGATTTCAGGCGACAATGCGGCTTTGCAGCGCGCGATGGAATTGGCCGGAGAGGCGGGCGCCAGGCGTGTCGTACAACTTCCGATTTCCATCGCCGCGCATTCGCCCTTGATGGAAAGTGTGGCCGGCGAATTTGCCGAAGCCGTGGACGCTGCGCCGCTGTACACACCGCAAATCCCCGTAATCGGCAATGTGTCGGCAGAACCGCTGCAATCCATCGAAGATATCCGCAGTGAACTCAAAGCGCAGCTTACTTTGCCGGTCGCCTGGACGCCTTCTATGCGCTGGCTGCTCTCTGCGGGTAGTAATACATTTATCGAAGCCGGTCCCAAAGATGTCTTATTGGGCTTGCTCAAACGCATCGATCGCCAGGCAAAACGCCTCGCCTTTGATAAAGCAGTCGAAAAGTAATATATTACGGTTCCGATTAGCATGGGCGCCGTCTTTTGGGCAGATCGGCGTATAGACCGCATGACCTGCTCAGTTGTTGATAACGGATAAGGAGTTTCTTTTGCTTGAGGGAAAAGTCGCACTGGTAACAGGGGCTTCGCGCGGAATCGGCCGTGCGATCGCCGAAGAGCTGGCCGCGCAGGGCGCGTCCGTCGTCGTGAACTATTTTTCAAGCTCCAAGTCCGCGGATGAGGTCGTACAGGGAATTGCAGCCAATGGTGGAACGGCCGTCGCCGTCCAGGCCGATGTCAGTGATTTCTCCGCGGCGCAAGACCTGGTGAGGGCCACGACTGAAACTTACGGTCAGATTGATGTCCTGGTCAACAACGCGGGCACCACGCAGGACACGCTGCTGCTGATGATGAAAGAAGATCAGTGGGACCGTGTAATCGATACCAACCTCAAGAGTGTTTTTAACTGCTGCAAGGCGGCGGCCAGGCCGATGGTGCGCCGCAAGCAGGGCGGGCGCATGATCAACATCTCGTCCGTATCCGGCATTGTGGGGCAGGCTGGGCAAGCTAACTACGCCGCCTCAAAAGCTGGTATAATTGGTTTCACCAAGTCCTTGGCGAAAGAGCTCGGTTCGCGTAATATCACTGTGAACGCTGTGGCTCCCGGATTTGTGCTCACCGATCTGACGGCTGATTTGCCCGAGGACCTGGTGAAGAAAACATTGGAATATATTCCTCTTGGACGTTGGGGCGAACTACAGGAGATTGCCAACGTCGTGGCCTTTATCGCGTCGGACCAGGCGTCTTACGTGACAGGACAAGTAATCGCCGTAGATGGCGGAATCGCCATGTAGCGGAGTTAGTATGGAGCAACATAGAGAAAGCCTGGGGCGCATCGAGGTAGCACCGGAAGTTCTGGCAACAATTGCCCAGTTTGCGGTTCGCCGTGTGGACGGCGTGGCGCAGATGGCGCCGATTCCGCCGCATATCGCCAATATGTTCCGCAAAGCGACGCGCCAGGACGGTATCGTGCTTGATGTTGTTGATAATCGCCTCAGATTCAATATTTACGTTATAATGGAGCCGCAGGTGAACGTGCTGGAGGCAAGCCGTGAGATGCAGTCGGCCGTTACCGAAGCGATAGACACATTGGTTGGCATACCTGTCGACACGGTCAATATTCACGTAGAGGATGTTGAGTACGCGCAGGGAGATGTCTAAGCTGAGATGTAAGCTATGAAAACAAGGCGCCGCGCTCGCCGCGTCACGTTGGAAGTTCTTTACGAATATGATATAGCCCGCCATCTACCTGGTGAGATCTTGCAGCGACGCCTGGAGGCTAACAGCATGGACTCCGCCGGGGCCGAGTTCGCTTCACATCTTGTGCAGGGTGTGATGCAGAATCTCGACGGCATGGACATCCTCATTGCCCGCTATGCGCCGGAGTGGCCGCTCGACCAGATGGCCGTCATCGATCGCAACATCCTGCGCATCGCCATTTACGAATTTATCGCCTCCGAAGAAACCCCCGTTAAAGTAGCAATCAACGAAGCTGTTGAACTGGCCAAGACGTATGGTTCAGACAGCGCCCCACGCTTCATTAACGGAGTCCTGGGCACACTGGCCGAGCAAATTCCCGAACTGCGCAGCGAACTCTCGATGCACCAGGAAGAACTGGTCCTGGCACCAGAGTAGCTATTCCCACACACGTTCAAGAATGGAGTGCTTTGCCTGAGCTGCGCCGTGGCGCGCCGCGATCTGATTTACAATGTACTCAGCGTCCCTAACCATCCCAAAGATGACGGCTGACGATGCGGCGTACTGGAAGAACAGGCCTACGAAGTAGAAGCCGGGCATGTTTTCGACCACGCCGCGCCGATGCACTGGTTCAAGCGGGTCTTGTTCGCCGCCAAAAATAGGCAAGTCTATCCAGGAAAAGTTCGGTCGATAGCCGGTTGCCCAGATGACATTGTCTACTTCGATCACGCGGCCGTCTTCCAGTTGAGGTAGACCGCCGCGCACGGCGGCGACACGTGGGACGCATTCGATTCCCGCGGCCTCCAGGTCCGATTTCCTGGTTCGCACAAGCGGCGTGCCGTGGCCCATCAAATGCGAGCGAGCCTTGCGGCCGATTGGCGTGTCAATCGTCAGCACACGGTGCAAAAACACATCCGCCACGATACGCGTCATTATGCGTTCAAGCGTCTTTGATTTGCGAATTACCGGTTCCTGACCGGGATGGCGGCCGGACAGCCATACGCGATGTCCTGAGGCGATATCTACCGCTATCTCCGCACCGGAATTAGCAGCGCCGACGATCAAAACATCGCCGTTGAGAAGCTGGCCGGGCCGCCGGTATTTACTGGAGTGCATTTGTTTGATGGCAGGGTCCAGCTGGTTGGCAAAAGCAGGTATGTGGGGGATCTGGAAGCTGGACATGGCCGAGATGACGTTTTCCGCTGTGTAAGATCCACCGGTCGTAGTCACCAGGTACCTATCGTCTGTGCGCGTGACATGCTCAACCCGGGTATTCAGATGCACCGGCAGTTCAAACTGCTGCGCATAGGCTTCCAGGTAGTCAGCATATTCGTCCTTTGTTGGGAAGTAAAAGGGATCGGCGGGAAAGGGCATGCCTGGCAACTTGTCGTAGCGCGCCGGGCTGAACAGGCGCAGCGAATCCCAGCGGCTGCGCCAGGAATCGCCGATACGCGTGCCGGCATCTAGAATAACGAAATCCAGGCCATGTTGTTGAAGGAGATAGCCGGTGGCCAGACCCGCCTGGCCGGCGCCGACGACGACGACGTCCACTTTTTGCGATTCTGCGTCCCCATTTTGAATGGGATCAATAGTTGAAATCAATGGGTTCATGATACGTTCTCCTATATGGCAATTGCGCCGAGCTCCTGAATCAGGGCAAACAAATTGGCGAAAGACCAACCTTCGACAATCTTGCCCCCGGCAAGGCGAAAAAACGCGGCGCCGTTCATCTGTATCTCCCTGCCAGTAGGCGGCAAGCCCTGGAACTCGCCCAGATGTGTACCGCTGACCACCAGGCGAATAGCGACCATGTCATCTTCGGCCACGAGCTGTGTCAGCCGCACGTCCATGTCCGGGAAAGCTGTTCGAAGCATCTTCGTGGTGCTCAAATATTTGTCCCGGCCGTCAACTTCGCCAAAGGGAAGGTGCCCTCTATAGTCAGCGGATAGTAGCGCAGCGGCGAGGGCGTAATTGCCCTGTCCTTCCAGAACTTCGACTAACTTGCGTACCTTTTGCTTGTTTTCTTGAGTCACGATTGGCCTCCAGGACTATCCATGGGAGTTGATCTGTGACAAGCGTACAGCAGATGCAGGGGCCCAACATGCCCCAAACGGGGTATATGGGCGGGGTATATCTGGCTGGGAGCTTATCAGGGGTGATGATTTTATTGGGCTGCTGCGCTTGGGTTGCTGGTAATGGACGAAGAACAGGGCGTGCAGCCGTTGGGAATAACTCGAACGAGACTATGGGTGCTCAAACAGGTTCAATTCCCGGGCGCGGGCGGCGGCTTCAGTTCTGGAACTGACTTGAAGCTTACTGTAGATATTGCCTGTGTGTTTCTTAACAGTCCCGGGAGCGATAACTAACCTTTCAGCAATTTCACGATTGGTAAGTCCCACTGCCAGAAGCTCAAGAACCTGCAGTTCACGGCTGGTGAGCGGTTCGGGAATTGAGTGTTCCCGCAAGGCGGATTCGCCTGCCGCTTCCAGGATGCGGGCAGTATAGTCAGGTAGTATGCCGCGGGAGTGCGCCTCCTGTAATAGACGGGCCATGGGCAGGCCCAGGTCCGCAAAGAGGCGGATGTAACGCTCGGGTTCGGCCGTGCGCAGAGCGCTCTCCAGGGTTATGAGGGCCGCCGGAGTGTCGCGAAGGCGTGCGTGCGCCAGTGCCTGCAGCGCCTGGGCCTCGATCAGGACGGCATTCATACCATTGTCTTTTGCGTCGGTGCATAGATCGCCGAGCAGGCGCTGCGCCTGGCTGATAGAGCGGCCATCAGCGCGGAATATCAGGGCTCGAGCAATTGCCAGCTTGATCGCCTGGCTCTGTGGGCGATTCTCCAGCGCAGCATCTTCCAGCATTTTTTCCGACCAGTCTACGGCGGCGCGCAGCCTGTCGGTTTGCAGCCAAAGTTCCAGCTGCAGACGCTGCAAACGGCCGTACCAGTCGGCGTGGACGTGTTCGTCGACCAGTTGTCGAGCCTGATTGAGATAGTTCTCCGCTGATTCAATATCCCGTTGCGCCATTTTGAGGCGTGTTGTGAGCAGATAGGCGGCGATCATTCCCTGTACGTCTCCGCCAAGTTCGGCACGCTGGAGACCTTCCGTTATTTTATCAGCAGCATTGAGAAGTTCATTCCACTCATAGTGGATCTCGCCCATGCGCATGTAGACCCAACCGATCAGGGGAAGCGGCAGCCGGCCCCACAACTCGCGTCCTTCAATGACGGCCAGGGCTTTGTTCCAGTAATTGCTTGCACGCCGCAAATTACCCTGGCGAAGTTCAAGATCGGCCAACCCGCCATAAATGTGTGTGGAGCGCAAATGATAGGCGGGATCATTGACGAGCTCGAGAGCGTATTCATAATAATAACGTGAGCGGTCCCATTTACCGGCATTGCGATACCCTTCCGCCAGGGCGGAACAGATATTGGCCCGGTGTAGATAATCCGTTTCCGGCAGACCGGCGAACGCTCGCTCGGCGAGCGGTTCGGCGAGCTCGAGGTCGTTCATGGAGCAGGCAATCTGGCAGCGCATAGTATAAACGCGGGCCATTTGCCATCGTTTGTCATCGCGCTGCGACAGTAGCAGATCCTCTTCGATGCGGTCAATTCGCTGAAGGCAAACGGCTATGTCGCCAGTAAAGGCGAACCATTTCGCTTCTGAGAGGCTGATTACCGGGTGACGGTCGCGCCATGCCTGCGGAATCATGTCGAGCCAGCTTCGTACCTTTCGCATCTGGCCGGTATGGAGCATTATTTCGAAGTTGTTTTCGGCAATACGGGCGACAATCGCTTCGTTCTGTGCGGCTACTGCATGTTTAAACGCCGCTTCAACATTATGATGTGCCTCGTACCAGAGCGCAGCCCGCCGGTGCAGATCCGCGATCGTTTCCGGCTGCCGGCGCTCCAGCTCCTGGCGCAAGAATTCGCTAAAAAGGGGATGGTAGCGGTACCACTCTCGTCGATTATCCAGGGGTATGGTGAAGAGGTTCTGTTGTTCCAGGCGTTCCAGCATCAGGCGGCCGTCATCCCTGCCCGTCAGTGTATCGCTCAGTTCGGCATTCAGGCGATCGAGGATGCTGGTCGCTAACAGAAAATGCAAAATTTCTTGCGGCAGGTGATCGAGCAGTTCATCGCGGAAGTAATCGGCAATATAACGCTGGTGACCGCTCAGGGTAATGTTCTCGGTTTCCGCTGGCGCCAGGCGGCGACCCAGCGCGGCTAACTGTAAAGCGGTAATCCATCCTTCGGATTCTTGCTGAATGCTGGCCAACTGCCGCTGCTCGAGGTTGAGATCCATGATGCTGTTCAAGAAATCGGCCGTTTCTGCGGGCAAGAAGCGCAGATCGGGCGCGCGAATTTCCAGCAGTTCGCGGCGCGCACGGTAGCGCGCCAGGGGGAGGGAGGGATCCACGCGGCCAGCGAGAACAAAATGCAGATGTGGCGGTAAATGATCTACAAGGTAAGCCAGCCCCTGGAGGATCGATTCGTCGGCGATCAGGTGGAAGTCGTCGAGCACTATCACAAAGTCACTGTCGAGTTTGGCAGCAGCGTTGACGAATGACGCCAGGACGTCCTCCGCTTGTGGATCGATGCCGCTGAGAAGGATTCCCAGAGGCGTGTCGATGATGTCAGGATGCGCTTGCTGCCATGCCTCCAGTACGGTGCGGAAGAAGCGGTAAAAATCGTTATCCTCTTCGTCGAGTGACAGCCAGGCAAGCGACCGGCCGGCCAGATGGGCCCATTGGACGAGTGCAGTCGTTTTGCCATATCCAGCGGGGGCAGACAGCAGTGTGAGTTTGTGGTGGATCACATTATTGTCGAGAAGGCTTACTAGCTGCGTTCGAGCGACAAGCTGTCTTGGCAGGGGGGGAACCTGAGTCTTGGTTGCCAGGAGAATGGGGTTCATCTTTCTTTCTTCAGAATCAGTTGAACAGTTGTTCTGCGATATCCGCCCGTGTTCGGCCGTATTGGAGCCGGACCGTCTGTTTCGGGCAGGCGCAGCGATCGTTATCTGAGGCGATGCAGAAGCGCATCACCTTCAGAAAACGGGCAGCGGGTACATACACGGACGATCAAAAAAGCCCGTTTTATTTGTAGATTACTCGCTGCCAGCGGTGCGGCATGCCCGCCTGCGCTGGAAGTGACCATTTCAGGAGGCGTTGAGGGCCGCGGCGGCGCGGATGAGGGACTTGAAGGCTGTCGCGTCTATATCGTCCCCTTCATGAATGTCGATGGCGCGCCTCACGCTGCCTTCGAGGCTTGCGTTAAACAGGCCGGCCGGATCGTCAAGAGAAGCGCCCTTGGCGAAGGTGAGCTTTACCTTGTTCTTATAGGTCTCGCCGGTGCAGATGATGCCATTGTAGGACCAGACAGGAACGCCCAGCATAGAGTTTGATGGCTTTCTCCATTTCACCTCCTCGATGACATCCGGTTCGGCCTCTATGATGAGGCGGCGAAGATTGGCGAGCATCTCGCCTCGCCAGTCGGAAAGTTCTGCAATCTTCGCGTCAATCAGTTGGGATGGCGATTCGGATCCGGTCGTACTGCTCATGATCATGTCTTCCTTCAGGTATCTATTTCTTTTTACGGATATTATACCATGTTTTGATCCTGCTTATTGGGCGCAGTTATTCCTTGCGTGCCCTGCGATGTACGAAAAGAGGCTCTTTTCTTGTTGACACACCCGCAATGTTTGGTAAAATTCGTATTACAACCATACGACCTTACGACCGTACCAATTTACTAACCTTTCGACGAATGCTTAAGCGCAGCCCTTCACTGACCGACCAGGCCAAAGCCCACATCAAGGAATTGATTCTCAATGGGAAGTTCAAAGACGGCCGTATTCCCTCCGAGTCCGACCTGGCCATCGAGCTGGGCGTCAGCCGTACCACGATTCGCGATGCCCTGAGCCGCCTGGAGATTGAAGGGACCGTATTTCGCAAACAGGGCGCGGGCACATTCGTTAATCGGCCCGGTTTGCAGATCAAGTCCCGGCTCGACGAAATCTGGTCATACGAGGCGGTATTGGAGGCGCACGGGTATGTACCGGCCGTCCAGGTTCTTGAAGTTCGCCAGGAAGTGCCCGCGGAAACCCTGCGGACGACATTGGCCATGGAGCCCGGAGAAAAAGTCACGGTCTTGAAGAAGCTGTTTACAGAGAGCTCTGAACCTGTGATTTTTACCGAGAATCACATCCCCTGCCGATTCATTCCAGAGGAAGTTGACGAAGAATTGCTGACCATCCCCATCTATGAACTGATGGAGGACTGCTGTGGGCAGCACCTTAACTACTATCTTTCTGAAGTCGTCCCCATGGTTGCTGATGAGGAACTGGCACGCCTGCTCAATGTTGAAATTAATACGCCGCTGCTGGCCCTGGAAGAGACAGGATATAACGATGACAATGAGCCTATTTTGTGGGCACATTCATTTTTCCGTGACGATCTGGTGCGTTTTCGCATGATTCGTCGCGCGACTTAAATTAGTTGTGGTTGCGCCGCCTGAGGGCGGGAGATTTGGATTGTAAACTCAGCGGATGTGGAATCCGCCCCAATTTTTTCCATAGGAGAGGATCATGAAAAGTTTTGCTGGACGAGACATCTTGTCACTTAAAGACTTCGAGCGCAACGAGTTTTTCCGCGTATTCGAGGCCGCGGAGATATTGGAACCTATCGCGCGTAATCGTCGCAACAGCGATTTATTGAAAGAGAAGACGCTGGTAACCGCGTTTTACCAGCCTTCAACTCGCACCCGGTTGGCCCATGAGGCTGGTATGCATCGCCTTGGTGGGGCGGTGACCGGTTTTTCTGATGCGAAGATGACGCGCGCCGGAGACTTCTACCAGGAGTCGATTAAGGATACCGTCAAAATGCTGGAGTATTACGGAGACGTCATCGTCATGCGTCACTTCCAGCAGGGCGCGCCGCACGAAGCAGCGAAATGGTCGTCCGTTCCGGTCATTAACGGCGGCGACGGTTGGGGCGAACACCCGACGCAGATTCTGACGGACCTGTACACGGTTCTTCGCGAGAAAGGTCGCATCGATGGTCTGCGTTGGCTGGCCGTTGGCGATATGCGCATGCGCACGATGCACTCGCTGGCCCATGCCCTGACCCAATTTGACTGCCCGATTACGTTTGTGGCGCCGCCGGACAAGGCCCTGACCGATGATTTCAAGGAGAGCCTCCAACCCTACAGCCTTGATTTTAGCGAGGCGGGCCACGTGGAAGATGCGATTGCAGATGCTGATGTGATCCTGGTTGAGCCTGTCGTACAGCCTGATTACACCAAGTCTCGTGATGAGCGGACGGGTGATGAAGGGCTGACGCCAAGTAATTACAAGATCACGAAAGAACTCCTTACCAAAAAGGCTAAATCGGACGCTATTCTGCTCCATTCGCTGCCGCGTATGGACGAGATTCCCGCTGATGTAGACATCACGCGCTGGTCTCGCTACTGGCAGGAAGCCTTCTACGGAGTCGTTATGCGTATGGCTCTGCTGGCGCTCGTTCTGGGAAAGATGGAATAGCGGCAAGGGGATGACGCTAAGCAGCCGCGAAAGCGCGCAATGGCATGCGCGGCTGCTTGATACTGTTTACTGAGTTGTGCTCACTGTTTACTGAATACTGAACACGGAGGAAACAATGCAAACCGGATTGAAAGGTCGCGACCTGATCGGCGACCTCGACTTTAGTAAAGAAGAAGTGGAAACTGTACTGGATTTGGCCTGGGACCTGAAGATGAAGCGTGCGTTGGGAGAACCCCACGCTTACCTGCGCGATAAAGTGTTGGCCATGCTCTTCTTCTTCTCCAGCACGCGCACACGCGGATCTTTTGAGGCGGGAATGGCGCAACTTGGCGGCCATGCAGCCTTCATCGAGAGCCGCACGACGCAGATTTCGCATGGCGATACGGAGAAGGAAATGGGTGAGATTTTCGGCCGTTACTTCGACGGCATTGCCATTCGTCACGTGGATTGGGGCGTCGGCAACCGCTATCTCAACCTGGTCGCCGAGGCGTCGCGGGTGCCTGTCTTGAATATGCAGTGTGAATATTACCACCCGCACCAATGCCTGGCTGACTTAATGACCATCCAGGAGAAAAAAGGGCGCAGCCTCCGCGGCAAGAAAATGGTGGTTTCCTGGGCTTACGCCTCCTCCTACCTCAAGCCGCTGTCCGTGCCGCAGTCACTGATCCTGCAGATGCCGCGGTTCGGTATGGACGTTGTATTGGCCCACCCGCCGGAATTTAACCTGATGCCGGATATCGTGGACGAGGCGCAGGCGCTGGCGCGCAAGCACGGCACCGGTTTTGAGATCGTGCATGACATGGATGAGGCCTGCAAAGACGCTGATGTGATCTACGCCAAATCGTGGGGCCCTCTAATGACGACACTCGATTTCGACGAGGGCAAGAGGCTCCAGGATCAATATCAGGACTGGATTGCCAATGATGCCAGAATAGCGTTGGGTAAAGAGGATGTAATTTATATGCATCCGCTGCCCGCCGACCGTGAGATCGAGGTAGCCAACTCAGTCATTGACGGCCCGCATTCGGCCGTCTTTGATGAAGCGGAAAATCGCCTGCACGCGCAGAAAGCGGTGATGGCTTTGACGATGTAAATACGTTCGGCCGGCGGCGAGTGGCCATTTGGCCGCCGCCGGCCGCCAGTGAATTATTGGAGGATCGGATAATGGGTAAGCGCACTGCCGTTATCGCCATTGGCGGTAACTCACTCATCAAAGACAAGGCACACAGCACAGTTTGGGACCAGTATATTGCCGCAGCGGAAACCACAGAACACATCACAGCCATGATAAAGGATGGTTGGGATGTGGCCATCTCACATGGAAACGGCCCGCAGGTTGGCTTTATCTTACGTCGTTCAGAATTAGCGGCGAAAGAACTGCACGAGATCCCGTTGGATGTTTGTGGCGCCGATACACAAGGGGCCATTGGTTATGCGCTGCAGCAGAATCTGCAGAATGATTTTCACGAGCAAGGCATCGATCGTGATGTGGTGACTCTGGTGACACAGGTAGAAGTTAGCGGCGACGACCCTGCGTTTGAAAACCCGACCAAGCCGATTGGCTCGTTTATGGATGAGGATCAAGCCCAAGTTCGCATTGACGTTGACGGTTGGGACTGCCGGGAAGATGCCGGCAGGGGATGGCGGCGCGTTGTCGCATCGCCCCTACCGCTGCGTATTGTTGAAGAAAACGCAGTGAAGACCTTGTTGGATGCAGGGACGATCGTGATCACCGCCGGCGGCGGCGGCATTCCTGTTGTCGCCAACGAGGATGGCACCTTAAAGGGCGTTCCGGCTGTGATTGACAAAGATTTTGCCTCAGCGCTGCTGGCTAATCGCATCGGCGCGGAGCTCTTCATCATCAGCACGGCTGTTGAAAAAGTAGCTCTCAATTACGGAACGCCCGACCAAGTATGGGTGGATGAAATGAGTCTGGCAGAGGCCAAAAAGTACCTGGCAGAAGGAACCCACTTCGCGAAGGGCAGCATGGCTCCCAAAATTCAAGCTATCGTTAACTTCCTTGAAGGCGGCGGTAAATGGGCTATCGTCACCAATCCGGAAAACCTTGAACGGGCTCTGGCAGGCGAAACGGGCACACATTTCCGACCCTAAAAACCGTAACAAATATCCCGCAAGCCTGAAAGTAAAGGACGGACCTGGAAGGACACTGCGGTGCACGAAGGAGACCCAGAGGGGCACCGGGAATTAAGAGAAGATTTAGTGTCATTTATATCGTGTTTGTGTTCTTTACGTACGGATTTTCAGTGGCCGGTAAATAATCTATTTCAGGTTGCCCGGCGGCGAATGTGGTTTCCGGGGTAAATCATTGAGTAAGAAGATGGACCATGTAATTAGTTTAAAAAGCCTGATCAGCGGGCAGGAATTTGCCCCTGACGAGGTCATGTATGTAGATCCCAACTACGGCAATGAAGGCATTCTTGATGTCCAATACGATTACGATCTGATCAAGAGCAGATTCAGCCGTGAGCAGCTTGCCAACAACCGGGATTATACAATCTGGCGATATAAACCGCTTCTGCCGGTGGAGGCTGACGCGGCGGTGCCCCCGTTGGCAGTTGGCTGGACGCCGCTCTATGATGCGCCGCGGATCGCGGATCGCTTTGGGTTGCGGCAGGTATGGGTGAAGGATGACGGCCGTAACCCCACTGCTTCATTCAAGGACCGCGCCAGCGCAATCGCCGTTGTCAAGGCGCAGGAACTCAATGCAGATGTCGTTACCACGGCAAGCACAGGCAATGCGGCCGCGGCACTAAGCGGTCTGTGCGCCAGCGTCGACCAGAAGAACGTCATTTTTGTGCCGGAAAGCGCCCCGCAGGCCAAAGTAGCCCAACTTCTGGTCTTCGGATCGACCGTCCTGCTGGTTCAAGGAACCTACGATGACGCTTTCGAGCTGTGCTTGCAGGCGGCTGATGAATACGGCTGGTACAACCGCAACACCGGCTTCAACCCCTATATGTCGGAAGGCAAGAAGACAGCCAGTTTTGAGATTTGCGAACAGTTAGACTGGCACGCGCCTGATGCCATCTTCGTCAGCGTCGGCGACGGCTGCATCATCGGCGGTTTGCATAAGGGGCTGAAAGACCTGTTGGCGATGGGCTGGATCGACCGTATGCCGCGCCTGATCGGTGTGCAATCGGCGGGCAGCGACTTTATGTATCAGGCCTGGGCCAATAATGAGGATGTGCTGACCAAGCAGCCGATTGAGGCGCACACGGTAGCGGACAGCATCAGTGCCGGACTACCTCGCGATCGGTTAAAAGCAATGGCCGCCGTAGAAGAGACCTTTGGCGCATATGTCCGCGTCTCTGATGAAGAGATCCTGGACGCTATTCCGGCTATGGCGCGCCTCGCTGGCGTTTTTGGCGAACCAGCCGGGGCGACCGCATACGCCGGCCTGGTCAAGGCGGCTGCTGATGGCGTGGTCAGCGCCTCTGACAGAGTTGTGGTGTTGAATACAGGCAATGGCCTGAAGGATATCGCCAGCGCGATGACGGCCGTCAAACAAATCGGCACGGCTGCCCATTCGGTAGCGCCTGACCTGGGAGATGTAAAACGTGTCATGCAGACACTTGCAAAAGCAGAGGAATAAAATGATAGACTTAACAATTCACAACGAAGAAGCGCTGGAAAGCGCGATCCGCCAGGCTCGCGAGCGGAACATCATTATCCCAACCTTTAAACAGCAACGGAACCCTGAGCTGATTCCCGATGTCATTAAGAACAAGCTGGCTGATGTCGGTTTGTGGGATCTCAATCCGCTTAATCTATTTCGCATAACCTGGCATAACGAACCCGTTACCAGCGGCGGTGCATTTGGCGGCGTCAACTTTCTCGAGTTCCCGCCGGAACTGACCGGAGTCAACGCACGCATTATCACTCTGGTAGGCAAATGGTTCCCAACAGGCGCGCACAAGGTTGGCGCGGCTTTTGGATGTCTGGTTCCGCGGCTTGTAACGGGTCAGTTTGACCCGGCCACCCAGAAAGCAGTCTGGCCTTCGACCGGCAACTACTGCCGCGGTGGGGCATATGACTCCAACCTGCTGGCCTGTGAGTCCATCGCGATTCTGCCCGAAGGTATGAGCCAGGAACGCTTTAGCTGGCTGGCCTCCGTGGCCGGTGAAACGATCAAAACTCCGGGATCGGAAAGCAATGTGAAAGAGATATTTGACAAGTGCTGGGAGCTTCGTGCTTCTGGCGAAGACCTGGTGATCTTCAACCAGTTTGAAGAGTTTGGCAATTATCTGTGGCATTACGAGATTACCGGCCCGGCCATGGTCGAGGTACTGGAGCAGGTGATGGGGACCAACGATGTTTACCGCGGCACGGCGCTGACCACCGGATCCGCGGGCACGATTGCCTGTGGCGACTACATGAAGGAGCAGTTCCCGACCAGCAAGATCGCGGCCAGCGAAGCGCTGCAGTGCCCGACGCTGCTCGAAAATGGTTTTGGCGCGCATAGAATCGAAGGTATCGGCGACAAGCATGTGCCCTGGATTCATAATGTGAAAAATACCGATATGGTGATGGCGATTGATGACGCGGCGACAATGTCCCTGATCCGTCTCTTCAACGAGCCTGTGGGCCAGGAATACCTGAAGAGCAAGGGCGTTTCGGCCGATTTTGTGGAGAAGCTGCCGCTTCTGGGCATTTCCAGCGTCGCCAATATGCTTTCCAGCATCAAGATGGCCAAATATTACGAACTCGGCCCGCAGGACATCATCCTCACCGTGGCCACCGACTCGATGGAGATGTATGAAAGCCGCCTGGGTGAGTTGAATGAGGAAGAAGGCGCGTTTACGGAATTGGACGCGGCGGCCTCATATGCCCAGTACCTGCAGGGTACGACCATTGATCACGTCAAAGAGCTGAGCTATTACGATCGTAAACGAATCCACAACCTGAAATATTACACCTGGGTTGAGCAGCAGGGCCGGAGCTTCGAAGAGATTCAGGCGCAGTGGTATGATCCTGACTACTGGACAAATATCCATGGTCATGTCGATGAGATGGATGAATTGATCGTCGACTTCAATGAGCGTACCGGTCTATTGGCAGAACTTGAAGGGGAATCGCAAGGATAACGGCCGAGCGTACAAAAACCTTAGCAAAACAGTAACATTTTGTTAAACGGTTGTTAACCTGAGAAGAGTATACTAATTAGCGTCAGAACAGGGCAGAGTGATCAAATAAACCGTCTGATCCTCCTCCTCGCTACATTTTCTTCTCTTCTCTCTTCCCTGACCAATGAGGCTGGGCGCCTGCCCAGCCTCATTCCTTTTCTTCCACTTTTTTGGTGGCGAACAAAATTAGCCGCCATTTGGTTGGATGCGGCCGGCGTCCCGGAAATCTGTTAGCGAAGATAAATTAGCGTATGGGATTATCTCGCTCGGGCTATATGTGCAGAAGGAATTTACTCAATCAGAAGCCCGCAGATAGAGACGAGCGAGGTGTCCTGGTTATCGGCCGTACACTGGTCGTAGGCGATTTGAAGGCCGTTGCTTTTTCCAAGGTAGCGCAGCATCAAGTAGGTGGGAGCAAAGCCGCAGATTCGATTGCGATCGCCAACGGCGGCAATCTGCGAATACCAGGATTCAGCGTCCCCATCAAGCGCCGCCGCCATTAACTGCTGGTCCTGCTCGGCCAGCGACTCTCGGCGAAGCCGGTCCATAACGAATTCATCGCCAAAATTCGGCCCGACGTGGGCCAGGTCGACCGAGGCCACCGCCAGGACGTGCCGTCCGGAGGTTTCCTGCTGCAGCGTTTCCAGGAAGACATTCAACCGGCTGTCATCAGCCGGTTTACGGCCGTTCATCACAAAATGGTGAAATGATCCCACGAGAATGGGCACCACGGGGCACGGTTCCTTCCCTGCCTTGTGAAAGATGTGATGCAGCCAGACGGCCGAAAGCTCAACGGAGTGCTCGCTGCGGTGATGCAGTTCCTCCGCGTATGCCGCATCTTCTCCCAGCGCCGCGGCCAGCCTGCCTACTAGTTCCGAATCGGCCGGCAAGGCCCCATATGGCGTCGCGTATGCCTGTTTCGTCAACGTCACCGTACCGGGACCACCGTAATGGTCAGTGCCGAAAATCAATACCAGATCCGCCTCCAGAATAGAAGCTTCAGCGGCCGCCCAGACTTGAGAATAGACTTGCCCGCCGCGGGCATAGTCAATGTGCGGTGAAACCAGACCACGGCCATGCCAGGCGGGTGTGGCGCCGCCGCGAGCGAACCCTTCCAGGTATTCTGCGAGGGCTTCAGGATCGGCCGGGTAGCCGTTTCCCGCCAGAGCAGGCGGGCGATAAGCTTGCGATCGATACTCATCAAGTCTTACCTGAAGAGCGCGCTGCGACCGCTCGTTTTCCAGGAGAAGGGCGTCATTTAAGCGCTCGATTGCCTCCAGCGTTACCGCAGGATCCAATGATGTTCCGACCAGCTGGCAGAATGCGCTGTGGATTTCCATTTGCGTGCGACGGCCGTCAATGAGTGTGAGAAGGGGCGCTATCGCCTCGGGCATAAACAGCTGCTGATCGGATAGCTGCAGCGGGTCCCTTAGAAACCACATTGGCTGCCCCTGGTACAACACGGGCTGAAAGTCCAGGGGGCGCAGGAGCGGCCTGGCATCTCTTTCCAATTGCATAACTTCTCCACTAACTTCAAGGACAAATAGGGTTAAAGCCAAATGGTCCGAGCAGGACCTGGAAAAAAGGATTTAGACTTCCGCAGTACAGCAGCCGCCCGCCCTGGTAGGAATCAAGAAAGGTTAAGACCAGTAGAAGCGCAATAACCAGCAGACCCGCGATTCCAATCCAGCGTAAATAATCAGGTGTCCGGTCAATTTCCGGCAGCTCTATGTCAGATTCCCGTTCTTCGAGATTGATGTAAAGCGGGGGGCGGGGCGTCGGAATTTCCGAGGAGGGCACGACCTCGGAAAAGACGGACTGTTCGTTAGCCGCCTGCGGTGACTGAACTGAGGCGGCTGACGGTCCGGAAATCGGACGTGTGAGACCCTCCGGAGAAGCGACCAGGAGGCGGAACGCATCGCCAATTTGTATCTCATCTCCGTCATAAAGCGCCACGCGGCCGGTGAGCCGTGTATCGTTGACAAATGTTCCGTTTGTGCTGCCGAGGTCTTCCAGGAATGTCGATTCCTCTTCCTGCCAGACGCGGGCATGTTTGCGTGAAATTTCTGCAAAGGGAAGAACAATGGAGTTGCTTGTGCTTCGTCCAATTGTTGATTCATCTCCTGGCAAGAGATACTCGTGCCCTACATTAGGGCCCTGCATAACAATCAGGCGCACGCACATCCTCCGGACAAAGGTCTTTGCTTCTTAAGAAATAGTGTTTTCTTCTCGACCCATATCGCTACGATACATTCAGCGTTTACTGAACGGAGTATAGAAAGTCGATTTTGATTTGTCAATCTACACTACTGCGCCTGCTGAAGGTCCCGATGGCGCTGTAAATCACGGAGTATATTACCCCAAATGATCTTCTCTTTCTCTTCGCTGGGAAAGGAAAGGTAGATAGTGCGCAGCTTTGGTTCAACCTGCTTGGTATCGGAGCCAAAGATACTGTACGGTTCTTGCGTGAATTCCGGACCCCAGATTGACAAATAGGTAATTGAGAGCGCTGGCTGGGGATGTGATCCATAGAGCAGCCAACCTTTTTGCAGCTCCTGCATCGTCGCGACATCAAAAAACTGGTACAGGAAACGTTGGGGCTCATGCTCAACCATCAGAGCATGATCTCCGCGTGGAACCTGCCAGTAATCAGCCGGGCACAAGAGTACATTCTTCTCCCAGTTCTGCACGCTGAAAATACCCGACGCAATACAACTGATACGCTTGTAGGGCGCCAGCGTCTCGTAATCCTGATTGTCCGCTACGGTCGGGGGGCCGGCAACAAAGCGAAAATAACCGGAACGTCCGGCGCGCCAGTACGCGAGAAATATCCAGATGAACAGCAGAATCGAAATCGCCAGCGCAATTTTACCCCAATTGTTAAGCCAGGCCGCCAGGACAAGCACGACAACCAGGATTTTTACAATTGATGCCAGACTGATACCAAGAATATAGCGGTTTGACGAGAGATGTGTGAACCTGTAGAGATTGCCAAGATAGATGTAGTAAAGCCGCTTCAGCAGCGATAGATCGTCCATTGGGAATTCTTATCCTGGCCGCCTGAGCAAACCGACCAGATGAATGTATCGTGACTGCGGCAGGTTATCTTCAAGCATTGTGGCCAGCTGGAACAGCCTCTCAGTAAAGGCCAGATAGGTGGGATCAGGAATGGCTGTCAGGACGACCTGCTCCAGGCCAGCATCAAGTGACAGCTTGCTAATCTGTTTGAGTGTATTGGCACGATAGTAAGTTGTAAAAGTGTCTTCCTGTTCACGGCCGTATATTTGCTTCACTATCACTCCCTGCAGTCCTTCCAACCTGCCCAGCAGACGATTCATGTATGAGACGGGATGGCGGCCGTTAGGCGTAATAAAGATGATCGCGCCGCCGGGCTTTAATACTCGGCGAACCTCGTTAAGCGTTTCGGCAGGCTGCGGCAGATGTTCAAATAACCAGCTCGCCAGCACGAGATCAAAACTTTGTGAACCAAATGGCAGCGAAAGGCCGCCGGTGGCCACGCGTGAAATCGAGTTCAGGCGATGCTCTCGCAAAGACAACCAATCCGCGTCGGCGCCGGTCATGAGCGCCGGTGGATGATCCAACTGTTCGATCAGGCCTCCTCGGCCGCAGCCGAGATCGAGCACGCGCGCGCCTGGATTCAGAAATCTGCTAGCCAGCTCGGCATAGGTTTCAGTAGCCGGTCGCCACTCCGGATGTAACCGTCTATACAGTTCTCTACGCCGGTTTTGCTGCTCCAGGTCTAACATAAAATGGTTCCAAAAAGAATCAATTGACTATTCTAGCGACAGGAGCGTATTTGAACCAACAAGCCCTGAAGAAACATTTTTGCCTTAAACATTTACCATAATGTTTTAATAAATGGCCGGCTGAATGTAAACTTTTCTTGATGCGGATATTAAACTTCAGGTTGCCGGGGTCATTTTTGCGTTTCATCATTATCGTTCTTGCCACGATAATTTTAGCCGGCTGTGTGAGTGAAGCTGTTGAATATCGGCCGCCCGAAGTGGCGCAGCCGCTGGATACGGCATCGTTGGCCACGAAGCCTATGCAGCCAGCTGCTTCGGAGGCCGTCAGCGCGGAAGCCACACCTTCTCTAGAAACCATAGTTACTGTAGAAATCACGCATTCTCTGACGGAGACGGCTGTCGCCGCTACCTCAACGGCTACCAAAGAACCCACTCAGACTGCAAGCCCACTGCCATCGCCAACGGCAACCTTCACTCCAACGGCCGATAGATTTGCGAAGTTGGCCGAGGAACTGGCGCGAGTTGTTCCGCCTGCCAGAGATGATGCACGCCTGGCTGCCGCCTTTGGCAGTATGGATGCCGCTGCATTGACAACGAGGGCAGCCCCGGTGTCCGAGCGACTGGTGCCCGGCACACGCCAAACATTTACGGTCCTTGACGTCGTTAACAACACCTATGGCGAAATCGAAGCTGAGTTGTTTGCGGTCGGCGAACATGCCTACTTCTGGTTTGAATCCGGACCATTTGGCGTCGAACCGGACGAAGATACGCTGGCGGAAGTCGTGCCAAAGTTCGATGAGATCTATGAGCGAGTTACAGCCCTGTTTGGTCAGGAGAACACGCCAGGAATTGACGGCGATCCACGCCTGCACGTGCTGCACGCCTCGCCTCAGACAATTTGCGGTGTGTCGGAAGACGGAGTGGGCGGCTGCGGCACAGCCGGATTTGTGAGTACGTACGACTTACAGCCCGCCGCCGTGAACCCGCGTTCAAACGAGCGAGAAATGTTTGTCATGAACGATCAGCAGTTCGGCAGTGACTATTATCTCGGCGTGCTGGCTCATGAACTGCGGCACCTGATCGAGTTTAATTATGATTTGACCGATACCGATTGGGGTAAAGAAGGATCGGCCGTGCTGGCAGCGGAACTGGCCGGACTGCCCAACAACGGCATCGAGCGGGCCAATCAGTTCTTGAGCGATCCTGATCAGCAGTTGAATAGCTGGACGGAATTGGTAAAGGGGCCCTACTACGGCCAGGGGTACCTCTTCAACCAGTACCTGTATGACAGGCTTGGCGAAGACCTCTACCGGGAATATGCGACGAGCCCGCTGCCTGGCTTCCTCGCTCTGGACAGTCTTGCCGCAGCGCATGGCTTGGACTACTCCGGCGAATCACTGTGGCTTGACTGGCTCGCCGCGCTGGCCATTCATGATCAGCCGCAGGCGGCGGAGAAATACCGATTTGATCTGGATGGTCTACAAACAGCGTCATTAATTCCTGTTGATGCGGCGGTTGGAAAATTGGCTGGAGAAGTCCATCAGTACGCGGCGGATTATTACGAGCTGCCCGAATCAACGTCGGCTGTTGAATTTGAAGGAGCGCGCACGGTTTCTTTGTTTGCAGCGATGGATGATAATGGCCAGATCTTCTGGTATACGCAGCGGGCAAATTCAAGCAACCCACGTCTCACTCGCGGCCTTGACCTGCAAGCTGTAGAGAAAGCGACACTGGAATATGATGTCTTTGCCGATATAGAGTACGGGTATGATTTCGCCTATGTGTCAATATCAACAGATGGGGGAAAAACCTGGCAGTCTTTGGAATCGGATAATATGCAGGGGCTTCATCCGGCGGACGATCCTTCCGGTTCGGCGCACACGCCCCGTTTTTATACGGGCCGCACGCAGGAGTGGCGACATGAAGTTATCGATCTCAGCCCATTTGCCGGGCAGGAAATCCTCTTGCGCTTCGAGATGGTTACCGATCCCGTGCTGACCTATGGCGGTCTGGCGGTTGACAATGTCGCCGTTCCGGAGATCGGTTACTTCGATGCGGGTGAGCTAAGCGGATGGAGCGCGGAAGGCTTTTCGCTGGTCTCGTCAATTGTGGCGCAGCCCTGGCACTTGCAGCTAATCACGTTCCCTGAGCAGGGTCCTGTTGTGCAATCTCTGCCTGTTGTGGACGGCCGCGCGCTGGTGAATATAGATGACGTAGACAACCAGAGGCGACCCATCCTAATCGTGGCCGCATCGGCGCCAATGACCCTGGTGCCCGCACCTTATGAGCTTAGGTTGAGTGAGCGGAACGGCAACGCGATTGATTTAGAGGGCAATTAAGAGGGCTTCGAAAAAGGCGGGAGTGGATGGGAGTCGAACCCACCGCCGCTCGCTCCGCGCGACCGGCCACTGGTTTTGAAGACCAGGGCACCCACCAGGGCACAACCACTCCCAAATCGTAAATGGCCTCTCCGGCAATAAGTCTATCCCAATTCTCCAAGCATGTGTAGCGCTTGAAAACGGGCCTACCAAAAAAGCATGATCAACTTATTAGAACACTCTTTGAGGGGCGCTGTCCTATACTTGACACGTCAAATGGCATTGGATAGAATCAACGAACCTTTACAGAAAGCTTGGTCCCTTGCTTAGCCGGGATAGCTCAGTTGGTAGAGCACTGCACTGAAAATGCAGGTGTCCCCAGTTCGAGTCTGGGTCCTGGCATAGACGTTTGAATATTTCAAGCGATTTAATTTTATTGCGGGCGTGGTTCAGTGGTAGAACGTCTCCTTGCCAAGGAGAAGGCCACGGGTTCGAATCCCGTCGCCCGCTCTAGAACAACGGCAGGCTCTCGGGCCTGCCGTGATCGTTCTGGCGACGTGGCCAAGTGGTAAGGCAAGGGTCTGCAAAACCCTCATCACGGGTTCGAATCCCGTCGTCGCCTCTCGGTATCTTGTTCGTTGCCCTTGCACTGCCTGCAAGGGCTTCATTTTTCAGTGTACACGCAAACTCCAGTTTGGAGCCGATGTCAAATCACCAGTCGATACCAAATATCAGTATAATGAAACAACGTGGAGGTCCTTGATGGCTTTTGATCAATTTCCCGAATCCATAGATGGTCTGGATTTACAGCAGTGGGAGACGTACAAGTCCTTCTATGATGACCTGTTGGAACGCGAGCTGAACGACGGCGACTTGCGATCCTGGTTGGATGATTGGTCGAGACTCAGCGCCCTGGTATGGGAAGCTGGAACGATGATCAATATTACGAAATCGCTGGATACGGCCGACGAGGCGGCCGAACAGGCGTTTCTCGATTTCGTTAATGATGTACAGCCTCAAGCTGTTGTAGCCGACCAGGCGCTGAAAGTGCGCTTCCTGGCTCTGAATCCGGAGGAAAAAGATTTAGATGATCTGGCGCTGGTGATCAGGGACATGCGCAACCTGGCAGACCTCTTTCGTGAAAAGAATGTGCCGCTGCAAACCGAACTGGCGAAACTGGGCAACGAATACGATAAGATAACGGGCGCCATGACGGCCGAGTGGGAAGGGGAAGTGAAAAACCTGAGCCAGCTTGAGGTGCTGCTTCAGGACCAGGAGCGCGATGTTCGCCGGCGCGCCTGGCGGCAGATTCTGGATTTGTGGCTTGGCGATCGCGAGCGGCTTAGCCAGCTTTATGTTGACATGCTCGAGCACCGCCGGAAGATGGCCGCCAATGCCGGACTGGCGAATTATCGCGACTATGTGTTCCGTGAGCTGAATCGTTTCGACTATACGCCGGAGGACTGTCTGACCTTCCATGAAGCGATCGAGGAAGTCGTCGTGCCCCTGGCAAGCAAGATCTACGAGAAGAGACGTCAACGTCTGGGTTTGACATCGCTGCGCCCATGGGATGTCGATGTGGATACCAGCGGTGCGCCGCCCCTGACGCCATATTCGGGGCAGCAGGAGCTGATGCTTCATACGACAAGAATTCTCTCAGCGGTTGATCCTGTTCTGGCAGGCTATTACACGACCATGAAAGAGGCCGATTTGATGGATCTGGATACACGATCGGGGAAAGCACTGGGCGGCTACTGCAGTACGCTGCCGCTGCGACGGCTGCCATTTATCTTCATGAACGGCGCAGGAACCCATGAGGACGTGCTGACGATGCTGCACGAGGCCGGGCACGCGTTCCATGTATTCGAAGCGGCCAATCTTCCCTATACCTGGCAGTTGGAATCCCCAATGGAATTTGCGGAAGTAGCATCGATGAGCATGGAGCTTCTCGCTGCTCCTTATTTGACGGCCTATCATGGGGGGTTCTACACGGACTCTGAGGCGGCGCGCGCCAGAATCGAGCATCTTGAAGGCATTGTCTTGTTTTTGCCGTATATGGCCGTCGTCGACGCTTTCCAACATTGGGTCTATACCAACCCGGCGTCGGCGGCGGACCCGGCCAACTGCGATGAGACCTGGAAAGAACTGTGGGAGCGCTTTATGCCGGGCGTTGACTATAATGGTCTTGAGGACGAATTGGAAACCGGCTGGCACCGCAAGCTGCATATTTTCCATGTACCTTTCTATTATATTGAATACGGAATGGCCCAGGTTGGCGCGCTGCAGGTCTGGCGGCGGTCTCTTGAGGATCAGCAAGGAGCAGTCAGCTCCTACCGGCACGCACTGGCCCAGGGTGGAACCATGACGCTGCCGGAACTCTTCGAGACTGCCGGCGCTGAATTTCGTTTTGATACGCCTATGTTGAGCGATCTGATGTCGCTTATCGAGGAGGCCATTGAAGAATTCGAAATGCAGGTATAGGCATCGATGGCCCTCCTTGTTGTCGAGTCACTGAGTAAAGCCTACGTCCCTGGTCAAACGGTCGTTGATAATGTTTCGCTGGCTGTCGATGAAGGTGAGATCGTCTGCCTGTTGGGACCGTCTGGCTGCGGTAAGACAACGCTGCTGCGATTAATTACCGGTCTTGAGCAGCCCGATTCCGGTGAAATCTGGTTCGACGGGCGCAATATGGCTCCGGTCCCGCCGCATGAGCGTGAGATAGGCATGATGTTCCAGGACTTCGCGCTCTTTCCGCACAAGAATGTCGCCGAAAATATCGCTTTCGGTTTGAAGATGCACGGCCGTTCCCAGGAGGAAATCAACCGGCGAGTTGCGGAAATGCTTGAACTTGTGGAGCTGCCGGGCTTTGAGCAGCGAGATGTGAGCAGTCTCTCAGGCGGTGAAAAACAGCGCGTGGCCCTGGCGCGTTCTCTAGCCCTCGAACCGCGGCTGTTGATGCTCGACGAACCGCTTGGTGCGCTGGATCGCGCGCTGCGTGAGAGGCTGATGCTCGACCTGCGCCGCATACTGCGGCAGCTTGGCGTTACGGCCATCTACGTGACCCATGATCAGACCGAGGCTTATGCCGTGTCAGACAGGATCGCGCTGATGAACGAAGGCCACATCGAGCAGTTGGACGCACCTCAGAATGTGTATTACCGGCCGGCCACGCGATTCGCGGCCCGTTTTTTGGGCTTTCGTAATCTCCTTCCGGCCACGGTGCTGGGACCAAATGAAGTGCGCACGAATTTGGGTGACCTAAAGGTGGTTGACACGATGAGGCCACCGGACTCGCAGGTGACGCTGCTTATCCGTCCGGATGCGGCGCAGATTGTTGAATCTGCCAATGCGCAGAGTGACAACACGATCGCCGTGACCGTCAGCGAAACTTCCTTTCGCGGGAAATACAGCCAGGTCTGGGTGGAGACTGGAGACGGAGAAAGCCTGATCTTTGAAATGCCGGGCCGACCGCCGCCGCTGGGCTCCTCCGCTATAATTTTCCTCAACCCATTGGACACGAATGTTTTGCCGGCGTAGGTTGGAGGAATTCGCTCTGCGACCTGGCGCAAGTTATACTTTGTACCCATGCTTGGACTTGATGTAGCCACCTTAGTTGCCCGGGCAATCGTTTTGTTGATTGCCTTTACCTTGCACGAACTCGCGCATGCGGTGACCGCCGATTACCTGGGTGATCCCACGCCGCGTAACATGGGCAGGATCACGCTCAATCCGCTTAAGCATCTCGATCCCGTCGGCACCATCATGCTGTTGATTTCAGGATTTGGATGGGCCAAGCCGGTGCGGGTCAATCCCTATAACATGCGCGGCAATCCGCATACCGACATGGCCATCGTCGCCCTGGCCGGCCCAGCAACCAACCTGGCGCTTGCCGGACTTGGGTCGATTCCCTTCCAGTTGGGATTTGCTTATCCCGCATTTAGCGGAACGGCATCTCTTGATTTCCTGCTGACACAGTTCGTGTGGATCAACCTCGTATTAGCCTTCTTCAATCTTATCCCGGTGCCGCCGCTTGATGGTTACCGTATCCTGCTCGGCGTGCTGCCGCTGGAAATGTCTATTAAGCTGCGTCCGCTCGAGCAATATGGCTTTCTCATCTTGATTACCCTGATTTTCTTCCTGCCGATGATGGGAATCGATATTTTGTCAACTGTCGTATGGCAGCCGGCTGCTGCTGTGTTCCAGAGGATGGTCGGCTTTTGATGAGATGGATGCTCTCTATCGTGTGAGCCAACTGTGGCGGAATCTAACAGCACGGCGGCTGTCGCGGTCCGAAGTTAGAGAAATTGGGGTCGATCTGAACCGTGCAGAGCTGGCGCTTTTCTTACAAATGTCAGCCAGCGATCAACAACATGCCCTGCGCGTCTATCGCTTGTTAAGGGCTATTGGCCAGACAGATAAAAAACTTCTGTGCGCGGCTCTGCTGCATGACGTGGGCAAAATCCGTACAAAGCTGACGGTCTGGGATCGTTCTCTGGCTGTCTTGGGAAAGGCGCTCGTGCCCCGAAAAGCCAGGGAGTGGGGAATGAGCGACAGAGCGGGTTGGAAGCGCGCTTTTGTGGTTCGCGAACAACATGCCGCCTGGGGCGCTGATCTTGCTAAACGGGCAGGATCACCGGCCGACGTGGTCGAGCTCATTCTGCGGCACCAGGACACCCTTGCGGCGAATATAGATCAAATGGACGCGCGCCTGATGCTCTTGCAGTGGGCGGACGATCAGAATTAGGAGATTAGCATGCAAACGAATACGATCACTATCGTCGGAATGGGGCGGACGGGAATGTCGATTGCCATGGCGCTGAAAGAAGGATCGACAGACTTTACTTTGATTGGTCACGACAGTAGGTCCGACGTGCTGCGTTCGGCGCCGGTCACGCAGTCTGTCGATCGCCTGGAAGCGGACCTGATCAAAGCCTGTGCGCCGGCGGATATCGTGGTATTGGCCATGCCCGCGGTTGAGTTAGAAGCGACGCTAAGTCTGATCGGCGACCGTCTGCAAGATCACACGCTGGTGATTGACCTGACGGCTCTAAAGGAGCCCGGCATTCGCTTTGCAGAGAAGTATTTGCATAACGGTCACTATATCGGCGCCAGACCAGTCTTCGCGACCAGTACGTTTGATACTCTTAAGGAAGACCTGTACGCGGCGCGTGCAGATCTATTCCGCAACAGCGTTTTTTGCGTGATGCCCTCCGCAGATGCTGATCCCCAGGCGGTTGATACGGCCGTGAGATTCGGACAGCTCTTAGGTGCCAAGCCGTATTTTGTCGATCCACTGGAATACGATCAACTTTCGCTCGGAGCCGAGACAATGCCAGCCGTCGGTGCGGCGGCGTTATTCCAGGCGATCACCGGTACAACTGGATGGAGGGATATCTTGCGCTTCGCAGATTTGCCTTTCGCCGTGGGTACACTGCCCTTGGATATAGACAACGAAGACCTCGCCTATCATTTGCTCTACAATCGCGAGGCGTCGCTGTCCTGGCTGGATGGCCTGGCCCGAAAGCTCTCTGAGATGCGGCGCATGCTGGCGCAGGGCGAGCAGGAAGTGCTTGCGGCCTATCTGGCTGAACTGAACCTGGCGCGCGACCGGTGGTTGAAAGCCCGTAACGATAATGAGTGGGACGAAGCGCAAATGGAGGAGTATGATCTGCCCTCTCTCAGCCAGCACTTTCTGGGCGGTCTGGCCGGCAGGAAGAACAAGGATAGCTGACTTTTTCCAGGCGCTCATGGAGCGGACCTGCCGGCCTGGCAAGATAGTCCCCAATTGTAATGAACGTAAGCGAGCATGGCGGGCAGGAACGACTGCTGCGCATTCTGATGGTCGCCCCCACGTCGTTCTTCAGCGACTACGGCGGCCATATCCGTATCTTGGAAGAGACCAGGGCTCTGCAGGCACTTGGACACCAGGTCACGATCGTTACCTATTATAAAGGAAGCAACCTGCCGGGCCTGGATATAAGGCGCACAGCCCGACTTCCCTGGCATACGGATTACGAAGTCGGTTCGTCGCGGCATAAACTGGCCTTTGATGTTTACCTCGCCGCGCAAACACTGATTGAAGGCCTGCGCGTTAAACCGGACATTGTCCATGGACACATGCACGAAGGGGCGTTGATCGGTGGTGTGCTGGCACGCATGCTGGGAAAGCCGCTGGTTTTTGACTTTCAAGGGAGTATGTCGGCGGAAATGGTTGACCACGGATTTCTGGATAAGAACGGCCGTATTTATTCCGTGGCCCACCACATGGAGAAAACCATCAACAGGGTTTTTCCGCAGGCGATACTTACCAGTTCGCAGCAAGCAGCCGGCATACTCGTCGAAGACTTTCAAGTTAATGAATCAATGATCTATCCCCTGCCGGATTGTGCGGATACCGAACGATTCAATCCGGATGTCCTATCAGACAGTGAAAAAGCGGATCTGCGCCGCCAGCTTGGCATTCCGGAGGATCGCACTATCGTGGCCTATCTTGGTCTGTTAACGGACTATCAAGGTACGCCCCATCTGATCGAGGCGGCTTCTTACCTGAAAGAAATGGATGAACCTATCCATTTCCTTGTGATGGGCTATCCCAATGTCGATTATTACCGGCATCTGGCGGGCGAAGCTGGCGTGAATGATACCATGACCTTTACCGGCAAGATCGAATATCGTGACGCGGCTCGCTATTTGGCGCTGGGCGATATTGCGGTTGCGCCCAAGATTTCGGCCACGGAAGGCAGCGGGAAGATCTTGAATTACATGGCAATGGCCCAACCGGTCGTTGCCTTTAAAACGCCCGTAAGCTCTGAATATCTGGCGGAGTGGGGCATTTACGTCCCTATTGGCGATGCACAAGGCCTGGCCAGGGCATTACGCGATCTGGCCCATGACCCGGCGCGGCGTTTAAAAACGGGAGCCTCACTGCGCGAAAGGGCGAAAACGAAATACAGTTGGCAGCGCGCGGGAGAGGAAATCCAGGCCATTTATTATGGGTTGACATGAGAGAATAAATACTGTATACTACAAGTTCGCGTATTACGCCTATAATTGGGCCAGATCCTTCGCTAGGATTGACAGCGCAACTGGTTATAAGAATTGTCTTTATCTGATTTTTGGGTGCGCCGGTAGGGCCGCCCTTTTTTGTGAAATCTATTGCAGACCAGGTCAGCATTAATCGCGGCCTGGTAGGGAGCAGGAACAGAACCGAATGTCGAATAGACCAATCAAATCATATGCTCGTACAGTAAATCCGCTCGAACTGCCTTCGCTGATTGATATTCAGTTGGATTCTTTTGAGGCTTTCATCGATGAAAGCCTGGCTG
>JBJYWZ010000705.1:0-1600 GCA_046259725.1 Promineifilaceae bacterium (SeqCode) | reverse complement strand
TCGAAAGAAGTATGTGAACACCGGACTTCTAATCATCGATGAGATGGGCTTCGAGTCGATGAACCGCATGGAGGCCTCGCTGTTCTTCCGTCTGGTCAGCCACCGCTATGAGCGCGGCAGTATGCTGATTACCACCAACAAAGGGATCCGGGACTGGCCTGAACTGCTGGCCGGCGACGAAGTGCTGGCTACCGCGATCCTCGATAGGCTGCTGCATCATAGCCACGTGTTCAACATAAAGGGCCGAAGCTATCGTCTTCGGGAACTGGAGAGAGCTGCAACTTCGGCTCAATGACATCCTGCGTAATTCTGGATGTCTCATACCAAAGGAAAGGAGAGTGCAAATACCTGAAAACCTGGCTATTGGCCGGTGGGCAGGTGCGTAAAAGTAGGTGTCGCCTTAATGCGTAAATCTGGGTGTCGCTTGACACCTGAGGATGAGCCTGAAGAAGATGATGCGCCTAACTGAAAAAAACCGGGCCCGCCTGAAAAGAGGCCCCCAGTTTACAATCGTACCTTTATATAAAGTGTGGGGGCAAGTGTGGGAACAGATGTGGGGGCGACTCCAAAAATGAAATTGGGGGCGGGCTAACCCGTCCCCAATTCATTGATTTTATTTGATATTTTGGTACGCCCGGCTGGATTCGAACCAGCGGCTTTCAGCTCCGGAGGCTGACGCTCTATCCCCTGAGCTACGGGCGCATGGTGGATAATGGGGGTAAGCGTGAATTAATGGATTGCAGGTCGAAAGTCAAGCATCGAAATCGTAACGGGCCGGCGCAGGCGCTGAGGAACGGCTCCGGAAGAGTCGCTCAACTCAGGTTTGGTTAAACCGGCTCCGGCGGTGCCTGGTTTTCTAGTGCGGCCTTGGCTTCACCAACTACATAGAGAGAGCCGGCGATGCAGACGACATCATCGGGTTTTGAAGAATTGATGGCGTGTGACACGGCTGCGGCTACATCAGGGATGACACGCCAATCGGCGGTCAGTTCGCTTGTCGCCGGGATCAGTTTCTCCGGCGGCAGGGCACGGTCGATCTGGGGACGCGTCAGAATAACCCGCCGGCAGTGGGGCACCAGGGCTGATAGAATTTCCCGATAGGGTTTGTCATCCAGAATGCCGATGACCAGTGTGATGGCGCGGTCGGCAAGACCGGTTTTGAGATATCGACCCAGAGTACGAGCGGCGATCAGGTTGTGGGCACCATCGAGCAGGGTCAGCGGCTGGTCCAGAACCTGCTCCAGGCGGCCCGGCCAGCGCGTCTCGGCGAGGCCCCTCTGCAGGCATTCCGGTTCTATGGAACCGATTACCGGCGACAGAACATCGCAGGCTGCCAACGCCAGCGCGGTGTTTTCCAGCTGGTGACCGCCCCTGAGAGCGGTTTTCAGTCCCCGCCAACGGACGTTAAGGCCGGAATAGGTAACCGTGTCAGCGGCGCTGCGCCGCATCCGGAAATCCCTGCCCAGGCGGAACAAAGGCGCGACGCGCTTCGCCGCGGCCGACTCGAGCACTGCGATGGCCGTCTTCTGTCGGACAGCCGTAACAACCGGCACTCCCGTTTTGATGATACCGGCCTTTTCGCCGGCGATTTGAGATATCC
>JBJYWZ010000704.1:0-1779 GCA_046259725.1 Promineifilaceae bacterium (SeqCode) | reverse complement strand
TAACGTTCGGCGCCAGCATCTGGCTTGTTATTCTGACCATTGCCGTGGTTTCGGCAATGTATCGACTGGTGATGATCTGGATCACCGACGGGTCAGGCGGAAGCGGGCTCAGTGAAGAGGAATTCGGCAGTTGGGCCGTCAAGACAAATGCCAGTATTACCTTCATTGAGTACACACTGACGTTTCTGGTCAGCGTGGCTGCGCTGGTCACATTTGTCGCCGATCGTTTTCCCAGCCTGAATGAAACGATTTTCTTCGTGCAGTACCGCGCGATTCTGGCCATCGGCCTGAGCATCCTGACCGGATGGCTGGTCAATCGAGGGCCCAAGGTGGCCGCGCGCGCGTTTGGCCCGGCGACTGGGGCGGTTCTTATCTTGATGTGGATCCTGGTGTTCGCCACTATTCTGAAGCGCGGTCTGCAGCTTCCGCCGCTTAACCTGGCAGCATTCACGCCCCGCTACCTGACGTTGACCCTGGGCGGCTACGCGCGCATCCTGGCGGTGATGACCGGAATTGAAGTGTTCGCCAACCTGGTAGCCGCATACGATGGCAAACCACGAGAAAAGAGCCGTAAGGCATTCGGCAGTATGGTGATCATCATGGGCACGACCTCGATTACCATGCTGATCGTCGGCCCGGCTATTTTTGCTCTGTCAGACCCACTGAATAGTGAACTGTCTGTATTTACTCAGACGATGGACCAGCTTCTGCCCCAGCCGCTGCCCTGGTTGGGCACCCTGGTGGGTGTTGCGGTTCTGCTGTCCGCGGCGGCCGCCAGCGCCCAAGGGCTGCAGAACCTGGCACTTGGTCTGAAGCAGCGTCATTACGTTCCGGCCTTCATCGGGCGGCGCAATAAGTATGGCGTTGCTCCTGTCCCGGTCTGGATCGAGGTGGCCATCGTCGCTTCCTGTTTCTTCTTCTTAGGCACCAACGAAGAAACCTACCTGGCGATTTATGCTGCGGGCGTCTTCATTTTGTTGAGCATGACCGGCTGGGCAGCGACCAGGCGTTTGAAACGCGAAGTGCGTGACGCCAAGAAGGATTCTTCCTGGCCGGCACTGCTGGGCGCGATCCTGGCCGCCGTCTTAACCACGCTGGCGACGCTGATCATTTTTGGCGAACGTTTCTTTGAGGGGGCCTGGATCTACCTTATTTTTATTCCCATCCTGTATGCCGCTTTTTCTTTTTTCCGGATCCGATTGGGAGAACCAACGCCGCTGGCCGATCATGTCGGCCGTCTGACGGCCGAAAGACGATACCTCCCGGTCTACGAACCAACGGAAACCGCGCAGGAAGCCGCTATCAAGAGAATCCTGGTTCCGCTCGATGGATCCGACCTGGCGGAAGAGTCCCTTTCGGTCGTGAGCGCGCTGACCAGGATGTTCGACGCCCAGGTCAAGCTCGTCTGTGTCAGCCCGGAATCAGGGCGCCGCGTGATGCCAGGTTTGCGGACAGCGGAGTCACCTGGCGATACGCAGGACAAGCGATATTACCTGAACTATAAGGCGGACCAACTGCGCATGGCCGGCACAAAGACCGATTTTGAAATTCGAAGAGGAGAAGTTGCCGCCGAAATTTGCGCCATCGCCCACGATCAGATGGACATGGTGGTCATGAGCACGAACGGCCGTTCCGGCCTGCGGCGTTTCCTGATCGGAAGCGTTGCCCTGGAAGTGGTACAAAATGCGTCGACGCCTTTGCTGCTGCTGCAGCCCACGGGGGACTGGCGCAGCCGCAGTACAAGCTTCAAGCGCCTGCTGGTCACGCTCGATGGATCGC
>JBJYWZ010000703.1:0-3076 GCA_046259725.1 Promineifilaceae bacterium (SeqCode) | reverse complement strand
CACAATATCGCTGCGCCGCAGTTCGGACCGGGCAAGGATTCGTCGGGCCTGGATTTCGGGCGCTATTTGCAGACGGGGGACCCGGTTGACAGGTTTGCTTTCCGCACGCCGCCCCTGCGCAATGTGGCCCTGACAGGACCGTGGCTGCACAACGGGGCCTATGCGAGCCTGGAGGAGGTCATACAGCATCATCTCAGCCCTGCGGACAGCCTCAGCGCTTATCAGGGCGAAGCGCTTTCGGCAGATTTGCGGGAGACGATTCGCGATAATTCGGCCGTTGTGGCCGGGGTGTTAAGTACGCTGGATCCGCTTCTGGCGGCGCCGCCAGAACTTGACCGGCAGCAGGTAGCGGAACTCCTTGAGTTCCTCAACGCGCTCAGCTCACCCTCCGCGGCGGACCTGGCTTATCTCGTGCCGGAATCGGTGCCCAGCGGGCTGCCGGTAGCGGATTGAACTGCTTGCCTGCCGCCGGCAGTATCATTGACATGGAGAGCACAAAGGAGGCACAAAGAGCACCGGGTCCTTTTTAGTTTCTCTGTGATCTTTGTGCCCTTTCACTGTTCTCTGTGTCCGATTTTACTTCTTCTGGTCCCAGTTACTGCTCAACGGGAAAACCTGCGCTTTCCCACTCATTGATGCCGCCCGTCATGTTGTGGACGTTGTCAAAACCATTGGCGCGCAAATAGTCTGTCACCTGGCTGCTGCGGTTGCCGCTGCGGCAAGTGATGACAACGGTCTTATTGCTGGGAATCTCGTCCAGCCTGTTTTCGATCGTGGACATTGGCAGGAGATTGATCTCGGGAATATGTTTTTCGTCATATTCGGCCTGCTCGCGTACGTCAATTAGATAGACATCAGGATTGTCTTTTATCTCATAAACTGTTTCCACGTCGAGATCTTTTGGGAGCTCCTCCAGTGAGACTTCCGCAGCGGCGGGTTCGTCCACCACCGGCGCGGCCGGCGACGGAGACCCGCCACACGCAGCCAGAGACAAAAGAAGAATCAAGGCCACCAGGGCCAGCCATTGTTGTTTTTGTTTCATTGTAGACTCCTCAATCTGAAAGAAAATACCTCGGATTAATCCCTTGATTTTCTATTATTGAGGCCCTCTGTCAACAGGCGTTGATGTTTTTCTTACGTGGAAGGAGCTGTCGCGGGTGACGATATGATATATTAGGGGTAAGATTGTCTTGTCTTGAAACGCCAATTCAAGATAATTACCTGAACACTATAACAGATTGATAAAGCGAGGTTTTGAAATGACGACGATTGAACCATTGGGAGTGCGCGTGCTTATACGCCCACTGGAAAAAGAAACTCAAACCGCCAGCGGAATTATCTTGCCGGAGACGGCGAAGGAGAAGCCGCAGCAGGGCACCATTGAGGCCGTTGGTGACGAAGAAGAAATGGTGTCGGGATTGGCTGTTGGCGATCGCGTACTTTTCCCGAAGTACACGGGAACGGAAATCGAAATCGACGGCGTGACCTTGTTGATTATGGAAGAAGGGGACGTCCTGGCGCGTATTTCCGGCTAGCTGAACAGGAGGGGGCATCATGGGACTGTTTCAATCATTTTTTGGGAGATCGAGCGGATCGATCGCCGGCGTGAATGCCGTGGAGTTGAATGACCTGCTGCAGGACAGCGAAAAGGACATTCTACTCGTGGACGTGCGCTCGCCCTCCGAATATGTGCATGACGGTCACATCGAAGGGGCTCAGCTTTTGCCATTGCAGCAGTTGATGCAGGGGGCCGCAGATTTTCCCAGAGAGCAGGAGATCGTCATCGTCTGCCGTTCCGGTAATCGCAGCATGGTTGCCTGCCAGCAGCTGGTCCAGATGGGATTTGCGAACGTAAAGAACTTCAACGGGGGCATGATAGCCTGGCAAATGGCCGGGCTGCCCGTCTCCCATTAGCAGCCCAAAGACATTAATCAAAAAGACCGGCCGCAAAGCGCAGCTGGTCTTTTTTTGTTTTGGCGACGGCCGTTCCTTAAAGAAAGGACTGCGTTCCCTGGGATATGTTCTTCTCATCGTTCACGCCGACCTGCACGATACCGCCTGGGCGCGGTCATGAATCCTATCAATGGATTCAAGAAGTCGCAGAGTTTGACGTCTGGGTTGGAGCTGATTCGCTGGCTGACCTCCATGCGCAGTTTGAAGTTGTGAAATAGGCTGCGCATCAGTGCATTTTGAGACTGGTATCTAATCTTTTTGCTTTCTAACTGGATGACGTTTTTGTAGGGTGGGCCTTCTCCACCGCCCCCAGATCCAAAAGGGCCATTCTCTGCGCCTGGGTGAGGCCGGTGGCGCCGGTGATGTCCATCCCGGCATAGGGTTTGGGCATGGGCCAGGTGTGCAGCCGGGACCCTGTGGCCACATCCCAAATCCCGATGGTCTCATCGCTGCTGGCGCTGGCCAGATAGCGGCCGTCTGGGCTAAAGGTCGCCGCGAAGACCCAGCCCTGGTGACCCTCGAGGACACACAAGAGCTGCCCGCCGGCCACATCCCACAAGCGGATGGTCTGGTCATCACTACCAGTGAGAAGCGTCCGGCCGTCGGGGCTGAACTCGACCGGGCGGACAATTTTGCTGTGCCCCTGCAGCACATGGCGCATTTTATTGCCTTCCACATCCCAGATGGCGGCCGTCATATCCCAACTGCCGCTGGCCACCAGCTTGCCGTCCGGACTGAACTTCACCTGCTGCACGCCATCGTCATGTTCATAGAGGATGCGGCCTGCATCTTCGGACCCGGCGCCATCGATCTTGGCGAGGTCCCAAAGGCGGACCGTGCGATCGGCTCCGGAAGTGACCAGCATCCGGCCGTCGCGGCTGAAATCGAGGCCCATACACCAACCCGTGTGCCCCAGGAGCCTGCGCACTAATTTGCCCGTGGCGACATCCCACAAGAGGATGGCGTAATCCGACCCACCGGTAGCCAGCGTGCGGCCATCCGGACTGAACGTGACGCCTACCAGTGAATCGTGTGGACCCTTCAACTCATGCAGACATTGTCCGGTAAGCGCATCCCAGATACGCGCCGTACAATCATAGCTGACGCTGGCCACCAGCCGGCT
>JBJYWZ010000702.1:0-1718 GCA_046259725.1 Promineifilaceae bacterium (SeqCode) | reverse complement strand
ATGGTCTTCTGCACACCTAAATACGGGCTGCCGCTGTAGAACATACCGACGGTCATATTGGCCAGGTCAGGTACGGTGACATTGACGGGATTGGTTGTGGAGTCATAGGCTTCGGCATCATGCCAGGCGAAGAGCACATCCCAGGTCTGGCCCGGACCGATGTTTACCAGGAAATTCTCGTAGGCCATATCCTGCCCGCCGGGTCCTTCCAGAGGATAGCCATCACGGCCGATCACCTGCCCATTTTGTCCGTGGGGATGGAAGGGATATTCCTCGGTACCCACGTTGATGAACCGTTCCACGGCCGGATTGGGATGATAAGCCTGCCCGGCTCCCGGATCATCGTTGAACGGGTGGATGCGTGCCAAAGCGCCATAGGGTTGGTTGGGCATCCAGGAGGCGTTGTTGTCGGCCATGGTATCCGGGAAACCGCGCCCGTTTAATAACCAGTAGTAAGCATGGTAATTATTTAGGTTGTAATTTTTGCCTTTTCCAACACTTTTCTCCCAGGCAGCATGCTGGTAAGGATCCACTTCAGAAAGAAAAGCCATGAATTCTTCCTCGGGCGTGAACTGGTCAGAAGCGCGGTTATACACGAAGTTGGCGCCCATGCTCGGCCGGACAATGAGGGCGCCGGCCAGGCCCATGGTCACCTGCGTCTTGGTGTCGGTGCCGCTCTCATAAATGAAGGTGCCCGGCCGGCTGGCGACAAAGCTGTAAGTGATGCTGCCGCCATTGGCGACGCTGTTCGTCAGTGAGTCGTTGGCCAAATCAGGCTGGGCCAGAACACCGTCTGCCATCACATTTTCCTGACTGGGAAAGATCAGCGAAGTCGGGAGGCTGTAAGGAAGTTCGTTCTTCAGCGTGATTTCTACTGTGTCGCCTTCATTGACGCACAGCACCGGCCCGGGATACTGGAAATTTCCGCTGGTCGTACCGGACCCATAACTCCACATATAGACCGTGTTCATATCCGACATTTGGATATAACCGGATTGAGCGGTCAAGTTGAAGCTTGGCCCTTCGGTACAGACGATGCCTGTGGTCGGGCCGGCAGCTTTGGCGGATTGCGCAGGCGCCAGAGAGCTCGCAGCCAGCGAAACCAAGACAAGCACACTTGCTAACCACACCCATTTGAATTTTGAAGGTTGCATTTTCTTAACTCCTTTGATCAGTTCCCTGCTAACTTACGAGGTCATCGGGATGCTGGTTCAGATACAGTTGTGGGCCCAGAGTGCCCGCCGGATAAACACGCACTTCCGTGCGCTGGCCTCCAGAGCCGCCAGGGCTCAGGTTACTTTCCTGGGTGTAGCGCCGGTTGTACAGGATATAGGTATCGTAAGGTCCAGGACCCTCATAAGCCGGGGCTTCAAAGATGGCATCGTAACTTTCACCGGCGCCGATCAGGAGCGTATTCGTCACGTAGCTTGTATTGGTGCCGTCGCGGCCCTTCATCGGGCTGGCATCACGGCCGACCACTCTCATCTTGATCCCTGCCAGCGTCATCGCCGCTTCACGGAAACCGAGGTTAGCCAAGCGCAGCAAGACCCGTTCACCAGCGTTGCAGGTGATCAGCGATGAGTGCGGGTTGTACTGCAGGTGCTCGTACCCGGGGTTTGTCGCCAGGTCGCCGTTGCCGTCGAATTGCACGGTCAGGCAGTTCGTGGAGGCGGCCAGATCGATGGGCGAGTTGGGCAATAAGGTATAGGGATGGACAC
>JBJYWZ010000701.1:0-1711 GCA_046259725.1 Promineifilaceae bacterium (SeqCode) | reverse complement strand
GGAGCTGAACCCTCGGATCGAACGGCACCGTTGAACGTTGTTGCAGGAAAAACAACTACCCGCGTCGTTGCTTCCGAAGCCCTTGATTCAGGCGCCCGGTGCTCCTCCGCCGCTCTGACGAGCGACGAATCCCTGAGTTTGAAGCCCTGAGGCCGACGGCGTTCCGGCGATCTGAGCCAGATACGTTTCACCGAGCTTTTCGATGTGGCTGTTGACATTGTCGAAGTAGTTGTAGTGCACCTGTTCTTCGTCGATAACGGCCTCGAAAATCTTCACGCTGGTGCTGTCGCCGTTTTCCCGGCACACCTGCAGAAACTGATTGTACGTGTCGATGGTATTGTCCTCGAGGTTTGCATCGAAGGAAAACACGGCTTTAACTTCCTGGCCTCTTTGCGCCTTTGCCGCCGGTTCTGCGGTCGGTTCCCCGCCCAGTTCCTTGATCCGTTCGGCAAACATCTCCGCGTGGCGCATCTCGTCGATGGCGATGAGCTTGACTTTGGCCGCCATATCGCCGAAATCGAGGTCGTCCAAATTGTAGTGCTGATTCATATACTGGCCGATGGCATGCAGCTCCATGCTGCGCGCTTTGTTCAGGACTTCGATGACCTTTTTCTTCCTCTGTTCCCTCGCTTTTTGTGCCATAAAACACCTCCTTGACGGTCGTGGTGAAAAAAGATGCTGTCAGTGCAGGGATCTCTCCAAAGCTGAGAAGAGCCGCTCCAGGTCCTTATCCGTGTTGTAGAGATGGGGCGCGATGCGGATCGCGTTGCCCCTGACGCTCACGAAAACCTTTCCGCGGGTAAGCTTTGGCAGCAGATCCTCCGGCAGACCCGATGGAATCGACATCCCCAGCATATGGGGCGCCCGAACACCGTCCGCCGGGACTTCAAAGCCCAGCTCGGCGGCCTGGTCGGCAATGCGGCCGGTGGTTTCCCGCAGCGTATCGGCGATGTTGTCCACGCCCCAATCGAGCAGTTGGGCCAACGCTGCGGCTGCGATCGGTGCCAGGATGAAGTTGCTGGCCGCGCCCATGTCGTAGCGCCGGGCACCCGGCTGATACGCATTGCGATAGTCGACCAGGCGGGCGAAGTTTTCCGATCCGGCGCGATTGAGCCAGTTCTCTTCCAGCGGCACGCCGTGCTGCCGTCCGGGTGCGGCATAGCAGAACCCGAAGCTGTAGGGTCCCAGCAGCCATTTGTGGGCCGTTGTGATCAGGAAGTCGGGCTGCACGGCGGCAACCGAAAAGGGCATGGCGCCCAGCGACTGGGTGCCGTCCACCACCAGAGCCGCACCCACTTGGCGACACCTTGCCCCGATTTCGACCAGGTCGAGCAGTGTGCCGTCGGTCCAGTGGCAGTTGGGAAGGGCCGCGATCGCGGTCTGATCGTCGATGGCGTCGATCACGGCCGCCGTCCAGTCGTTGTCTGACGGGCGGCGAACGGTTTTCAGCACGGCACCCTCACGGGCTGCTTTCAGGCGCCACGAATAAACGTGGGAGGGAAATTGGTCCTGGAGAAGTAAAATGGACTGCCCCTTCTCAACGGGCAGGTTTTTCGCCGCCAGGGCGACACCGTAGGAGACGGCCGGGATGATGGCGATGCAGGCGGGGTCGCAGCCAATCAGCTCGGCGAACAACCGGCGGTTTTCCTCCATTGCCGCGAAAAAATGGTCGGAAGTAATGGTCCAGGGTTCGGTTTTCGCCTGCAGGGCG
>JBJYWZ010000700.1:0-1598 GCA_046259725.1 Promineifilaceae bacterium (SeqCode) | reverse complement strand
CCTTTCCACGCGAAGGGATATCAGGAATGGGCAGGATCTCCCGCCCGGTTGTTTCAGGATTCTGTGCCATTATGGCTCTCCTTTGAGACTTTCTTGTGAAAGTCCCCTAAGAATCTGTTGGTAAACAGGGAACACAATAACTGCGTTGATTGTCCGCAGCCGTGATAATAGCTTATTTTATCATTGAATGTGCGGTCGGCGGAACAGGAATCGATGGCCGGTAAAAACCACTTCAACAACCACGATTCCTGATCCAAGTGGAAAATCTTCTAGCGGGAGCCGTCCAAGCTTAGAATGACGGGCAGCAGGAATTTGTCGCTCGCGGGCTCGAATGCCAGCCGGAATATCCTGCCGCTGTTGCGCACGCCGTAGTAGAGTTCGCCGGCGGCATCCTCTCCAAACGTGACCAGCGATTCTTCGCCTTTTGCCAGGAATTGGCTTTGCCAGCCGCCCTGCCTGTCGCGCCGCAGGCCGAAAATTTCCCCGCTGCAAAAATCGCCATAGACATAGGTGCCATTGTAGAGATCGGATTCACCGCCGCGGTAGACAAAGCCGCCGACGATGGAACAGCGCGGCGGGGCGCCGCCGTGGCCGTATACATACACAGGATCCGTCAACTCGCCGGGACCAAAATCCTGCTCCGTGTTGAAATCGGCAAACCCTTCTTTTCTGCGCCACTCAAAATTCTGGCCGCCGCTCTCCGCGGCGGGGACGTAGTCGACTTCCTCCCACTTCTCCTGGCCCACATCGCCGATATAAAGGTCGCCCGTGCTGCGGTCAAAGCTGAAGCGCCAGGGATTGCGCAGGCCGAGAGCCCAGATTTCGTCGAGCGTCCCGGCATTATCCAGGAAGGGATTGTCGGCCGGGATGGCGTAGTTTTTGCCGCCTTCCTGGCGGTCGACATCGATGCGCAGCAGCTTGCCCAGCATGGTTTGCGGGCCCTGCCCATTGTTGAGGGGATCGCCGCCAAACCCGCCGTCGCCGAGGCCCGCCACCAGCATGCCCTGTGGGTCGAAATGCAGATCGCCGCCGTTATGATTGCAGGCAGGCTGCGGAATCTCAAGCAGCACCAGTTCGCTGTCCGGCATGGCCTCGTCAGCCACGGCCGATACCTGAAATCTTGAAATGCGCGTCAGGTCTTTACCGTCGTCATCGGCGATGTAGTTTACATAAAAATAACCATTCTCCGCGTAGTCGGGGTGGAAAGCCAGGCCCAGCAGACCCCTTTCGCAGCCGTCTTTGACAACATCGACGATGTCCAGAAAAAGTGTTTTCTCTGCTTCTGTCCCACTGCCCGTGATGGTCCAGATCCGCCCCGCCTCTTCAGCGACGAAAAGACGATCATCAGCGGCATTCGTTATAACGGTTGGCCTGATGAAGGTCAACTCGGGGAATGGATCAAGTTTTCCTACAGATGACCCTTCCAGATCACTGCTGCCTTCATCGCTGCTGCCAACGACTGGCCGTACCAGGCCAATCACCAACAGCAGGACGAGGCTCGCCAGCAGGCCTGCACCGGCAGCCTTTTTTCTATTGGGGCTCATTGGCATGAATGAACGAGACATTGCAGCAACCTCCTTGGTTGACGGCCGTGCTTG
>JBJYWZ010000699.1:0-2146 GCA_046259725.1 Promineifilaceae bacterium (SeqCode) | reverse complement strand
CGTCCAAACCAGAGCAGTGACAACAGCCCACCGGCCAGCAGGAAGGCCAGGCTGATGCCTGCCACAATAGCGGTGATTTCCATCTTTTCGCCGCTGACGGTCAACTGGAGATCGATATTCTCGTAAATCTCCTGCAGCGACTCTTCGTCGTCAGCAAAGTAATAGGCGCCGTTGGTCAGGCTGGCGATATCCTGCAGGGCCGCTTCGTCTAGTTGGGTCAATATATTAAAGCCATCAATTTCCAATATGGTTCCCTCAGGGCTGCCGATGCCGATTGGGAAAATGCGCACGCCGGCTTCCGCGGCCAGCTGCGCGATCTCCAGCGGATCGAGTGACTCGGTGTTCTCGCCGTCCGTGAGTAAGACGACGACGGCCGACGGATAATAGCCGATGTCAATTGGCTGCGACGTTTCTTCCAGCATCGATTCGTCGCTCAAGGCGATCGCCTCTCCGGCGATGGCATTGAGCGAACTAAAAATACCCTGCGCCAGCGATGTAGATCCTTGAGCGCTGAGCCGGTCGATCGTCTCCAGGATAGCTGTCTGATCGTCTGTTGGCGGCTGGACGACCAGCCCGCCGTTGCTGAAGGCCACGACCCCGATATCCACGGTCTCCGGCTGGTCCTCTACAAAGAGCCGCGCGGCCGTTTTGGCAGCATCGATGCGCGTCGGCTCCAGATCATCGGCGGCCATGCTGTTGGAAACGTCAAAGGCCAGGATCACGGTGCCCTGCACGCGTGGTAAGTTGACGAATAATTCCGGCCTTGCCAGCCCGATAAAGAGAAAGGTTAGAGCAATCAGGAAGAGGATAGGAGGAATATGCCGCCGCAGACCCACGTCTCCTCCGGAGCTGCTGCTTACCATGCCCATGGAACCTAAGACGGCTGTAACCTGCCGCCGTCTCGTGAGCAGCCGCAAATAGAGCCCGATCAACAACGGAACGAGCAGCAGTGTAAGAAGCATCCAGGGCCAAATGAAAGACATGATGAGCCGGTCAGTTGTCAGTAAACCGGTAACTGAATCCTGTTCACTGGTTACTGGTCCCCTTCCACCTCCTTCTCTTGCGCAGCCCCGCCATGCGAATAATGGCCGTTACCAGGTTTTCTTCCGTGGAAACAGAATAGAGATCGACTCCTGCGCGCTTCAGCGTTTCGCGGAGCTGCGATTCGCGCCGCTCGGCCGCAGCGTAGAAACGGCGGCGAAACTCGGGATCGCCGGTGTCCACCAGAAGCTGTTCGCCCGTTTCCGCATCTTCCACGGCGATAAGGCCGGCGTTGGGCAGTTCGACTTCGCGTGGGTCCCAAAGCCGGATGGCGAGCAGTTCATGCCGCCGGTTGAGCAAAGACAACGGCCGTTCCCATCCTGGCTCGCTGATAAAATCGGATATCACGAAGACCAGGGACCGCCTCTTAAATGTATTTAGACCGGCATTAAACAAGACGTTGAGATCGGTCGTGGCCTGGCGCGGTCTTTCGCCGCCGCGCTGCAGATCTCGTATGAGACGCAGCACCTGATTACGGCCGCCGCGTGGAGGAATCGTGCGCTCGATGCGGTTGTTATAAATGATCGCCCCGACCCGGTTTCCGTTGCGTGTCAATAGGCGAGCTAAGGTTGCGGTTGTATCCACCAGCACCGACTCCTTCGGCCGTTCGATGGGACCAAAAGCCATCGATGGGCTCGTGTCCAGCAGGAACCAGGAGGTGATTTCGCGATCCTCATTAAACTGACGCACGTAAGGGGTGTTCATGCGCGCGGTGACGTTCCAATCGATATGGCGAATATCATCCTGGAGCTGGTATTCGCGCAAATCAGCGAAGTCGATACCATCCCCATAAAAAAGGGTGCGGTAATCACCCTGCAGCAGCCCGTCGAGCCGGCGAATCACCTGCCAATCCAGCCGCTGCAGGACGCCCTCAGGAGTTGGTTGTGGTTCGAGCAAAACGTCCGCGCTCATGCAGCGGAACCTCCGGAATGGGAACAGCGCCGGTAATCTGGTCGATCAAGTCATCGCTGCTTACATTATCGGCCAGAGCTTCGTAGGAAAGAACAAGGCGGTGGCGGATGACGTCCGGCGCCAGTTCGCGCACCTCCTGCGGTAAGGCGTAATCGCGCCCGCGAACAAACGCCAGCGCCCGTGCGGCGAGAAT
>JBJYWZ010000698.1:0-3238 GCA_046259725.1 Promineifilaceae bacterium (SeqCode) | reverse complement strand
TGTGCGCCAGCGTCTGGGCAGCCGCTACCTGGATAAGGACCGGCTTGTCGTCGTCGGAACCGGGGATACGGCGCGCATCATCGTGCAGCGCGTGCTCTGGTCGCCGCAGCTTGGTTACAATCTCATCGGCGTCGTAAATGGGGAAGGGGAGGATACCAGCTTTCTTGGCGTGCCCATCTTGGGTCGAACCGAAGACCTGCCGGAAATCATCGATGCTTACGCGGTCAATGAAGTAATCGTCGCCATTCCGGAAAAGGGGCACCGGGAATCGATGCGCGTCATTTCTTACTGCCAGCACGGCCGTGTTTCCGTCAAGGTTTTCCCCGACATTTTCCAGTTCGTCACCACGCAGGCTTCGATTGATGATCTTGGCGGACTGCCATTGCTGTCCGTGCGTGACTTCGCCCTGCGTGGGTATCTCCTGATCTTCAAGCGGCTCATTGACATCGCCGGATCCTTACTGGCATTAATTTTCCTCTCGCCCCTCATGCTCTTGACGGCCATCGCCATCAAGTTGGAGTCGCCGGGACCGGTCTTTTTTGTGCAGCCACGCATGAGCCTGGATGGTAAAGAGTTCCTTCTCATTAAGTTCCGCTCCATGCGCAGCGACGCTGAAAAAGATGGCCCGGGTTGGACCACCAACAACGATCCTCGCCAGACAAAGCTGGGAACCTGGCTACGTCGTTTCGAGCTTGACGAGCTGCCTAACTTTATCAACGTGCTTCTAGGCGAAATGAGTCTGGTTGGGCCTCGTCCCGAGCAGGCTTTCTACGTGGCTCATTTCCGCAAAGTGGTGCCGCGTTATATGGACCGGCACAATGAAAAGGCTGGTATGACCGGTTGGGCGCAGGTCAATGGGCTGCGTGGCGATACGTCGATTTCTGAGCGCACGAAATATGACCTCTGGTATTCCGAAAACTGGTCGATCCTGCTTGATACTAAAATCATCCTGCGCACGGTCTGGCAGATTTTCCAACCCGATAAACATGATGATGAAGATGATGCTGCCGCGCCGCAACGTGAGAGCGAGACTGCGGTCCCCGGAAACCCCGGCCAGGAACGGAAGCGCGACGAGCCCATAAAGGTTGCTTAGACAGCCCTTTCCACGTCGTTTCAATAATAAGAAAAAGAGAGCGGCTGGCAGGCGCTTGAAGCCTGCCAGTTCTAACGCTCTTCTTATTGACCTTCCTATTGGCGCATGTTATGATGATAAACGATGCCGGGTATTGGCACTCCAGGGTTTTGAGTGCTAACTTTTCTGGCAAACTAGAAGTAAGAATGCTAAGAATTGGAGACTGAAGGAAGCCTTTAGTCTCCACCTTTTTGTAAAGCGCAATGTTCGAACAATTGACTGACCGCCAGGAAGCCGTACTACGCATGGTGGTGCGAGATTATATCGAAACCGGGCAGCCTGTTGGTTCTAAGACTCTGGTCGAAAACCACGAGCTGGGCGTCAGTTCGGCTACGATCCGCAACGAACTTGCCCTGCTCGGTGAACTGGGTTATTTGGCACAGCTGCATACATCGGCGGGGCGAATTCCCACCGAAAAGGGATACCGCTACTTCGTGCAGAAGCTGTTGGGTGAGTTTCACCTGCCGATGCCTGAGCGGCAAATGATCCGGCACCAGTTCCATCAGGCGCGTCTCGATTTGAGCCAGTGGATGCAGCTCGCGGCGGCAATTCTCGCGCGCACGTCCCAGGGCGCAAGTATCGTGACGGCGCCACAAACGAGGGCAAACCGTTTCAAGCATCTGCAGTTGATATCAACGCAGGGCCGACTGGTGCTGCTTGTGCTCGTTTTGCACAGCGGTGATGTGCAGCAGCAGTTGCTGACGCTCGCCGAACCGCTCCCCCAGGCACAGCTGAGCGCCGCGGCAAATCATTTGAATTCCCTGTTTGAGTTTTCGACGTTCGCCGAGATAAACCGCGGCATCGATCAGCTAGATACCCTGGAGTATGAAGTTGCCAAACTGGTTCTTGATATCCTGCAGCGCGCGGACGAACGCAATATCAGCGATTTCTACCGCGACGGACTCGTCAATCTACTTGAAAATGAAGGAACACGGGCGGCCGTTCGTGTTCTGGAAGAGCGGACATTGCTGGCAAATGTCATCTCTCACGGCCAACTGCCGGATATAAGCGGCGTGCAGGTCATGATCGGCGGCGAAGGTCGCTGGGAAGAACTCAAGGATTGTACACTTATCCTGGCGCGGTATGGCGTGGCCGAAGACCTGACCGGTACGGTCGCCGTCATTGGTCCCACGCGTATGGCCTACGGCCGTAACGTGGCCGCCGTGCGCTACGTCGCCGACCTGATGAGTGGTTTTGTATATGATTATTATGCTGATTCCTATCAGCAGGAACCCCAAGCAATAGAGGGAGAGAGTAGTGAGTGACGAAAAAGTCAACGAGAATGAATTCAACGTCGAAGACGCTGTAGAGGGTGAGGAGCTATCCACGGATGCCGCAGATAGGGCGGCCGATGTGGTGGATGGTGAATTTATTGAGGCGGAGTCTGCGGAAGGCGAAGTGACAGCCGGTGAACCGTCTTTAGAAGACCAGCTGCAAGAGGCCAGGGACGAAGCGGCCAAGAATCTTGACAGCTATCTTCGCGCGCAGGCTGAACTGGCCAACGCGCGCAAGCGCTTCGAAAAACAGCGCACCCAAACTTATGTGAATGCTAATTCCGATATGGTTGCCAGACTGCTGCCGGTATTGGATGACTTTGAACGAGCGATAGATACCGTTCCCGAGGAAATCGCCGGCGACGCCTGGTATGAGGGAATCGAACTTGTCTATCGTAAACTGCTTGGCATCCTGACCAGCCTGAACGTGCAGGAGATCGAGGCTCTTGGCCAGCCGTTCGATCCCAATTTTCACGAGGCGCTGGGCGTGGAACCTTCGGAAGAGGTTGAAAGCGGTGCCGTGAGCCGGGTGATGGTAAAGGGCTACCGGCTTGGCGATAAGGTCATACGGCCGTCGCTGGTCTACGTGGCCGCCTAGCACATAAATAGAACGGACGAAATTAAGAAATTATAGTGATAAGGAAAATGAAATGGGCAAAATAATAGGTATTGACCTGGGAACAACAAACTCAGCGGCCGCTGTCATGGAAGGCGGCGAACCGGTCATTATCCCCAGCGCCGAGGGCAGCCGCCTGTATCCCTCCGTTGTTGCGGTGAATCCCAAGACCGGCGAGCGACTTGTGGGACAAGTCGCCAAGCGTCAGGCTGTAAT
>JBJYWZ010000697.1:4954-6911 GCA_046259725.1 Promineifilaceae bacterium (SeqCode) | reverse complement strand
TGGGCCAGGAAGCGTATGGCGGCGGGGTGCAGTTGGAGAACAGCCAGGCGGCCTTGATGGCCAACCATATCGCCCAAAACGTGGCCAACGGTACGGAATCTTATGGCGGGGGTCTGGCGATCAGCGGCCTGGGGGCAACGGCCGTCACGCTGCAGGAGAACATCTTCATCAGCAATACGGCTGGAATTGTGCCGGGCGGTTTTGGCGGCGCGATCACGGTTATGAATGGACAGGCGGCGCTGGAAAGCAACCAGTTGATTGGCAACAGTGCCAGCGACCGTGGGGGCGCCATTTATCTGGGCGGTAGTTCAGAAGATTGCTGCCAGGTCACCGGCCGTGCTGACCGTATCCAGGCGAATAGCGCTGCCCAGGGCGGCGGTCTTTATAATGACGGCCAGTTCTTCTCTTTGCGCGAGGGCCAGGTTTTCAGCAACACGGCCGTTACCGACGGCGGTGGTTTTTTGATCAGCGCCGGGGGGACGATTTCGCTCACCAACAGCGCGGCCGTCGCCAATGTGGCCGGAAACGATGGCGGCGCGATCTTCAGCTCAGGTTCCATTTCAGTCACAAACAGCACACTCAGCGGCAACCAGGCAGACGGCATGGGCGGCGCCATCGCCAACTTCGACAGCGCCTTCCTGCTCAATTCGACAATTTCCGATAATCAAAGCCCGGATGGCGCAGGGCTGATGAACGCCAGCCTCGCCGTCGTCCAGAACTCCCTGATCGCCGAAAACGATGGCGATAACTGCCTGGGCGGGCTCTTTTCGCTGGGCCATAACCTGGAAGATGGTGGAACCTGCGCCCTGGGTCATGCCAGCGATCAGAACAATACCCCGCCCGCCATGGACAGCCTGGCCGATAATGGCGGAGCCACGGAGACCCACGCCCTGATGGCCGGCAGCCCGGCCATTGACGCTGGAGACAATGCTGCCTGTCCGGAAGTGGATCAGAGAGGCGTCCCCCGGCCGCTGGATGGGGACGGGGATGGCCTGGCTGTATGCGACATCGGGGCTTTTGAATTTCGCAGCCCGGCGACAGGGGTCTATATGCCGGTCATATTGAGATAGGCGGTCGCCTGGATTCACTGCGGTCAAATAGCCGGCAGTCCTCTCCGAAAGAAGTAACCTCTGTAAGCGTTACACTTACACAGCAAGCCAGAGAAATGATTTGCTTACCGCTTAAGTTCGTGCCCGGGTGGCTTTTTGGTATCAACGCGAACCGCGTTAAGCCCGAAATCCGTGAGCGGTAGCAGTAAACACCTCAATTGGGTACCATACCGGCACAAGCTGTTTATGCGGAGTGGTTGTTATGGGCGATGAGAAAGCATTAGTGCCAATAGAGCAAAAATCCGTTGAATTTTATGGTGATGAGTTAATGGCGGCTCGCGCAGATGATGGGCATGTCTATGTTTCTGTTGCACAAATGTGCGGTGCCCTCGGCATCGATACGCAGGCGCAGACACGACGCATACGGCGTCACCTCATTTTAGCGGATGGATTCAGAGGGGTAGCCAATTTAGCTACCCCTGGTGGCCGGCAGACTGCTTATATGCTGCGCGTGGATGCCGTGCCGCTCTGGCTTTCCGGAATTCGTACATCGGCCGTGAGTGAAGATATCCGGCCAAAGCTGGAAAGGTTTCAGCGCGAAGCCGCAAAGGTTTTGTGGGAAGCATTCCAGGAGGGACGCCTGACGGCCGATCCGGCCTTCTCCGATCTGCTTGAAAGCGACTCGCCCGCCGCGCAGGCCTACAAGATGGCCAGGGCGATGATGGAGCTGGCGCGCAACCAACTGCTGCTGGAGTCTCGTTTAGATACCCAGGACACCCGCCTTGACGATCACGAGCGCCGCCTGGAAGAGGTGGAGGCGACGTTGGGAGACAGCGCCCGCCACGTCACCCCCGACCAGGCCAGCCAGATCAGCCAGGCGGTGAAGACGGTGGCCATGAAGCTCTCCA
>JBJYWZ010000697.1:0-4854 GCA_046259725.1 Promineifilaceae bacterium (SeqCode) | reverse complement strand
CCGATGAACAGCATCAGCTGGATGATCGGCCATCTGGCCAACCAGGAGCATTTCTACTGGTGCGTCCTGGGCCAGGAGAAGTTTGTGGTCCCCGGCCTCAATGACCTGGTGGGCACCGGCAAGCCCGCCTCCACCCCGCCCCTCGACGAGATGTGGGAGGCCTGGAAGCTGGTCACGGCGGCGGCCGATCCCTTCCTCGACAGCCTGACCACAGAACAGCTTAGCACCTTCTTTGAGTTCCGCGGCAGCCCCGTGCGTGAAAGCATCGGCACCCAGCTGCAGCGAACGATGTACCATTATTGGTTCCACACCGGCGAAGCGCACGCCGTGCGCCAGCAGTTGGGCCACAAAGACCTGCCGCAGTTTGTGGGCGATATGTCGGCGGCGCTTTATCGGCCGTAGTCCGGAGCCAACAGCCTGGTAGAGGAATATAAACCTGGACGCAATTATCTTTGATATGGACGGCCTGCTGGTCGATTCGGAACCGCTGTGGGACCAGGCGACGATCGCCGTTTTTGACCAGCTGGGCATCCGCTACTCCGCGGCCTATTTTCAAGAGACGATGGGCATGCGCGTCGACCTGATCATGGCCGGCTGGTATAAGCGCGCGCCCTGGCAAGGTCCCTCCCCCGCAGAAGTGACGGCGCAGATCGTTGAGCGCACGGCCGTCCTTATCCGCGAACAGGCGCAGCCGCAGCCGGGCGCGTTGGAAACCGTGGCCTTTTTCAGGGAGCGCGCGATTCCCATGGCAGTGGCTTCCTCCTCCCCCTGCACGATCATCGAGGCCAATATCGCCGCCCTGGGAATCGGCCCTGATCTCCAGGCTGTCTCGTCGGCCGTTGATGAACAATATGGCAAGCCGCATCCGGCGGTGTATATCAAAACGGCCGAAAAGCTGGGCGTCCCGCCGCAGCACTGTCTCGTCTTTGAAGACGCGATTTTGGGCGTTCTGGCCGCAAAAGCGGCCGAAACCACCTGTATTTGCGTGCCTGACCCGGCGATCGCCGCCGATAAGCGCCTGGGCATCGCCGACTATCTCCTGCCCTCGCTGGGTGACTTCGACGAAGCGCTGTGGCGCGAGATCAGCGGCACGAGAAGCTAAAATTCGACTCCTGTCGCAAAAGGGGTCGCTGCCCTTGATGAGGGCGGCCTTATCTTTGATTATTGTATCACTACTATGCGAAATGATATGCAGCGAAATCCGGCCGGATGTCATTGTACTATCCGGCCGTTTTTGCGACAATGGACCAAGCTGAAAAAAGCGAACTATTGGCGTTGGGAATCGTAGATCGGCAATCCGAAATCCCACATCCGAAATCAAAGAGGCTCTCATGGCTGTAAACGAACTGGCGGGCAAACCCGCCCCGCACGAACTTCTGACTAATATCCCGCGCCTGATGGCCGCTTATTACACGATTGAACCGGATGCCGGCGATCCCGCGCAGCAGGTCGCTTTCGGCACCTCCGGGCACCGCGGCACTTCACCCGCCGGCAGCTTTAACGAGGCGCATATTCTGGCGATCTCGCAGGCGATTTGCGACTATCGCCAGGCGCAGGGCTACACGGGACCCCTGTACCTGGGCATGGACACGCACGCCCTGTCGGAAGCGGCGCAGGCGACGGCCGTGGAGGTCTTTGCCGCCAACGACGTGCCCCTCTTTATCCAGGCGGGCAATGGCTACACCCCCACCCCGGCCATCTCCCACGCCATCCTGAACTACAATCGCGGCCGTGCGGACGGTTACGCCGACGGCGTGGTGATCACGCCCTCCCATAACCCACCCGACGACGGCGGGTTCAAATACAACCCGCCTGAAGGCGGCCCGGCAGGCACGGAAACAACGGCCGTGATCCAGAACCGCGCCAACGAGATCCTTGCTGGCGGCCTGCGCGATGTCGCCCGCCTGCCCTATAAGCAGGCCCTGGCCGCGGGGAACGTCACTTTTTACGACTTCATGATGCCCTACGTGCGCGACCTGGCGAATGTGATTGATATGGCCGCCATCGCCGCCGCCGGGCTGAAAATCGGCGTCGATCCCATGGGCGGCGCGGCCATCGACTATTGGCAGCCCATCGCCGAGCTCTACAGACTCGATCTGCAGGTCACACAGCCCTATGTGGACCCGACCTTCTCCTTCATGACCGTGGACAAGGACGGCAAGATCCGCATGGACTGCTCCTCCCCCTACGCCATGGCCGGCCTGATCGGGCTTAAGGACGACTTTGATATCGCCTTCGGCAACGATCCCGATGTCGATCGCCACGGCATTGTCACGCCCAGCAGCGGCCTGATGAATCCCAATCACTACCTGGCCGTGGCCATCAACTACCTCTTCCAGCACCGTCCCGGCTGGCCCGCGGAATCGGCCGTGGGCAAGACCCTCGTCTCCAGCTCCATGATCGACCGCGTGGCTTTGCAGTTGGGCCGGCGCCTCTCGGAAGTGCCCGTCGGCTTCAAATATTTCGTCGACGGTCTGCTGGACAGCTCCTACGGCTTCGGCGGCGAAGAGAGCGCCGGGGCTTCCTTCCTGCGCCTCGACGGCACGGTGTGGACGACGGATAAGGACGGCATCATTATGGACCTGCTGGCGGCGGAGATCACGGCCGTCACCGGGCGCGATCCGGGTGAGCATTACCACGACCTGGAGAACGCCTTCGGCAGCCCGGTCTACGAGCGCAGCGACGCCCCGGCCAGCCGCGAGCAAAAAGAGATCCTGAAGGACCTGTCGCCGGAGATGGTCACGGCTGTTGAGCTGGCCGGCGAGCCGATCCTGGCCAAGCTGACCCGGGCGCCGGGCAATAACGAGCCCATCGGTGGTTTGAAGGTGGTGGCCGAGAACGGCTGGTTCGCCGCACGGCCGTCGGGCACGGAAGAGATCTACAAAATTTACGCCGAGAGCTTCAAGGGCGCCGCGCACCTGCGGCGCATCCAGGAAGAGGCGCAGGCTATTGTCAGCAGCGCCTTTGGCGAATAGTTGTCAGCCGTCAGCCGTCGGCTGACGGCTACTCCCCCTTTACAATTCCCCTGCTCTTTATTACAATCTACTTGTAACTGCAAAAATTTGCAATAAGGAGCTGGCCCTTTGTCCCATCACGAGATTTGCTACGAGGAGCGCATACGCGAACAGGGGTATCGCCTGACGCCGCAGCGACAGATCATCATGGATGCCCTGTGCGCCATCGGCGACCACGCCAGCGTCAACCAGGTGTACGAGCGAGTACATAGTGATTCACCGGCTATTGACCGGGCCACGGTGTACCGCACGCTGCATTTCTTCCACGAACTGCAGTTGGTGACCGCCTCGGAGATCGACGGCGAGACCGTTTACGAAATCGCCGGGCTCTCCGCGCACCATCACCTCATCTGCCGGATTTGCGGCGCGGAGCAGACGCTGCACGACAGGGACCTGGCCGACCTCTTGGCGCATCTCGCTGACAAGTATGAATTTACGGCTGAACTGCGGCACCTGGTTATCCCCGGCGTATGCCAGAATTGTCGCCAGCAGGCCGATTATGAGGAGAATATGTTATGACGTCTTACCCCCTTGTTATAGCTGCCTTGATGCACATTCCCGATGGTTTCTTAAGTCTCGGGGTTTCGGCCGTTTGCTGGTTGTTCATCCTCGTCGCGCTGGCCTATGCCATTCGTTCCACGCATCACTCGCTTGACGAACGCCTGATCCCCCTGGCGGGCATCATGGGCGCCTTCATTTTCGCTGCGCAGATGATCAATTTTCCCGTCGCCGGCGGCACGTCCGGCCACTTTATCGGTGCCGCGCTGGCCTTCATTGTCCTTGGCCCGTGGTTGGGTCTGCTGACGATGACGGCCGTCATTGCCCTGCAGGCGCTCCTGTTCCAGGACGGCGGGCTGGTGGTGATGGGCGCCAATATATTGATCATGGGCCTTGTGCCCGGCTTTATCGGCTACCAGCTCTATCGCCTGAGTCTAGGCCGCGGCGAGCGCGTGGAGACGGCCGTCGCCGGAGGCGCGGCCTGGCTTTCGATCATGGCCGCCGCGTTCGTAGCGAGCCTGCTCCTGGCCTTCAGCGGGACCTCAAGCCTGGCTGTGGTCATGCCGGCCATGCTGGGCATTCACGCCATCATCGGCATTGGCGAGGCTTTGATCACCATCGCCGCCCTGGCCTTTATACGGCGCACGCGCCCGACGGCCGTTAAAACTGCGGATGAGGGCGCGAAGGGCGGCTGGCTGGTTCTCGGCCTGATCGCCGTTTTCGCGGTCCTGCTCATGGCCCCCTTTGCCTCCGGCCATCCTGACGGCCTGGAATGGGTCGCCGAATTGACCGGATTTGCGGAATCCGCCCAGGATGCCCCGTATACGCTTTTACCCGACTACACTCTCCCATTCGCGGGAGAAACGCCGCTATCGACCATTCTCGCCGGTCTGGTGGGCGCTATCGTCGTCGCTCTGGTCCTGGTCAGCCTCACGCGCGGCCTGCTAACGGAAAATCGCAAGAAGAAAAATATATAGCAGGGCAGCAAGTGGCAGGTGGCAAAGTGGCAATTTGATCTGCCCACTGAGAACCATTCGCTGAAAGCTGTCCACTGAACACTGTTTACTGAACTAATGCACTTCAACACTTTCGACCATTACCAGGAGCACAGAACCTGGGTTCACGATCTTGATCCGCGTGTGAAGGTGCTGGCCGTCGTGGGCTTCGTCGTGTCCATGGCCCTGCTGCCTGACGGCGCCTGGCTGGCCTATATGCTCTCCTGGGGCATGGTCATGGGCCTGGCGCTGGCGGCGGGCATTGAGCCCTGGTTCGTGATTAAGCGCTCGCTGCTGATCCTGCCCTTCCTGCTGGCGGCCGTGACCGTGGCCTTCACCCTGCCCGG
>JBJYWZ010000696.1:0-1875 GCA_046259725.1 Promineifilaceae bacterium (SeqCode) | reverse complement strand
CATCACGCTGGCGCTCGCACTCCTGTTTACCGTCTTCTTTAGCGCTGGTGCATCCGCTGAATATTATCAGCAGCACCAAAGCAACCCGGCAATGATTGAGACCCTCGAGGAAGCGCATGCCAATGCGCCGGCTTACCTGGCCAACGAGTATGGCAGAATTTACGTTCCGGACCCTGCGTTGGATATGTATCCCCGGGGCACAACCTATGTGTACCGTTCTGCCGGTATTTTCAGTGCCACGACCGGCGCCAACCGCATGAACACTAATATTCTGGTGTACGCAGATCAATCCTTTGAAGATAAGGATGCAGCTCTTGCATACCTGCAGGATCTGGGTTTGACCGCAATTGCGGACGAAGCAACCGGAAGCGTTGTCCTGGTCACGCCGATCAACCCCGAGAATGGCTTTGGCGATGCTGACCAGTATGCGTTCTATCAGCTCCAATCCGCGATGTGCAACATCGGTTTCGCCATTCGCGGAACTGATTCCACTACCTATTATGCCGATGCGGCGTATTTTGGCGGCCTCACTTACCGTTATCTGATCGGTTTTGATGGAGGCGCGACGTTCCTCAACGACTATATCTCCAGCGAAATTGATTACATCAGCCGTATTGCAGGCATGCTGCTTGTGGGCGGCAATATGGAAAAGATCCGTACAGTCGCATCGCCTGTGCCGGTCTGGCTGGTCAACCCCCCGGAAGCGATCGTTGCCAAATATGCCGCAGGCAATGAAACGGACAGCAAAGGCCGTAATGGCAACGACGAAGTTTACTACAATCAGGAGCACCCGCTCCGGCAGGTGATTGTGACCAGGACCGATAAAATTGATCCGGCAAGCTTCGTGCACAACGCTTACTATGATTTGTTCATCAAAGCGTTCCGCATCCCTGTCGTTAAGGCGGGCTTGAATACTGCCTCGACCGATTACCGCAACTACCGCTGGAACCAGGCGCCCTACTCTCTGGGAGAGCGCAGCGCGATTATCAATGGCGTAACGCCGGACGGCATCCACGTCTTTGAGCGTCAGGGCGAGACCTTCAGCGATTACAAGGCGTCCAACGGCGAGTACATTACGACCTGGTACGAGTTCCTGCCCACGGAAGTACTCGATGGCACCGCGCCTGAGCACAGCATTCCGCTGATCCTGGTCAACCATGGCGGCGGAGACGATCCTGTGCAGTGCGTAGACGAGCTGGGTTTTTTAACTCTGGCCGGTAAGGAACGTGTGGCAATGGTCGCCGAGCGGCATGCGTCTGAAGATCCCGGTTCAAACTTCATGAGCGCTTCACCGTATGAAACGATGTCTGATGTTCTGCCTGCGCTGGTGCGCTATATGCTGAAAACCTACCCGCAGCTTGACCCGGAACGCGTGTATGTAACGGGTTACTCCATGGGCGGCGGTGCCACCAACCGTGCTGTGTATGGCGACGCCAGCGTGTTTGCGGCTGCTGTGAACATGTCAGGAACCCCGTACACGCATCTGGACGGACAGGAACTGCAGTTTGCAGACGTCGACATCCCCATGATGCTGACGACCTGCACCTATGACACCTTTACCCACTTTGATTCCGCGAACGGCTACATCGCGCCGGACTTCCAGATGAACATCAACGATTATCTCGGCTACAACGAAATGCCGACGGTCGAGTTCGACTTTAAAACCTATCCGCTGAGCGGCTTCAAGGGCGATGTCTACCGTGAAACGATGATCAACGATGAGTACCCGCTCTATACCTGGTTCTTCCTCAATGATGAGGGCGCACCCATGGTTGGGCTGAGCGTTATCGAGTTCATTCCTCATGGCCTGTATCAGGAATACGCGAAGCTGGCCTGGGACTACTTCAGGCAGTTCAGCCGCGATCAGGATACCGG
>JBJYWZ010000695.1:0-2192 GCA_046259725.1 Promineifilaceae bacterium (SeqCode) | reverse complement strand
GTCACCAATATGTTTACGGTCATTCCCAGTTTTATTATTCTGATCCTGATTACCTACAGCGTCGGGCAGGAACACCGCGGCGCCATGACCGTCGCCGTGATCATCGGTCTGACATCCTGGGTGTGGACAACGAGAGCGGTGCGTGCGCAGGTGATCTCGCTGCGCAACCGCGACCATGTCAATATGGCTAAATTATCCGGCCACTCAACCGCGCGCATCCTTCTGCTGAGCATTTTGCCTTTCATCGCTTCTTATGTGATCATGGCCTTTATTCTACAGGTTTCCTCGGGCATCCTGGCCGAAGCCGGCCTGTCGATTTTGGGCCTGGGACCGCGCACGACGGAAGTGCCGACGCTGGGCTTGATGATGAACTGGGCGATGATTTATTCAGCGCATTTGCTGGGCAAATGGTGGGCTTATTTCCCCGTGATCCTGGTCATCGCCCTGATAGCCTTCTCATTGAACTTGATGAATACGGGTCTCGATCAGATCTATAATCCCGCCCTGAGGGAATAACTTTGAAAAAGTCAGATCAAACAATACTGGATGTCAGGGAGCTGACAACAAAATATATCACGCGTTATGAAGAGGATATTTACGCCGTCGACCACGTTTCCCTAAAACTTGAGGACGGGAAGACGCTTGGCATCGCGGGAGAATCCGGCTGCGGCAAGTCGACGCTGGCGCTCAGCCTGATGGGCTATTACTTCCCGCCGCTTTACTATACGAGCGGTGATATCATCATCGATGGGATCAATATTACGACCATGACCCCGGATGAGGTCCGCAAAACGATCCTCGGCAACCAGATCGCCTATATCCCGCAGGCGGCGATGAACGCCCTCAACCCCACCCAGAAGGTGATCAGCATTGTCGAAGATGTGATTCTGGCCCACGATCCCACTGTCCCTAAAAAACAAATTTATGAACTTGCCAAAAAAACCTTCGAGAATCTGGGGCTTCCGGAGCAGGTGCTGCAAAAATACTCCACTGAACTTTCAGGCGGCATGAAGCAGCGCACGGTGATCGCGGTTTCTGTGATTCTTTCTCCGGAGGTCCTGATCGCTGATGAACCGTCCTCCGCGCTCGATGTGACCTCGCAGAAGATGGTAATCAAGATGCTGCGCCAGCTCATGGACCAGGGCTATATCAAGTCGCTGATATTTATCACGCACGAGCTGCCCCTGCTTTACAATGTGACCGATGATATCATGGTCATGTACGCCGGGCAGATCGTCGAGAAGGGCAGCGCGGAAGAAGTCGTCTTCGACCCGCTGCACCCCTATTCAAAAGGTTTGATGGGCTCCATCATTGTACCCGAGAGCGGCGTGCGTGATGCAAAACTGACGGCCATTCCCGGGACGCCGCCTAATCTGAAGGATCCGCCGTCAGGCTGCCGCTTTGCCGAACGCTGCAAGTATGTACGGCCGGAATGCAGGGTCACGTCCGTCGAACTTCGCGAAGTCGAGGGCGACCGTGAATACCGCTGTATCATACCTGTAGATGAACTGAGGAAACTGTATGAACATGAAGAATGAGAACCAGGAGCAAGACGGTACCTTGCAGCGGCGAGACGCCCGCTTTCGAGAGGAAGACGTCATTTTGAGCACAAAGGGGCTGACCAAACTTTTCGGCCTCGGCCGTAATAAAACGCTTGCCGTCGATCATGTTGATATCGCTTTCCACGAAGGCGAAGTCGCATCGATCGTAGGTGAATCGGGCAGTGGTAAGACGACGCTGGCCAAGATGCTGCTGGGCCTGCTTAACCCGACCGAAGGCGAGATTTACTTCCAGGGAGAGCTGCGCGACATTCGCTCGCGCAAAAAGAAGAAAGAATATTGGAAGAATATCCAGGCGATTTTTCAGGATCCTTTTTCCAGCTATAACACTTTTCAGAAGATCGATGCCGTGCTCCTTGACTGCATTCGCATGCGCGGCGGCGGAAGGCTTCCCCAGGAAGAAAAAGTTGAGATGATGACGGAAGCCTGCCGGTTCGTCAACTTGAAGTTCGACGAATTGACAAATAAGTATCCTTTCGAGCTGTCCGGCGGGCAGATGCAGCGCCTGATGATCGCCCGCATCTTCCTGCTCAAGCCGAAGATCCTGATCGCCGACGAGCCGACCTCGATGATTGACGCCTGTTCGCGCGCGACCATTCTGGACGAGCTGATGAAGCTGCGCGATGAAGCGGG
>JBJYWZ010000694.1:0-1719 GCA_046259725.1 Promineifilaceae bacterium (SeqCode) | reverse complement strand
ACGGCTGAAGATGCTGGTTACCAGCCGCCAGGCGCTCGATATGCGTGCCGAACAGCTATTCCCAATCGGCGGGCTCTCTTATGCAGCCGGGCAGGATTCTCCCGCCTACGAGCTATTCGTGGGCACAGCGCGACGCCGCGTGCCCGACTATGCACCTTCGCCTGCGGAGACAGCAAACATCGTCCAACTCTGTACCTTCGTGGAAGGATTACCACTGGCCATTGAACTGGCGGCCACCTGGAGCGACGTCCTCAGCCCGGCACAGATAATGGATCATTTGACCCGGAATCTGCGCGACGTCTGGCACGGCGCGGCCGACCGGCCCGAACGGCAGAAAAGTCTCTGGGCGCTGTTTGACTATTCGTGGCAAATGCTTCCCGCTGCCGAAAAGGAAGCGGCGATGCGGTTGAGCATCCTGCGCGGTTCATTCACCGCACCGACTGCCCTGGCGGTCGCCGGCTGCGAGCCCGCAGTTTTGAAGCTGCTCATTCAAACCTCGGTTGTAGGGCGTACGGCCAGTTCGCGACTGATGATCCATCCGTTGGTGCGGCAGTTCCTGGCACAGCAAGCCGTACGCGCGGGATATGACCTGGAGGATCTGGAAGAACGCTATATGGAAGTCATACTGCAGTGGGCTTCCGCGCAGACCAGCCACCTGAGAAAAACCCTTAAAGTCTCATATTATCAGAACCTGTACAATGAATCGCAGCATTTTGACCGCGCGTGGTGGATAGCCGTAAAACGCGGGCGCTACGATCTTCTCGAGTCGTGTTGGGATATCATCGTCTATTTTGAGTCCCGCGGTACCTGGGGCCGCGCAGAAGCCTTTTTTGCGGCGACGCGCCTGCAAATACCGGTTTCAGAACGGCGTATGCACGCTCTCCTGGATGAAGCCGAAGCCGTGTTCGCGATGCGTCTATACGAACTTTCCCGAGCTCTTAAACTGGCCAGGCGCTCACTGCAAACGCTGGCCGAATTAGGCGTGGACGGCAGCGATAACGAGCCGGGGGCATATGCAAGGCTGGTTCTTTTGACTACTGAGTATGCCATCAGTCGGAACGAGGCGACCCCGGAGGCGATGCTGGCTGCCAGGGAGGAAAGCGGCAACTACTTATCGCGGTCGACGCAGGTTATTGCTGCCGTGATCGCCGGTGTGACCGAGTACACACGGGGTAATTTTGCGGGTGCATCAGCCTCATTCCTGGGTGCACTGGCATTAGCCGGCCCGGATACCTATGTGATACCAAACCTGCGCTACTATCTGGCCATGAGTTTGCTTGGGGAAGGCCGGGAATCGCAAGCACGTGAACAGTTCGAGTTGTCACTGAAGCGGGCTCTGGAAATCGGTATTTATCCCGCCGTGGTTTCTGCGACCTACGAGCTGTGCATTTTAGAGGGAGATGGTGGCTCCACGCAGCGCTGCCGCGAGGCCCTGGAAGATCTGGCACTGCAGATGGGCAGCAGATATACAGTTGGACGGGTGGCCATAATCTATGGCGTTCAATATCTTTATCTGGGCCATGCCGGAAGGGGCACGCAGTTAATGCGGATTGGCATGGCCATGGCCTGGAACGAAGTTGATCCGGCCGAACGCCGGCGCATTCTCTCCACCATCGCCCAGGCCTACATCGCCTTCGGCCTGGCCAAAACCGCACCGCAGGTGCTGGCGCTCGTCGCGCCAAAAGGTGCGCCGGCGAGGATTTGAGCCTCAAGAGAGAA
>JBJYWZ010000693.1:0-3795 GCA_046259725.1 Promineifilaceae bacterium (SeqCode) | reverse complement strand
GACCCGGAAGGCATAGAAATCGAAATCCTGCGCGAGATCGGGAACCTGTACAGCTGTTCAGTGCTGGAGATCGGCTGCGGTAACGGGCGTTTGATCTGGCGTTATGCTGATTCCGTCTCCTCTATCGTTGGCATCGATCCCGATATCAAAAAACTGGCTGAGGCTGTGACTGCACGCCCACCAGCGCTGGATACGCACATAATCTTCGCCCAGACTCAGGCGGAAGATCTGCCCTTCGCGGATGAACGCTTTGAGACCGCCATCTTTGGATGGTCGTTGTGATGAATTGAGCACGAGGGCATGGTCGATGCCCTGCTAGAGAGTTGGCGCGTTTTGGTAGCGGACGGGATTATGATCGATCTACGGCCGTACCACACAAATCCGGCGCTGGAAATCATCACAGCCAATGGCACCTATGTCCCCGGTTACATCGATGACAGCGGCAGCGTTGCCGACGACATTGCCTCTGACAATGCAATCGCTGAAATGGTCCGCCAGGGGCGCTTCGCCCGTGTATCGCATGACTCCTTCAGATTCGCGAATTACTGGGATACGCTGGACGGGCTGCTGGCGTACGCCGATGAGCGCTGGCGCGACTTTGCCTGCATCCCGCCATTTGTGGTCGAGGCTGCGCGCCTGTGTGTTGCCTCCGCCGGATCTCACTATCAGGTTCGCGTCCCCAGAGCTATCCACATCGCCGTTTACAAGAAACAGATCTGAGTAGCGTGTCCACGCAAATTTGCGATACTCAGGGCGATAGAGATAAAGCAGAACCACTCTCTATCTCTATTTCTCTATCTTCATCGGAGGTAATAACCATGCCTAAGATCACGTTTATCGGAGCGGGCAGCACCGTATTTGCCAAGAACTTATTGGGCGATATTCTCAGCTTCCCCGAACTGGCGGAAAGCACGATCAGCCTGCACGATATCGATCCCGAGCGCCTTCGTACGACAGAAATTGTGGCCCACAAGATCGCCGAGCGGCTGGATGTAAATCCCACGATTGAAGCGACACTCGATCGCCGCACCGCCCTGGACGGCGCCGATTACGCCGTCAACATGATCCAGGTCGCCGGTTATAAGCCGGGGACGGTGATCGATTTCGAGGTACCCAAAAAGTATGGTCTGCGCCAGACCATCGCTGATACACTGGGCATTGGCGGCATCATGCGCGCCCTGCGCACGATCCCCGTGCTCATTGATATGTCGCGCGACATGGAAGACGTGTGCCCTGACGTATTGCACCTGAACTATGTCAATCCCATGGCCATGAACTGCTGGGCCTTGAGCAGAGCCACGCCGATCAAAACCGTGGGACTCTGCCACAGCGTGCAGGGCACGGCGATGGAAATCGCCATGGATATCGGCGTTGTGCCGGGCGAGATCAACTATGTTTGTGCGGGCATTAACCACATGGCCTTTTACCTGACTTTTGAGAAGGACGGCGAGGATCTATACCCGATGGTGCGCCAGGTGATCGAGGAAGACCGCGTGCCCGCTCACAACCGCGTGCGTTACGATATGTTCAGGCGCCTGGGTTACTTCGTCACCGAATCAAGCGAGCATTTTTGTGAATACACGCCCTGGTTTATCAAAAACGACCGTCCCGACCTGATCGAGAAATACAATATCCCGCTGGATGAGTACATCACGCGCTGCGAGAAGCAGATCGCTGATTGGGAAAAGCTGCGTATAAAGCTGGAAGACCCGCAGCGCAAACTACGCGTCGGCCGCAGCGGAGAATATGGTTCGCTGATCATCCACAGCCGCGAGACGGGCATCCCACGCGTGATTTACGGCAATGTTCCTAATAACGGGCTGATCAACAACCTGCCCCAGGGCTGCTGCGTGGAAGTGCCCTGTGTGGTGGACAAGAACGGCGTGCAGCCTACACAAATCGGCGCGCTGCCTATCCACCTGGCGGCGTTAATGCAAACAAATATCAATGTGCAGGCGCTGACCGTGGAAGCGGCGCTGACCGGCAAAAAAGAATACATCTACCACGCCGCCATGCTCGATCCGCACACCGCGGCCGAACTGGACCTGGATCAAATCTACTTCCTGGTAGATGACCTGATCGAAGCGCACGGTGACTGGCTGCCTGAGTACCAGTAATCAGTGAACCGTATACTGTTTACTTCTTACCGTCCCCCATGCCCACCCAGTCGATCTCAATCCCGGCGGCCGTCCACAGCCGCTCAGCAAGTTCGCCGGTGTGCGTCTGCAGGTGGCGTATGGAGTAAAACTGGAGTTCGGTCTTTGACATCGGCAGCCAGTGGAAACCGGTTCCGCCTTCCAGGTCGAGCAGGGGCACGATGTCGTCAACCTGCCGGCGGCAGAAGGTGATGTAGTCCAGCAGCCTGCTGCATCATGGACAATGCGGCGTGGAATTGGGAGCCAATAACACTTTCAAGCATTGGGAACTGTCCTTTTGTTGGATTGCTTTGACGGCCGATTTCTTACGGCCGTTTCTCCGGATACAGCCCCAGGACACCCTCCTCCGAGGCCTCGCAGACGCCGCGTTCGGTAATCAGGCCCGTCACCAGGCGCGACGGCGTCACATCAAAGGCGTAATTGGCTGCGGGGCTGTCCTCAGGCGTCAGCAGCACCTGCATTATTTCCCCCTCGTGCAGCCCTTGAATGGTCCGCACCTCGGTGGCGTCACGCTGCTCGATAGGCACTTCCTTGACGCCATCGCGCATCTGCCAGTCGAAGGTGGAAGACGGCAGGGCGGTGTAAAAAGGCACGCCGTTGTCATAGGCGGCCAGCGCCTTCAGGTAGGTACCGATCTTGTTGCCCACGTCCCCGGTATACGTCGTGCGGTCAGTACCCGTAATCACCAGGTCGACCATACCGTGCTGCATCAGGTGGCCGCCCACATTATCGGCGATCACGGTATGCGGCACGCCATGCTGGCCCAATTCCCAGGCGGTCAGGCGCGCGCCCTGGTTTCGCGGGCGCGTTTCGTCCACCCAGACGTGGACCCTGATGCCCTGGTCATGAGCGGCGTAGATAGGCGCCGTGGCCGATCCGTAATCGACAAAGGCTAACCAGCCGGCGTTGCAGTGCGTGAGGATGTTGACGGGTTCGCCGTTTTTTTCTTTGCTGATCGCCTCAATAAGGGCCAGCCCGTGCTCGCCGATGCGCCGGCAAAAGTCAGCGTCTTCGTCAGCAATCGCCTGCGCGGTTTCCAGGGCCGTCTCGATCCGGGTCTCGATATCCCCGTCACTCCTGCCAATGGCCTGCAACTGCCTCTCGACGGCCCAGGCCAGATTAACGGCCGTCGGCCGGGTCGCCTTCAACTGCTCACCGGCTGCGGCAAGCGATTCCATAAATCCATCCGCCGGTGCATTCAAGGCTGCGATATACATGCCGTATCCGGCCGTTGCCCCGATCAGGCCCGCGCCGCGTACGTGCATTTCCTTGATCGCCTGCGCCACGTCGTCGACCGTCGCCAGATCCTCCACCACAAATTGATGCGGCAGGTGGCGTTGATCGATGATCTGCACCACGCGGGGATCATCTTCTTTTTGCCAGATGGTGCGAAAATGTCTGCCGTCAACGTTCATAGTCAGTCCCTTAATCAGATGGTCGGATAGTCAAATAGTGTCAGGCAAGAAAAATACCTCATACTCGTTGAATGATATCATGCTTTTGCTTGGGGACCGCTCGGTGGCTTCGAAGGCCGTTCGTCCAGTCCACCGCCTTTTGCGTATATATCTAACAGTAGGAGAAAACAAAAGCGGGCGCCGGACATGATCTATCCACATTGACATGGCGACGATACTTTGAC
>JBJYWZ010000692.1:0-4614 GCA_046259725.1 Promineifilaceae bacterium (SeqCode) | reverse complement strand
ATAAACGCCCATATTTCTGGCGTAAATAGCGCATATAAGGCTCGATGCTCAGCGGGCCGCCGGTCACGCGCTGCACCAGTTCGTCCGGCGTGAATTTTCGGCCGTATTGGTAGATATTATCATGCATCCAGGCCAGAAGCGGCGCGAAATCTGCTTGAGCCACCTGTTCCGGAATCTGCGGATTATCCTTCAACGCCGCATCAAAGAATGCCCCGGCCATGATATTGCCCAGCGTATAACCCTGGAAAGCGCCGCCCACAAGCCCCCAGAACCAGTGAATGTCTTGCAGCACGCCGTCAACATCACTGGGCGCATGCAGGCCGAGATCATGCTCGTAACGGGCATGCCAGGCCTCGGGCAGGTCCTTGACCTTCAACCGGCCCTCCAGCAAAGCCAGCTCCAGGTCGAAGCGGATCATCACGTGCAGATTATAGGTGACCTCATCCGCCTCGGTGCGGATCAGGGAGGGTTCAACTTTATTGATGGCGCGATAAAATGCCTCCAGAGGTACAGCTCTGAGCTGCGCCGGAAACTGCGCCTGTAAGTCGGGATAGTAGTGCGACCACAGCTCATAGGAACGGCCGATCAGGTTTTCCCATAAGCGCGATTGGCTCTCATGCACACCGGAAGAGGTGCCGCCGGCGAGGGGGGTCCCCTCCAACTCGTGAGCGACACCCTGTTCATAAAGCCCGTGTCCCGTCTCGTGCAGCGTGCTGAACAGCGCGTCGTTTAAATTGTTGCTGTCCACGCGCGTAGTGATACGCACATCATCCGGCGAGAAGGCGATCATGAAGGGATGGCCGGCCAGGTCCTGGCGCCCGCGCTTCATATCGTAACCATAATCCTTGGCAATGCGCAGGCCAAAATCTAGCTGCTCTTGTGGTAGATAACTTTCGTATAGGAAGGCATCTTCCGGCGGCGCCTGGGCCGAAATAGCCTGAACCAGGGGCACCAGTTCCTGCCGTAATTCCTGGAACAGGTCGCTAATCGCCGCGGCGGTCATCCCTTCATCACTCATATCAATCAAGGGATCGGCCGGATGGTTGTAGCCGGGGAAACAATCGGCCAGCTGCACGCTGTAGGCGATCGTCTTTTCCAGGTAGGGGGCAACGGCCGAAAAATCATTATCCGGCCGCGCGGCTAACCAAACCTGATGTGATTCCGCGCCATGCTGCCAGATTTCCGCCTGCAGGGAAGGGGGGACGTGGATCGCCCGCTCGAAGTCGCGCCGCGTGACCCTAATCAGGCTCGCGTCATTGCTGTCATAGGGCAGGCTTTCCTCGTACGGCCGTAAGTCATCCAGCAGCTTGCCGACCGCCGGATCAATTAATTTTTCATGTGCCAGGCGGGTCAATGTAGCCATCTGCCGCCCGCGCGCTTTCACGCCACCTGGAGGCATATAGGTAGATTGATCCCAGGCCAGAACGGCTCCGGCCCCTTCCAGATCGCTAATTTCTCTCAGGCGCAGCTTCAGCTCCGCCATTTGCTTTTCCACAGTCATCTAATTCACTCCCTGAAGAACGCCGCATGAATGAGACGCTCATTATCTTCTTGGGTCTAATCCTACCCCTTTTGCTCACTCCCCGTCAATCATCAAACACCGCTCTGCCTGGTACTTTCATGTTGGAGCCGCCTCTCAGCCCGCGGGGATGCGCTCACGACCAAGCCACCCACACATCCGAAATCCCCAATCCGAAATCCGCAATTCTGTAACGATCTGCTCACGATCCGCCTTTATCATGCCTCTTTATAAGTTTGCTCCTTCTGCATAAGTTTGCTCCTTCTGCGAGCGAACTATTAGCTCAATCCTGTTTACCCCGCTAGGAGGTTCGTCTCATGCGCAAAATCGCCCATTATCTCGCTGTCCTGTTGATTGTTCTGCTTGGCCTGATCGGCGTGGCCGCGCTTGTATCCACGGCCGTCGCTGGTTCGCGTCTCAATCAGACCTATGAAATTACACCTGAAAATATCGAAATCCCCACGGACCCCGCGGCAGTCGCCCGCGGCGCTTACCTGGCCGGCGCTATTTGCAGCGACTGTCACGGCGGCGACCTCAGCGGCGGGAAGATGGTCGATGAGCCGGGCATGGCCACGGTCTACGCGCCGAACATCACGCCCTCGGAAACCGGCGTGGGCGATTTTAGTGACGCCGATTACGTGCGCGCCATTCGCCACGGAGTCGATCCCCAGGGTAGGGGACTGATGATCATGCCCGCCGAAGTTTTCATCAACTGGAGTGCGCAGGACCTGGGCGCGATCATCGCCTATCTGAAGTCCCTTCCCCCCAACGATAACAGCACCCCGCCGCGCTCCCTGGGAGCCTTAGGCCGCATTCTCTTCGCCGCCGGTATGATGGGCGATGTCATGCCCGCTGAATATATCGACCACGCTCAGCCATTCCCTGCCATGCCCCCGATTGGCGAAACGGCCGAATACGGAGCATACATGACCCAACTCTATTTCTGCACCGGCTGTCATGGTCAGGATATGCGCGGTGGAGTCCAGCCGCACAGTGACCCTGATATGGGTCCCGTCCCCTCCGCAGTAGATGCCGCCAACTGGTCGCAGGATGAATTTATCACCGCCCTGACTACCGGCGTCAAACCGGACGGCAGCCTGTTCGATAACGAACGCATGCCCTGGCAGTCGATTGCCAGGCTCAATCATGAAGATTTAACGGCTGTTTACCTGTATTTGCAGCAATTGGCCGGGAAATAAGCATATTTTATGCAGTTCTGTAACGTTTGTGTCACGATAGGGCCCTAAAATACCCTTTGAATGGTTGCGAGCCGGATTAATTCCTTAGCCCGGCAAAACTCTACACAGCCGAATAAAAAGGAGTTTGATGATGTTACTTGTGAAAAAAATGACTTTACTCGTTGCGCTGGTTATTATGTTGACCGCCGTGGCCTGCCAGGGTCAGAACGGGACTACAGCAGAGACAGGCAGCGACAGCGCCGCGGTTGTGACAACGGCCGTTGTCGAAGAATCCGCGGATACCATGACCGCAACTACGGCCGATTCGTCCGCTTTGCCGGAAGTGACTTTCGTGGGTAAGGATTACGCTTACCAGGGTCCGGAGAGTATTTCCGGCGGTTGGACGCGTGTTGTCTTCGATAACCAGGATGAGGTGCCCCACGAACTGGCCATGGTCCAGCTCCTGGAAGGAAAGACGATGGACGATGTCATGGGCATCTTGCAGAGTGAAGACGCGCCGCCCTCCTGGGCTAATATCGTCGGTGATGCTATTGCCGAAGGTGGGCAGTCCTCCTACTTCATTAGCAAGCTTGATCCCGGCAGCTACGTGCTGCTTTCCACCAACGGTGGCGATGATGGCAGCGCACCTGACTTCGCCCAGGGCATGCTGCGCGAGCTGACGGTAACCGAGGCCACGGCTGAAGTACCCGACAGCGCCCTGCCGCAGCCCGACGCCACTATCGAATTGGTCGATTACCAGTTTGTCGTCGACGGCTTGAAGAGCGGATCGCAGCTTGTACGCTATAGCAACGACGGCACGGAGACCCATGAAGCGATCATGTTCCGCCTGCAGGAAGGCAAGACCATCAGCGATTTCATGACTTTTATTCAAGCGGAGGACGATAGCAGCGGACCTCCACCGTTTGACGGAGAGCCAAGTGTCACGATCCTCTCGCCGGGCAGCGTTACCTACACGACGCTGAACCTGGAGCCCGGTAACTATATCCTGGTTTGTTTCCTGCCCAGCGAATCGCACGACAACACACCCCACGCCATGTTAGGCATGATTAGCGAACAAACGATAGAGTAATCATTATGATTGGGATGCCGGTTCTACACAAGGACCGGCATCTCCTGTTAACCATGAAGCGATCTGCAATCTTTGCCTGGACTCTCTGTCTGATCATCGTCTTTCTGGCCACGTGGCAGCTCTTGGCCAACGGCCGTTCCTGGTTGGATATGCCCTTCATCCCAATGCTGGCCTCGTTTTTCTGGGGCTGGATTTTTCCCGTTCTCTTTGCTGTTTTAGGCGCGCTGATCGTCGCTCGATCAGGGAACCGGGTTGGTTGGCTGCTCATACTGCCGGCGCTGGCAGTCACCTTCATGAGCCTGGTAGAACCTATTTTCGCCGAACCACCGGTCGATCCGCCAGCGCTCTACTGGCTGGTACTCTGGGTCTATAACTGGTCCTGGATCGCCATCTTCTTCCCGGTTCTGCTCCTACCTTTGCACTTTCCAAACGGCCGTCCACCAACGCCGCCCTGGCGTTGGCTGAACTGGCTGGCCGTTTTTATGTGGGCTTTCTTCGCTTTTGTCGCCGCCTTAATTGGACCCATCGGCCCTTTTCCCCTGGATCCATCCTGGCGGATCGCTAACCCCGTGGGCTTTTTCTCGGAAGACTTTTTTGATTCGGTAACTCCATTATGGGTTTTGGGCTTGATTGTCCTTGCCCTGGGCAGCGTCCTCTCCCTGATCCGGCGCTATCGCCATGCCGGCATCGTGGAAAAGGAACAGATCAAGTGGCTGCTCTATGCCGCGGCGCTTTTCGGCCTCGCCTATGCGCTATATTCACTCGTGCAGAGCTGGCTGCCGGGTAAATATGGCGATTTGATGTTTATGATCACACTGCCGCTCTTC
>JBJYWZ010000691.1:7603-8962 GCA_046259725.1 Promineifilaceae bacterium (SeqCode) | reverse complement strand
TCGTGATAGCATCGACGCGATTCTAGAGCAAATTGTGCGAAACAGGCATATTTCCCACCCGTTTTTCATGTAATCGAGGCCTCCGTCGCAAGGCGGCAACGTTACAGGCGTGTCCGATCCCCGGCAGGCATGTACACTTGAGAAAAGATGAATGCTCTGACAATTAGAAGGATGAAGCATGGAGAAATATTCGGCTTTTGTGTCATTAATATGCCCTGAATGCGGGAAGCTATTTGATGGGAAGACCATCTGCACGTTCTGCGAAGCGTGTGCCTCGCCTTTGGAAGCGCAGTATGATCTGGCTTCTCTGAATGCCCTGGCAAAGGAGTCCATTGGCAAACGGCCGAAAGGACTCTGGCGATGGCACGAGCTACTGCCTGTCAGAGATCCTACAAACAGGGTCACTCTCGGAGAAGGCGACTCACCGCTGTTAGACACACCGCGGTTGGCGTTGGCCTTAGGCCGAGGTCAAACCTATATCAAAGATGAATCGGGCCAGCCCACGTCATCATTTAAGGCACGGGGACTGGCCATGGCCGTGTCAAAGGCCGTGGAACTTGGAGTGGAGGAATTCGTCATTCCCACGGCTGGCAATGCAGGCAGCGCGCTGGCGGCTTACGCGGCACGTGCCGGAAAAAAGGCGCACATTTTTATGCCGCAGGACGCACCGCGCGTGAACCAGGAAGAGGTGCGCTTCTTTGGCGCTGACCTGATCCTGGTAGACGGGTTGATCGATGAAGCAGGCCGCCAGGCGCGCGAGATGGCCGCCAGGTTTGGCTGGTTCGATGTCTCAACTTTCAAAGAACCTTATCGCCTTGAGGGTAAGAAGACAATGGGCCTGGAGCTGGCGGAACAGTTCCAGTGGGCCCTGCCGGATGTCATTATCTATCCCACAGGCGGCGGGACGGGCCTGGTGGGTATGTGGAAGGCCTTTCGCGAATTGGGAGAACTGGGTTGGATTGATGAAAAACGACCGAAGATGGTTTCGGTGCAGTCTGCCGGCTGTGCCCCGGTTGTGCGGGCCTTTCAAGAAAACCGGGCGCGGACGGACTATTGGGAAGGCGCACAGACAATTGCCGCTGGCCTGCGAGTGCCCGGCACATTTGCTGACCGCCAGATTCTAGCGGCGCTGCGTGAAAGCGGGGGAACGGCCGTGGCTGTGACCGACGAAGAAATTCTGCTTGCCCAGACCGAGATTGCAGCTCTTGAAGGCATCTTCCCGGCACCTGAGGGAGCGGCGACCCTCGCCGCAGCAAAGCGTTTACGTGATGCAGGTTGGCTGAAAGTGGACGATCGCGTGGTTCTGTATAACACGGGATCGGGTCTAAAGTATATATAGAGTGCGTAGTTAAACGGCGA
>JBJYWZ010000691.1:0-7503 GCA_046259725.1 Promineifilaceae bacterium (SeqCode) | reverse complement strand
TTAGCCAGGCGCACGGGTTGGCGGCGCGCCCCCCACGTGCCGGGTCGGGCATCAAAGTGGCCGGCGCAGGGTGTTCCGCAGAAAGAACAGGCGCCATCTTCTGTTAAGTTCCAATCGCCGAGAACATACCAGTCGCGATAGATGAGCAGCCTGCCGCAGTTGTGGCAGTACGTGCTGCCGCCGCCGGCGTCGTGAACGTTGCCAGTATACGCGTAGCGCACACCGTTCTTCATAGCGATATCGCGCGCGCGAGTCAGGGTCGCGGGCGGTGTATGCGGGATGTCGCGCATTTTGTAGTCGGGATGAAAAGCGCTGAAATGCAGGGGCACGTCGGGACCGAGTTCTTCGACCACCCACTGTGTCATCGCTTCCAACTCGGCCTCTGAATCGTTCCAGCCAGGGATGAGCAGGTTGGTGATCTCCAGCCAGGTATCCGTCTCTTTTTTTACATACTGCAAGGTCTCCAGGACGGGCTGCAGCTGCCCGGCGCATAATTTTTGGTAGAACTCCTCGCTAAAGCCTTTGAGATCGATATTGGCGGCGTCCATGTAGCGATAAAACTCGCGTCGCGGTTCGTCATTGATGTAGCCGGCGGTTACAGCCACGGAATTGATGCCCAGCTCGCGGCAGGCCTGGGCCACGTCTACCGCGTATTCCAGAAAGATGACGGGATCGTTGTAGGTATAGGCGACGCTGCGGCAGCCCAACTCGTACGCGGCGCGGGCGATAGTTTCCGGAGAGGCGGCATCGGCCAGTGTGTCAATCTGGCGCGATTTGCTGATGTCCCAGTTCTGGCAGAAACGGCAGAAAAGATTGCAGCCTGCGGTGCCGAAAGAAAGTACGGCCGTGCCGGGGTAGAAATGGTTAAGCGGCTTTTTCTCGATGGGGTCGACGCAGAAACCACTGGAGCGCCCATATGTGGTAAGCACGATCTGGTCATTCTGCCGCGCGCGCACGAAACACATGCCGCGCTGACCTTCATTCAGTTTACAGAAGCGCGGGCAGAGATCACACTGCACACGGCCGTCGGCCAAGGTGTGCCAGTATTGGGTAGGAACGGTGTCAGTCACTAACATTGTTAAATTCCATATTTGCCTGGAAAGGAGGAAAACACAGCACATTAACTCAAGAGACTTTCCAGGAAAATGATCAAAACTACTCTCGTTTTATCCATTATACTATAGGCAGGAAGATCATTAGGTGATCCATCACCTTTAAACTCATTTATGCACGCTTAAGAGTACGCGAGAAAGGGTCTGGAGAGAATGCATAGAGATCGACTCACACTCTCTATCTCTCATCTCTAATTCCAAGGGGCAAGAAAATGGTCACAAGAAGAGAAGCAGCAGTAGCAGGAACATTCTATCCGGCCGATGCGGGCAAACTGGCAGCGATGGTGGACGGCTTCCTGGCCGGAGCACAGGGGAACGGCAGCCTGCCCAAGGCGGTTATCGCCCCCCATGCAGGCTATATTTACTCCGGCCCCATCGCCGCCTCGGCTTACAGTTATCTGGCAAACGGCAAAGATACGATACGGCGGGTGATTTTATTGGGTCCCGCACACCGCGTGCCCCTGCGGGGCTTGGCGGCCAGCAGCGCGCAAATATTCACCACGCCCCTGGGGGATGTACCTGTCGATCAAGAAGCACTGGCCAAGGTCCTGGACCTGCCACAGGTGCGTATCTGGGACGAAGCGCACGCTTTTGAACACAGCCTGGAGATACACCTACCCTTCTTGCAGCGGCTGTACCCGCAGTTCAGCATCGTGCCTATATTGGTGGGGCAGGCGAGCGCCGAAGACGTGGCCGAGGTGCTGGAAAAACTATGGGGCGGACCAGAAACGGCCGTTGTCATCAGCTCAGACCTGAGCCATTTCCATGATTACAACACGGCGCAGCATTTAGACCAGGCAACTGCGCAGGCGATCACAGCCTTGAATGGGGAAGCGCTGGAGTATGAAAGCGCCTGCGGCCGAAACGCCATTCGTGGTCTGTTGAAAGTTGCCAAAGAGAAGGGGCTGAACGGCCGTCTGGTCGATTTGCGCAATTCCGGTGACACCAGCGGCTCGCGAAGCCGCGTCGTGGGTTACGGGGCTTTTTTATTTGAGTAATCAGACCCCTATGTTTCTTTGATCACGCCTTTTCGGTAAGCTTTGAGCAGTTGCTTTAGCGCCGCAATGCGCTGCTCGATCGCCGCGCCGCGATCGGTATCTTTGACGAACAGGCGCCGCGGATAACTATAGATGATGGTTGTGGTTGATTCCAGGTCAACATCTTCCTGAACTGCTCTCTGCGCTGAGTCAAAAGGCTTGTGCTCCGCCAGCAGCATGCCGCGCGAGTTAGCGATCAACGTGAACCCGGCGATACCCGTGATCTCCTGATAAGCCTTGGCCATCCCGCCGTCAATGATTATTAGTTTTCCGTTGGCCTTTACCGGGCTTTGACCGATCCTTATTTTGACGGGAACGTGTCCGTTTATTATGCAGCCGTCATCCGGATCAACGCCAAATTCAACCAGGATGCGGCGTATCACCTGCTCGTCATCACGAAATGAATAGTAAGGATTCTGCAGTTCTTTGTGGGTCTCTTTGTCTCGCACAAAATAGCGTTCGAAGGTAGCCATCTTATCTTTGCCATACAGGGGCGAACGGGCGCCGCTCCATAGGTACCACATGACATCCTGGCCATACTGCCTGTCCGCTGTGTCCGTGGCAAAGTATCCCTGGCGTGCAAGGCGCTCCACGCGGTCCATGTAGCTCTTGCCGCTGAAGGCACGGCCATCCATGACAATTTCCGTAAATGTCCCATCGGGTTTCAAAGAGATACAGCCATGATAAAGCAAGTTATTGTTATAAACGCGGTACATCCCGCCCTTGGAAAAGAGAAAGCGGGTGTGTTTCTGCAGAGGCGCGCTCGTCTGGAAAGACAGCGCCAGGCGGTCCATGACATGCTGTTCCCGTTCCGTCAACGCATAAGGATCATCTTCGATCAGTGTCGGAAAGTTACAGTCGATCAAGTCGTACTCACACTCACCAATGCGAACAACACGGCGTTCGCGGTCTATCTTGTCTAGGAGTAGGCGGTTTTCCATATCGTAATGCGGGCGGCGCTGGATTATCTGCCCTTCGACCTTAAACTGAATGATCGAAATCGCTTTTTGCATACGCGCCAGCAGCAGCAGTTCGGTTTCATCAACCTTATCAATACGCAGGGGGTCATCTTCTAACCTGGGCATGAACTGCCGGCAGGGATCGTCACCATAGACATCGAGAGCTAAGGAGACGAGCGGCATGAGGTTAATGCCGTAGCCATTTTCCAGCGTCTCCATATTGTTATAGCGTAATGAGATACGGATCACATTGGCGATACAGGCAAGACTGCCGGCGGCGGCGCCCATCCAGACAATATCGTGATTGCCCCACTGAATGTCCAGCGAATGATAACCCATCAGCTCATCCAGTATGATATGAGCGCCCGGTCCGCGGTCATAGATGTCGCCGATAATGTGCAGGTGGGTAATGGCCAGGCGCTGGATCAGGTTGGCCAGGGCGATGGTCATTTCTCTGCCCTGGTCTACCTCCACAATTGATTCAAAGAGGGATTCGTAATAGCGCTCGCGGTCCGGTTCAGATTCCAGCGGTGAGAGCAGGCTTTCGATGATTCTTGAGAAATCTCCGGGCAGCATCTGCCTGATATACGTTCGTGTATATTTGGAGGAGACGCTACGGCCGAGCTTGACCAGAATCGGCAGCATACGGCGGTACCACGCATGTTGGTCTTCAACCTCTTTCAAAACCAGCGTCAATTTTTGCTCAGGATAGTAAATAAGAGCGGCCAGCGCGCGCCGGTCCTGCTCCGTCAATTCGTCGCAGAACAATTCATCGATGCGACGCCGTAACGATCCCGAGCTGCTTTTTAACAGATGCAGAAACTGTTCATAGGCCCCGTGAATATCGGAGAGGAAATGTTCCGTCTCCTTGGGAAGGTTGAGACTCGCTTCCAGAGCGACAATTTCAGTAGCCGCGGATTGGATTGAGGGGTATTGCTTCGCCAGTAGCTCCAGATATGCCAGATTTTTCATAGTGCCAGCCTGCTGCGATAATTCTTGCCTTTGTAGACAGAATTATACGTCGTAAACCCGCTGCTTACCCAGCGACCAGCCGTGATATGGGCACAAAAAGACGCCCGCTGCGAGTGAGAGTCAATCGCTCGTGAGGTCGGAGACAATCACTTTGTCGTCAAGCGGCTGTCCCTGGGCATCGAGCACGGGCAGACGGCGCAGGGTGGAAAGGAGATAGAGGCCAACCTGCAGGCGGTAGTTACCGGGCGGAAGGTCGGCCGACAATTGAATCTCGTAAGGGTCCTCAATGATCTCACCTATCGCCCACTGGCTGGTGGGATAGGTGCCCTGTAGCGGCCAAGCGTCAACCTGGCCGACAATCTGATCTTGTTCGTTGAGGACCTGCAAGAAAATCGTGTAATTTTCCACCATATTGGTCAGGCCCTGCCAGCGTAGTTGAACGGGTAGTGTGCCGCCCGGAGCGAGCTGTCTGGAAGGCAAATTGATATCCAGGAGGGCGACCTTGTCGTCGAAATTGGCCGCATCCGCGGGCAGCGGCACTCCGCTGATCACCACTTCGCCCAAAATGCAGCCGGACGTTGGCGACGCCATCCAACCGCAACTTGAGGCCGAGAGTGGATCACGGCTGATCAGACGGTAACGGCCCTTTTGTTGATTGGTTTTTACTTCAGTGGCATAGATCAGGGGCTCAGGCGTGAGCCGGTCGATAACAAGTGTCCCTGGCCGGGGCTGTAGATCAACTGTGTCCTCCAGCGGCAGGAGAGAAAATTCCAGCAAATCGGCATGCGGCGCATTACCGCCCACGACTACCGGCAGCGGCGTCCCCGGGCGAATCTCGGATGGGAAGGCTGCCTGGCTGAGCAGCATACGGCCGTTTTGCGCGCGGAAAGCGACAGCCCCGTCAACGACCGCCGCCGGTGCGACATCTACAGTGGCTGCCGTTTGCCACTCCAGATATTGAGGATCGGCGAACTGCGGACCGGCTGCCACCTGCAGGTCCAACCGCAGTGTGGTGCCGGCAGCAGGCCGTGGCAGCAGGTGATAATCAGGCACAATTTCGCCCGGACGAAAGGCAGCGGTCGGATAATAGTTAGCAGCCGGATGCGCACCACCTGGCACGTCAGGCAGGCCTTCATAGTCGCGTCCGGACCAGCGTACGTAGATGTAGTAAGGCTGCTCGACGGCCTCATCCGTTTGCCAAAAGAGGGTCACACCCGTGCTTTCTAAATCAACCGCGGACGGTTCTTCGATTTGATAGCCGACCAGCCGCAAACCATTAAAACGCAGATCTGAGTCGCGCACGCCGGCAGGCAGCTCTTCAAGCGGCTCGCTACTGACCTCGATCAACGGGCCGCGGGATCGCAGGTGATAAACAGTCTGCAGGCCGGGAAGAAAGCGAGCCAGATAGACTGTTTGGCCGGCAGAAATGCGTGCGTCGAGTTCACTTCTATATGCAGCTTCATCCGGCAGCACCATGATGTCCAGATCGGGGCGCAGACCCTCCGCCTGCTGCAAATAATAGAGCGGAGCGATTTTTTCGCTGTCCGCGAGTATGGCTGCATTTTTTTCCAGCGGCATAGAGAGCACGCCCTCACCCCAGATTTGTAGTGCGACTTGATCGCTGTAGGTCGAATCAGGCCACTCATTCACTACGCGCACCAGTGCAGGCAAAAGCAGGAGGAGGGTTACGAAGGCGATAGCGGGCGCGAGCCATTGTGTCAGCTCATAGCGTTCCAACAAGACCGAGATCATGGCCAGGGCGGCCGCCAGGCCCGCACCCCAAAAAAGCGCAAGAACAATATGGGCAGGAATAAGAAACACGGCCAGATCGGGTACATGATAGTTCAGGGCGTAGAAGATATAGCCGGCGAGCGTCACCAGGAGCACCAGCGCCGCGCGCCAACTTCGGCGAACCGCATACACCAGGCCCAACAGCGCCACTAGCAAGTTGAACAAGCCCCATTCCGCGGCTGTCAGCCGCCACACTATTTCGTAACGAGTCAGGTCCGTTAGCCAGGCGGTGAGCTGCAAGGCGCCCTGAAAACGGCCGCCGATGACCCAGTCAATAAAGCGATCCCAGCCCATAGCTTCATCTTGGGTCGCTGCCCAGCGCACAGGCAGGTAGGCGTAGAGCAGGAGAGGCAACAATAAAGCCAGGAACATTTTCAACAGAAGCGTGCCATTGGCCCGCCAATCCTGCGAAAGCAGGCATTGATTATAAGCCAGCCACATTGCGAGGAGCGCCGGCGGCAGTAGGATAATGGTTGTCAGATGATTGGCCAGACCCAACCCGATAACGAAGGCCAGCAGCCAGATGGTGCGTTCCCAGGGCCAGGAGCCTGGCCAGCCGGAAGGTGGCGCGCTGCATGCATCTTCAGAGGAGCCTTGATCGAGCATCACGGCCATCAACCACAGGGCCAGGCCGACAAAAAGAGTATGCAGGGCATAAACTTCCGCCTCAACAGCCTGGCTCCAAAGTGTAGGCGTCAGGCCAAATAGTACGGCAGCCAGCAGCGCCGCAAGCGGTTCTTTCCAGTAACGCCAGCCTGCCAGGTAAACAAAGGATGCGGCCGACGCAGCAAATACGGCCGAAGCGAGATTGATTCGCCAGGCAACAGAGCCGAAGGGAATCAGGGTAAAAATGCGGCCGAGCAAGATGTACAGAGGGTATCCGGTGGGATGGGCGATACCAAGCTGCGGGATCACTACCTGGAATTCAAAGGCGTCGGCGCGGCCGACAACGGCAGGCATGGTCAACAGGTAAAGCGGAAACAGGGCCAGCCAGGTCAGCAAAATACCGGGCCATCCCCAGCGAGAGGGCGAGACCATCTGCCGGGCCAGGAAAACGGCCGACAACCACAAGCTGGCTGCGAAAAGAAAACGGCTTGCTGCAATGTTGACCGCGGGATCGAAAAGATAAAAGAGGTTTAACAGGAGCGGCAAAAGAGCGGCCGCGCTGTTCAGAAAAGCTTGGCCGGCGGACTGCAAACGCCGATCGTAAAGGACGTACCAGGTGATCCAGGCAGCAGCAGCCACGGATCCCGCGATCAAGAGCGCCGGCAGCGGACGGCCTAGAATTACGAAGCGCGGAAACAAACCCTCATAAAGAAGGCGACTAAACGCCAAACCGGCGATAACGAAAAGCAGCATGGCCAGAATCCGATCCAGAATCCGGCCGCCCGGCTGACCCTCATATACAGGCATATGCTGCTAATTGTACCTCTACTACGTCACAAGGTACCTGCACAAGCGCGATCATTCACATTGGTGGGAACAAATTTTTGGCGCATGATCAAAAAGGTCAATACAATCACAGACAATGGGCAATAACAAAAACGCGGGGACGCGGCATCCATGGCAGGCTATCAAAGGCAAATAACGAAGGCATGCGCATAGCAAAAGCGATTTTCAATTTACTGGTCG
>JBJYWZ010000690.1:7585-10690 GCA_046259725.1 Promineifilaceae bacterium (SeqCode) | reverse complement strand
GGCGAATTCGTCACCCTCGTCGGTCCCAACGGCGCCGGCAAAAGCACCCTCATGCGCATCGTCGCCACCCTGCTCGCGCCCACCGAGGGCCAGGTCAGCGTCGGCGGCTGGGACTTCCCAAAAAACGCCGACAAGGTGCGCCGCCACATCGGCCTCGTCTCCCACCAATCCCTGCTCTATCACGATCTCAGTGCCGCTGAGAACCTCACCTTCTTCGGCCGTCTCTACCAGCTCGACGATATCGAAGGGCGCGTCAATGAAGCGCTCAAAAAGGTCGGCCTCTTCGCCCGCCAGCGCGATCCCGTGGCCGGCTTTTCCCGCGGCATGATCCAGCGCCTCACCATCGCCCGCGCCACGCTGCACGAACCCGACGTCCTGCTCATGGATGAACCCTACACCGGCCTCGACCAGGATGCATCTCAGCTCTTAGATTCCCTGCTCGATCAGGAAGCGCAAAAAGGGCGCACCATCCTCATGATCACCCACGATCTCATCCACGGCCTCGAGCACAGCGACCGCGTGGCCATACTCAACAACGGCCGTATCGTCTACGAAATGGAAAGCGCCGCCCTCGACAAGGCCGATTTTGTCGACCTCTACATGGAACAGACCCGGCGCAGTAACCGTAAAGAAGCGGCCGGGAAATCCGCCCGCAAGACCGCGGAGGGTTCCCCCAAATGAGCGAGCAGCAGCCCGCGCAGGCCTTTATGGAAGAGCCTTCCTTCTGGTCGGCCGTCTGGGCCATCACGCGCAAGGATTTACGCATCGAGCGCCGCACCGGCCAGACCGTCGGCATCATGGTCATGTTCTCCTTGGTGACCGTGATCATGTTCAACTTCGCTCTGGGCTCCAATCTGGGCGCGGCCCGCGAGCTCTCCACCGGCCTGCTCTGGGCCACCATCCTCCTCGCCGGCACGCTGGGCCTCAACCGCTCCCTGGCCATCGAGCGCGAGCAGCAGACATTCGACGCTCTGCTCATCGCCCCCGTCCGCCGCAATGCCATCTACCTCGGCAAAGTGGCCAGCATCACGCTCTTCACCCTGATCCTGGAACTCATCCTCGTGCTCGTCTTCGTTGTCTTCTTCAATAAGCCCTTCTGGCGGCCCCAGGTGTTGGCCATCCTCGCCCTGGGCACCTTCGGCTACATCGCCGCCGGCGTCCTCGTCACCTCCATGTCCATCCAGACCCGCTCGCGTGATGTACTGCTGCCCGTGCTCCTCCTGCCGCTCTCCCTGCCCCTGGTGCTGCCCGCCTCTATCGCCACCAGCGCCTACATGTTTCCCGAGCTGCCCACCTGGGGAGAAGTGCAGAGCGCGGTTTTCCTGGTGCTTCTTTATGATCTGCTCATGGTAATTACCGGCCTTTTCTTCTATCATTATGTGGTAGAGTCCTGACAGGTGACAGACAGCTTGGCTGCTAAGACGAACAGAGAATTGAAAACAAGAGCTCAAATTTCCTCTGTGCAATTATGCAGATCGGCCGCTAGAAAAGCTCGAAAATCTCTTACAGGAGTAATGCTATGGAACTCACACGTCTAAACCGTTATACGCGCGTCCTCAATATCGCCGCCGTCGTATCCCTGATCATCGCCATGGGCGTCATCTTCTTCTACGCCCCTGTCGAACAGACGATGGGCAATGTGCAGCGCATCTTCTACTTCCACGTCGGCTCGGCCTGGGTCGGCTCGCTTGCCTTCCTCGTTGCCCTCATTGGCGGCGTGATGTTTTTGCGGCGCGGCGACCGCAAATGGGACACCGTATCCGTGGCCGCCGTGGAAATCGGCCTCGTCTTTCTCAGCATGGCCATCGTCTCCGGCTCCGTCTGGGGCAAGCCCGCCTGGAACACCTGGTGGCTGTGGAGCCCGCGCCTGACCATGGTCACGATCATGTGGCTGGCCTACGCTGCTTACTTCATGCTCCGCGGCGCCATCGACGATGAAGAAAAGCGCGCGCGCTTCGCCGCCGTCTACGTCATCGTCGCCTTCGTCACCGTGATCCTCACCTTCGTCAGCATCCGCGTCCTGCGCGATATCCACCCGGTCATGTTCGGCGGGACCACGGAATCGGCTGAAGGCATGTCCGAAGGGCTGCAGGAATTCTCCGGCCTTGATTCGATGAAAATGGTCATTACCCTCAATGTCGCCGTCATCGCCTTCACCATTACCTTTGCCGCCTGGATGGCCAACCGCATCCGCCTCCAGCAGCTGGAGGATCAGGCGGTGCTGCTCAAATCGCGCGTCAGCGCCTATCTGCAAGGAGAATCCTCATGAGCGCCTGGACAATGACCGCGGCAGCCCTGCAAACGATAAGCGATCCCAACCAGTTCAATAATTACCTGCTGCTTGGCTACGCCGTCATGTGGCTGATCGTCATGGTCTACATCGTCAGCCTGGCCGTCCGCCAGAGAAATCTGCGCCGCGACCTCGATCTCATGGAAGAAATCTTACAGGAAGATGATCGCCTGGATGCCTGAGCGGCGCGGTTCAAGAAATTGGCGCAAAATACAATGAAAGCATTTAGGTTCGTAGTGAGTAATTTATTGCTCTCCAGTTCGACGGCTTACATGCTTTCTTCTCCCACAATTTCGTCCGGCATACTGAAGCCGCGTGAATCTTGTGAGGAGCGTCATCTATGTCTGAATTAAAAGCACCACAATCCGAACGAACCTGGCCTGTTGCGCGCCTGATCGCCATCGGCATCATTATCCTCGTCGCCGGCTTCTTAATTATCGGCACTTTCACCCAGTCAGGAACGGTCGAACAGCCCGTCTTCGGCATCCAGAGCCAGCCTTTCCACCAGTTGGCCTTCCTCGCCGCCGTGGGCGGTCTGCTCAGCTTCCTCTCTCCCTGCACCCTGCCCATTCTGCCCGCCTATTTCGCCTTCGCCTTCCAGAGCGGCCGTTCGCAGATATTGGCCAATACGATGAGCTTCCTCCTGGGGCTATCCGCCATGTTCGCCATGCTCGGCGCCAGCGCCTCCATTCTCGGCCGCGTACTGCTGCGCAATCAAGACCTCATTCTGCTCTTCGGCGGCTCGCTGATCCTCGTCTTCGGCGTCATGAGCCTGCTGGGCATGGGCTTCACCGGCATGACCGGCGCCAGCGACA
>JBJYWZ010000690.1:0-7485 GCA_046259725.1 Promineifilaceae bacterium (SeqCode) | reverse complement strand
GGCGTCATGAGCCTGCTGGGCATGGGCTTCACCGGCATGACCGGCGCCAGCGACAGGGTGGTCAATAACCGCGGCCTGTGGGGCTCCTTCCTTTTTGGCGTGACCTTCGCCGTGGGCTGGTCGAGCTGCGTCGGCCCTATTCTCGGCGCCGTGCTCACCCTGGCCGCCGGGACCGGCTCCGTCACACAAGGCACGATGCTCCTCTTCATTTACGCCCTTGGCCTGGGCATGCCCTTGATCATCGTCTCCACCTTCCTGGGACGGGTGCCGCGCGACAGCTACTTCTGGCGCATCATGAGAGGCAAAGGGTGGGAATGGGTTGTCAGCAAAGTTTTCCTGGGCCTGATCTGGGGTCTGGTGATCTGGCGCATCCTGGTCGCCGCCGCCCAGTATGCCTTCCAGAATTTCGCGTTCCTGGCCGGGCAGCCCTTTACAACCGTGCACGAGATCGGGCTGCTGGTGATTTCCCTCGCCGGCGCCATGCTCTGGGTCTTCACTTCCACTCCCGGGGAGAAAAAAGTCACCCTGCACTTGCACACCACCCAGGCCATCAGCGGCATCCTCTTCATCATGCTCGGCCTGCTCATGCTCAGCGGCCGTCTGGCGACTTTCAACTCCCTGGTGCCGCCGGACCTGGCCATCTGGTTCGCCGACCTGGAAGACAAGCTGCTGCTCTTCTTCGGCAACTAGCCGGGCATACCGGTAGCGTCTGGCTGTTTCACCCCCATGGATGAGAATGAGAAATCACAGTTGGCAGAGCCCCGCAGCGCCTCAAAGCGCCGACCGGCGCTTGCCGTGGCCGGCTTTTTCTTGCTCGGCCTGGCCCTTGCCCTGCTCATCTTCGGTGCGCCTCTCTTGAGCAGCCGCATGGCCGCTGACGTCGTCGATCTGCCGCAAATTCCCATGACGGCCGCCGCGGCTGGCGCACCCGCCGGCGCGCTCAATCCGCTCTCTGTGGGCGACAAAGCCCATGACTTCACCTTACCTGATGTAAATGGAAATAACGTCGCCCTGAGCGATTTCGCCGGACAGCCCGTGGTCGTCAATTTCTGGGCCACCTGGTGCGCGCCCTGCCGCATTGAAATGCCCGAACTCCAGAATGCCTACAACACTTACCGCGATCAGGACCTGGTCGTACTGGCCGTCAACGCGCAGGAAGGTGAGCCGCAGGTGCGCGCCTTTTTTGAGGAGATGGGCTTCACGCTTCCGGCTCTGCTGGACGGCGACGGGCAGGTTGGCAGAGCCTACGGCACCCCTGGCCTGCCCTCGACCTTCTTCATCAACCGATCCGGAGAAGTCACGGCCGTGCACCGCGGCTTGCTCACCGCCGGCCAGATAGAAACCTATCTGGCGCAAATTCTCCCCTGACCCAAACAAGCCAATGACACAGGACGAGCAAACTGGAACCGTCACGAACAGCGGCTGCGCCAACGGCATTAATCGCCTCGTGTATTGGATTTCGCGCCACTGGCTGGCGCTCTTCAATCTCTTCGTCGCCGTATATGTGGGACTGCCCCTCCTTGCGCCGGTGTTGATGAATGCCGGGGCGACGGCACCGGCGCGCGTGATCTATACCATCTACAGTCCCCTCTGCCACCAGATGGCCTCCCGCTCCTTTTTCCTCTTTGGCGACCAGGTGGCCTATCCACGCGCCATTGCCGGAACGTCGCTGACGCCCATCGAAGCCTATATGCCCTCCCTGCCCGAGTTTGCCGGCGCCTCCGCCGATCCGGGGAATTGGGTCAGCTTTCTTCTCGCCGCCCGCCGTTTCGTCGGCAACGACCAGATGGGTTACAAAATGGCCCTCTGCGAACGAGACATGGGTATCTACGTCTCGGTGCTCTTCACAGGACTGCTCTACGGTTTGCTGCGGCGGCGCATGGTCATCAGGCCGCTGCCGGCATGGGCCTTTCTCATCATCGGCCTCGGTCCCATCGCCCTGGACGGCTTCAGCCAGTTGTTCAGCCAGTACCTGGTCGTCCTCACGCCGCAGTTGGCCACCTTTCTTCCCCTGCGCGAAAGTACCCCTTTCCTGCGCACGCTCACCGGCGCGCTCTTCGGCTTCTCCCTGGTGTGGATGACCTATCCTCACATTGACGCCAGCATGCAGCGCACCGCCGCCGACCAGCGCCAAAAACTGCTCCAATCCGAAAACCCGGCCTGACAATGAACGCGCCCCTCTGGTTCTTGCTTGGCGTCCTGCTGCTGGTGGGAGTGAGCCTTTTGCTGTACTGGCTGCTGGTGGTCACCGAAGGCGTGTTCTTGGGCCGGCGCGTCGTCGTCTGGCTGTACGACATAACGGCCGATCGCTACGACGGCATCAAGCAGTTTGATCCCCAGGCGGAGCAGTTCTTTGTCGTCCGTCCCTTACTCGCCCGCCTGCAGCGGCGGCCGGCGCCGCTCGTATTGGATGTGGCCACCGGCACGGGCAGATTTCCGCACTTCTTGCTGGAAGAGGCGACTTTCAACGGCCGTGTCATCGGTCTGGACGCCGCGGCACGCATGCTGCGCATCGCCAGAGACAAGCTGCGGCCCTATGGCTGTCGTGTCTCCCTGGTGCAGCAAACGGCCGCCGATCTGCCGTTTCCTGACGCCTCCTTTGATGCCGTCTCCTGCCTCGAAGCGTTAGAATTCTTCCCCAACGATACGGACGCGCTGCGCGAAATGAGCCGCGTCCTGCGCCCCGGAGGCGTGCTCATGGTCACGCGCCGCCGCGGCTGGGAAGGAAAATCATTCCTGGGACGCTACCGCACGCCGCCGCAGTTTCAGGAGCACCTGAAAGATCTTGGCCTGCAAAGTGTCGAACTTTTGCCCTGGCAGGTCGAGTACGACCTCGTCTTCGCCTACAAGCCGCTTGACTGAACGAAATACGCTGCCTCCTCGATCAGATCGCCATTGACGAATCGCCGGGTTCTTTGAATAATTCGCTGGCTGCCCGGCAGCTTTCAGAATGGTATGTGGACCAATTCCATCAGCAAAAGCGTTGGCATAGTTGAACAACCCGAACTAATTATTGAAGGCGAACAAATTGGTAAGCGAGCATAGTAATCATGATTGACACCGCTGGAAAACTATACATAGGAAGGCAGTGGGATTTAGACTCCGGCCAGACGCAGGACAAGGAACTGTTCTATGACCCGGATGATCTGACGACGCATGGCGTGGTTGTCGGCATGACCGGTTCCGGTAAGACCGGGCTCTGTATCGACATGCTGGAGGAGGCTGCCTTGCTGGGAATCCCGGCCCTGATGATTGACCCCAAGGGCGATATTACCAACACCCTGCTCCATTTCCCTGATCTGCTGCCGCAGGATTTTGCACCCTGGATCAATCCTGATCAGGTGCGTAGAGAAGGCAAGACCCTCGAAGAGGCATCAGAAGAAACGGCCGAATTATGGCGCAGCGGCCTCGATGGCTGGGGCATTGCCGGGGATCGTCTGCAGGCGCTGAAAGACAGCGCGCGCTTCGCGATTTATACGCCGGGATCTGACGCCGGTCTGCCGCTAAATATCATGGCCTCTCTCTCCGCGCCGGAAATCGTCTGGGAAAGCAACCGCGAGCTCATACGCGAGCAAATTGCCAGCACGGCCACGGCGCTTCTGGGTCTCATTGGCCTGACCGACGTTGATCCGGTGACCTCGCGCGAGCATGTGCTCCTGGCCAACATCTTCGAAAATGCATGGAGTCAGGGCCAGGACCTTGACCTTGGCGAGTTGATCATGCAGATCCAGACGCCCCCTTTCGACAAGGTCGGCTTTCTCTCAACAGACGCCTTTTTCCCTGATAAGGATCGCTTTGCACTGGCGGCGAAGTTTAACAATCTGGTCGCCTCTCCATCCTTTCAGGCCTGGATTGAAGGTGACCCTCTCGATATCCAGACACTGCTGTATGATGAAGACGGCCGTCCGCGCCACTCGGTATTCTACATCGCCCACCTCGCCGATCAGGAGCGCATGTTCTTCGTGACCCTCCTCTTCAGCGCAGTCGAGACGTGGATGCGCACGCAAAGCGGCACCGGATCGCTGCGCACGCTGGTCTACTTCGATGAGATATTCGGCTATCTGCCACCGACAAGCAATCCGCCCTCGAAAGAACCCATGCTGCGTTTGCTGAAGCAGGCGCGCGCTTTCGGCGTCGGCCTGCTGCTGGCCACGCAGAACCCGGTGGACGTCGATTACAAAGCGCTGTCTAACGCCGGAACCTGGTTTATCGGCCGTCTGGCAACGGCGCGCGACAAAGATCGCCTGCTTGACGGACTGGCCGGCGCCGCCGGCGGCGGGCCGGATAGAAAGACCCTGTCCGATGCCATCTCCTCGTTGGGCAAGCGGGTCTTTGTTGCCCGCAATGTACACGAAAAAGAATCGGTCTTGTTCCAGACCAGATGGGCCATGAATTACCTCGCCGGTCCCATGACGCGCATCCAGATACCGGCTATGAACGCGCTGGCGGGTGCGCAAGCGACCTCAAGCGAGGAAGCAGGCAAGCCAAAGCAGCAGAAAACCGCTGTAGATACGGCTGTGGCTCCTGCCGCTGTTGTTCCGGAGACTGCCGGCGAGATTGGCGATCTGCCCGGAACGCGCACCCGGCCGCCACTGCCGAAAGGGGCCGGCGAAATATTCATCGCACCCACGCTGGAGCCGGAAGAAGCGGTTGCCAGGGCCGGGCGATCGTTACCGCTGAATGCGTCTGTTGCCGGCTTGCTTTACCAGCCCGTGCTCTTCGGCCAGGCGAGTGTCCTCTACAACGCGCGCAAGTATGACATCAAGCATGATCAGGAACTCGCTTTCCTGGTGCATGATGTTCGCGCGAACGGCCGTGTGGATTGGGAAGAATTCCAGATAGATCCGCTCGATCTGAAACAACTGGACAACGAACCACATGACGGCGCGCGTTTTTCTGCGCTGGAAATACCCTTTGACGAGAATAGTTCATTCAGCGACCTCAAGAGCGACCTGGTGGCATGGATCTATCGCGAGGTCCCCATGACCGTCAAAGCAAACGAAGCGCTTGGCGTCTATGCCGGTCCGGACGAGAGTATGGAAGAATTCCGGCAAATGTGCGTGGACGCGGCTGACAAAAAGCTCCAGGATGAGGAAGATAAGCTGGAGGAAAAATATCAGCGCAAACTGGACAGCCTGGAGACGAAATTGAAGCGTGAAGAACGCGAGCTGTCCGACGATCAGGCCGCTCTTTCACGCCGCAAGCAGGAAGAGTATACGTCCTACGCCGAGACCGTTTTCAGCTTCTTCAAAGGGCGCAGGCGCAGCCTTTCCACTGCGATGTCCAAACGGGGGCGGCGCTCAAAAGCGGAAGAAGACGTTCAGGAATCCATCGATGAAATCGCCGATCTAAAGCAGCAAATTGTCGAGCTGAAAGCTGAACTTGAGGAAGAGATAGACGGCCTGGAAGATCATTGGATGGAGGTCGCGGAGGAATACGACGAGATTCCCGTGCCGCCATACAAGAAAGACATCCATCTCGATTTCCTCGGCGTAGCCTGGCTGCCCTACTACCTCATCCAGGTCGATGATCGCCTCGCCGAGATACCAGCTTACGACATTGACCAGTAAAACCTATTCAGGACGGGTCACGGTCCTTCCACTATTGACTGTTTACTGGCCACTGGCAACCGTATTTGCCTGAATCCTGAATTAACCTTCTGAGACGCTTCTGGCACCCTTGTTATAATTACCGGCGCCAAACAGGATTTTGGGCAAAGACATATGCAAGCTGCAGCACAACAGGAACCGGCGAAAAGTTCTCGCCTCAGCCGCAAATTAGGCTTTTTCTTCTTACCACCACTGGTAACGCTGGCTCTGCTTACCCTGCTGCTGGCATTCATGGGAGCTGAGTACCGCGATGCACACAGAGAACGCATCCTCACCGGCGTCTCCATCGGCGACGTTGACGTAAGCGGCAAAACGGCCACCGAGGCCGCCCTGCTGGCGGCAGATGTCTCCCCACACATTGCCGATAAGCAGGTGACACTTGTCGATCCCGCCACTGGCGAACAATGGACGCGTTCCTTTACTGACCTGGGCATGGTCTATGATCGCCAGCAGGCCGTAAGCGAGGCAATGAGCATCGGGCGCAGCGGTGGGCCGTTAACACGGCTCAGAGACAGCTTCTCAAGCTGGTATTATGGCAGCTCTGTCGCCCCGGTAATCTTCTTTGATGAAAGCAAGTTGGACGAAACTATTTTGGATCTGGCGGAAGAGATCGATCAACCGGCAGTAAACGCGGCAATCAGCTACTCTGACAATGCCGCCCAATTCGATCCCGGCCAGCCTGGCCGCGTGCTCGACACGGCCGACCTGCGTGCCAGATTGATGCAGCCGCTCAGCGAGTATCGAGACGCCAACGTGGAACTGCTTGTTCACGAGACCAGCCCTACATTGTATGACGATGCGGCCGTTGCCGAGGAAATCCAACAAATTCTGAGCGGTCCGGTTACCTTTTACCTTGCCGAGCCGCTGGATGAATTGGACCTGGACCCCATCATCCTGCCGCAGGAAACGTTAGCAAGCTGGATGCGCGTGGATGTACACCAGGAAGCGGACGGTACTTTTCGGCAGGAGATCATCATCGACGAAAATGCCGTGCGTCACTGGCTGCGCCCTTATGCCGACCAGCTCTACCGCGACCCGGTCAACGCACGCTTCTATTTTGATGATGACACGCGGCAGTTAGTACTCGTCGCGCCGCATATAAACGGCCGTGAATTGAACGTAGACGCAACTGCCGACCAGTTCCTGGCGCAGGTGAGAACGGCCAACCGTTCCGTTCCTTTCCAGCTCGAAGAGATCGTACCCGTGGTGAATTCTGACGCCACATCGGCGGAACTTGGCATCACGGAATTGATCACGGAGACGACGACCTGGTTCTACGGCTCGACTGATGCGCGCAAACATAATATAGCCCGTTCGGCCGCCAATTTTTTCGGTGTTGTCGTCGCGCCGGGCGAGGAATTTTCGTTCAATAAATACCTGGGCAGTGTCAGCGAAGCGGACGGCTATGAACAAGGTTTGATCATCGTCGGCGGCCGTACTATCGAGGGCGTTGGAGGCGGCGTGTGCCAGGTCAGCACGACCCTTTACCAGAACGCATTCCTGGCCGGGTTCCCGATTACTGAACGCTGGGAACATGGTTACATGCTGCATTATTACGATGATGGCGAAGGACCCGGCATGGACGCTACGGTCTTTTCACCCATCGTCGACATGAAGTTCATCAACAATACACCACACCATTTGCTGATAGAGAATTACTATAACACGGAGTTTGAGGCGCTGACCTTCAAAATGTATAGTACGAGCATGGGCCGTGAGGTCGAAAAATCGGAACCGGTATTCAGTGACATAGTGCCGGCGCCGGAAGAAGATGTCTGGGAATATGATCCTGATCTGCCCGAAGGAACCGTGGTCCAGATAGATTCGGCCGTTGAAGGCGCGCGCGTCGCCGTTGATCGTGTCGTGAAGAATGCCG
>JBJYWZ010000689.1:0-1741 GCA_046259725.1 Promineifilaceae bacterium (SeqCode) | reverse complement strand
GTGTCCACGATCCAGGAACTGTTGACGCCCACGCGGCTGACGAAACGGCGTACCAGATTCCAATCCTCCTGTGCCATGGCCCAGTCAAAGACATCTTCAAGCTGGCGGCGAATCACGGGAAAGTTAGAAGCCTGCAGCATATCGAGCCATTGCTGCACATACGGATGGTTGCTGATGACAAAATCTTCGAAAAAATCTTCGAGCGGATTAAGCGGCATGGCGAAGAGGCTCGTTTCCTCCGAGCGCGCGATGCTGGCCGCCGCGCTGCTGGAAAACTCGCCGGCGACGCTGTTCATGATTACCTCGCGCGTCCGCTCATCTTGCCAGCATTCGCTCAACAGCGACTGCCGCACATAACGCAGAATGAGCTCCACTTTGCGCAGCATATCGACGCTGCGCAAGGTCATCGTCGCTTCCACCAGCGGTTCGCCGCCCGTTTCCTTCAGCTTGTGCAGCGCAAATTCAGCAATCGTTACCGGCGTCTGGTAAGCACCTGATTCCAGAATCTCCAGAAAACCAGCGCGCTTTAGCTGCGCCAGGCCTATCTCAATTTCATGGTTGGACTTCAGCGATATGGCGATGAGATCATCCATCTGCCAGGGCACGTTGCGTAAGATACCCAGAAAGGGGAAAAGCGCCTGGCCTTCCTGCGGCAGATCCTGGAAAACTGTCTCTAAACCCGCCAGGCGCGCGGTGACGTCATGCTGCGTACGCCCGGCAATGAGCGCTGCCAGATAATCTTCCGGTGAAACTAATTTGACGTTGATGTCGCGGGCTACGGCGCTGATCGCGCCCGGTATATAGTCGAGCTGCTTGGCCAGGGCCAACATCGTCTCATCGTCGCATTCGATCACACTGTCCTCACCGCGCAGCAGCTGCGTAAACATCTTTAGCGCTTCGCCCGGTGCCATGCCGGAGAGGCGGTAGCTGCTTTCATTTTCACGCAGCCTGGGCGGGGGCTGGTGGGCGATCAGCAGCACGACGGTGCGGCGGCATTTGTACGGCAGCCAGTTGCGCAGTTCCTGCCAGTTGTCACGCCATGTCTCCAGTTGGTCGAGCACGATCAGAACGCGCCGGTCGCCAAGCGCCGTCTGCATCGCGGCGGTGAATTCGCCGGCGTTGGTCAGACTGGTACGGCTGATGGTCTCGTCATATGGCTCGATGAAGTTCCACACGGCCGTGCGAATGTTTGTTGTATGCAGGTCAGTGCCCAGGGTGCCGTCGACAAAGGTTTCTTCCAGCGCGTTGGCCACATGGCGCGCGAGCCAGCTCTTGCCCGCGCCGGGCAGGCCGTGGAGAAAAACGGTATGGAAATCGCCGGTGTCGGCCGTGAGCAGCTCGGCCAGAGCTGCTTCTTCTTCCTCACGCCGGATGTAGTCTTCAGGCGGCCGGGCGATCTGGCGCTTACTGGCCGTGCGCTGCAGCGCGGCGCGGTTGACAAGGCTGATCTTGGTGCCGGTGATGACGTCGCCAACATCGCCCATGGCGTCGACATGAATGGCCGTTGCGCCCTGGCCAACGGCAATACCGCGACTTTCCATTATGTCGCCAATTTCGATCTGGTCGCCGGGACGCTGCGCTTCGCCCGGGCGATCGTTTTGCGAATCGTTATTCATTGCTGTTAACTGGCCTCCTCAACCTCACTGATGGAACCGCTCAATGCGCGGCCGCAAAGGGCAGCGCACGCACTGTAAGCACAGCGTTAATGATATAGTACGACAAACAAAAACGCAATCATGCT
>JBJYWZ010000688.1:0-1911 GCA_046259725.1 Promineifilaceae bacterium (SeqCode) | reverse complement strand
ATCTCGCTACCTTCTACTCTTCTCAGCCCACTGCAGGAGGTCATTGCACGCAACCCGGAGGCCGTCTCAACACGAGCCTTAAAGGGCGAAATCCCGCGAAGCACCGACAACGTGGATCCGGACAGTCCATTTATAAAGACGTATTCATCGATCCTCATCGCTCCGGGAATCACGTCTCACTACATCATTGCCGTGAAGAATCCCGAGGATCCGAAAGAAGATTAAAACGACGGCGTCGTGTCCTACAGGAGCGCCCACATTGATGGTGTGGCCTCCGAGCTTATCGTTCATTCCGGACACTCCGCGCAGGAGACACCGCAGGCCATCGAGGAGGTGCGCAGAATTCTTTTGGAGAACCTGAAAGAACCCTGACCGAGCATTGAAAGCCGGCCTCTGAGACTATTAGCCGGTGTTGAACGGATTTTGTTATACTCATCTTTTTAGATATGCGGCGCTTTCCAAAGCGCTGTGCGTCCAGGTCGACAACCCGATACATGCTTTTAAACTTCCTGCTGTAAAGAACGAGCTATGCGGCGAATCATAACTCTAATCGTTATTCTGATCTGCGCCCCAGTCATTATCCTATCAGCTTCGGGTTTCAGGAAAGGGACTTCGTGGCCTTCTCCATTGAAACCCGCAAGGAGCAAGGCGAGGGGTACTCCACCCTCAAAGGCTTCTTTAAGCAGTACGAACTTTACTACGTGGTAGGGGATGAGCGCGACCTGATTCGGGTCCGAACGGATTTTAGGGAACCGCGGGAAGACGTCTATCTTTATCGCCTGAGGATGTCTCCAAATAACGCCCGCAAGTTTTTCATGGCAGACATCCGGCAGATTAATTCCTTGAGGAAATCCCCGGAATGGTATAATACGCAGGCCACAAACTGCACCACCAACCTGGTGCGGCATGTCCGTACCTTCGAGGGACGGGTGAAATACAATTGGAAGGTGCTCCTGTCCGGTTATGCGCCCAGTATGCCTATGGGCTCGGAGCGCTCGACACACACCTCTCTTTCGATGAGCTTCGCAAAAGGAGTTACATCAATCCGAAGGCCATCGCCCTCGGCGACGATCCGGATTCTCCGCGCAAGATACGCCAGAGACTGTGAAGACCAGGGTGATAAAAGCAGCACGAAGGTTTTAATTTAGAATTTTAAGTAAGGGAGAAGGAGACCAATGCCGGCTTCCGGGAATATGCAACTTCAGAAAACGGAAGAAGACACGCTGACGGTGGCACTGGCCGGCAGCTGGAAGCTGGGGCAGGAGCTGCCGTCGGTCGATGAAGTGCTGCACGCGCTCGAGGACATGCCGACGATCGGACGCATCGCCTTCGACACCCGGGAACTGGCCGAGTGGGACAGCGGGCTGCTGATTTTCCTGAAGCAGTTAAGCGAATTCAGCGCCCACAAAAAGATCACCGTAGAGGAGAGCGGTCTGCCGGAAGGGGCCAGGAAGCTGCTGGCGCTGGCCGCGGCGGTGCCGGCGAAAAAAGACGCCCGCAAGGCCGGGGAAAAGGTGCCGTTTCTCGCCCACGTGGGCAACGAAACCGTCGATTTCTTCAAGGCGGCGGGCGATATGCTGGCCTTTATCGGCGATACGGTGATTGCCTTTCTGAATTTGCTGCGCGGCAAGGCCCAGTTCCGCAAAAGCGACCTGGGGCTTATCATGGAGGCCTGCGGGGGCCAGGCGCTGCCGATCGTTTCTTTGATCTGCTTTCTGGTGGGATTGATCCTGGCCTTTATCGGCGCTATCCAGCTCCAGCTGTTCGGGGCCCAGATCTACGTGGCCGACCTGGTGGGCATCGCCATGGTGCGCCTGATGGCGGCCATTATGACCGGCATCGTCATGGCCGGGCGTACGGGGGGTGCCTTTGCCGCCCAGCTGGGCACCATGCAGGTCAACCAGGAGATCG
>JBJYWZ010000687.1:0-2759 GCA_046259725.1 Promineifilaceae bacterium (SeqCode) | reverse complement strand
CGGATGCGGTCGACGCGCTGCGAATAATCGTAATAGAGCTCGTAGCGCCGTTTCTCGTCGGCGGCATCTTTGATGTAACTCACCTCGATATTAGCGTACTGCAGGGCTTTTTCGCGGGTAAGGCTGCGCACGGCGGCGTGGTCGGCGATGGTTTCGGCGACGATGTCGCGCGCGCCGGCCAGGGCTTCTTCGGCCGTCGGCACATCAGGCGTTATATAGGGCGCGGCCAGCTGTTCGGCCGTTTGGCGGCCGAGAGGCTGATCCAGGATCAGCCCGGCCAGAGGTTCGAGCCCTTTCTCCCGGGCGACAGAGGCGCGGGTGCTGCGCTTTTTCTTGTAAGGTTGGTAAAGGTCCTCAAGGGCGGTGAGCGTTTCGGCAGCGCGAAGCTGCGCTTGCAGCTCGGGGGTCAGCTTGTCCTGGGCAGCAATGGCGGCGAGGATGGTCTCGCGCCGTTCGTCGAGGGCGCGAAGGCGACGCAGGAGGTCGGCAATATCGCGCAGCTGCTCCTCATCGAGGCTGCTGGTCATTTCTTTGCGGTAGCGGGCGATGAAGGGCAGCGTGTTGCCGCCGTCCATGAGTTCAATGGCCGCGGCGGCTTGAGACGGCCGTATGTTGAGTTGAGAAGCAATGGTTTCTGGATAGGACATAGAGAGGAAGTTTAATGATTAATGGAAAAGTGGCAAGGGTGCAAGGTTGCAAAGTGGCAGGGTGGAATGGAAGCAGTTATCAGTAAGCAGTTGCCAGCTGACAAGCTGATTACCTGACCCCGTGACTCGACATCATCAATTCGTGGTTAATTTTGACTTATGGGGGCTGGAGCGGATAAGATGTGCGCACAATTTTTAGGGCAGCGAGCATGGAGGTCTGGTGAGTACCACACATACGATAAGCAGTTATTTGATTCAGACGCTGATTGATCATGGCGTCGGGCATGTCTTTGGCGTGCCGGGTGATTATGTCCTCGGCTTTTACAACGCGTTGGAAGGAAGCCCCCTGGCGGTGATCAATACCTGTGATGAACAGGGCGCCGGCTTCGCGGCGGACGCCTACGCGCGATTTAACGGGCTGGGAGCGGTTTGCATCACCTACTCCGTAGGCGGTTTGAAAGTGGCCAATACAACAGCACAGGCATACGCCGAAAAGTCGCCGGTCATCGTCATTAGCGGCGCTCCGGGCGTGAGCGAACGCACCCGGCAGCCTTTGCTGCATCATAAAGTCCGCAATTTTGACACACAGCTGAAGGTATTCGAAGAACTGACCGTGGCCGCGGCAGTGCTGGATGATGCGCTGAGCGCCGGCAGCGAAATTGATCGCCTGTTTGACATGGCCCTACGCTATAAACGGCCGGTTTATCTGGAACTGCCGCGAGATATGATTGCCGCACCGGTCACTCCCGGCCAGCGGCCAGGGGGTGAAAAGCAGCCCGGCGAGGACGGCGCCCTGCAGGAAGCGGTCAGCGAGGCGGCGGCGCTGATTAACAAGGCTGAAAAGCCGGTGATTATTGCCGGGGTGGAAATGCAGCGCTTCGGCTTGCAGGAGACGCTGCGGCAGTTCCTGGAGAAGAGCAATATCCCGGCCGCGGCGACTATTCTCAGTAAATCCGTGGTCAGAGAAGATCACCCGCTGTACCTGGGCGTCTACGAGGGGGCTATGGGCCGCGAGGAGGTCAGTAACACTATTGAAACTAGTGACTGCCTGATTTTATTGGGCGTTTTCATGAGCGACGTCAACCTCGGCATCTATACCGCGCACCTGGATCAGACCAAGGCGATATCGGTGAGCAGCGAGCGGGTATCCATTCACCACCATGTCTATGAAGGCGTGGATATGGAAGATTTCATAACGGCCCTGGCGGATTCAATCGACAGCAGGCAGCCAGCGGCCGGTATCACGAACCCGCCCAAAGCCCCGGCCTGCGAACCGGCGCCGGACAAAGCAATCACGGTGAACTATTTGTTTCAGCGCTTGAACGCCTTTCTGGAGGATAGTACGGCCGTGATCGCCGATCCCGGGGATGCGATGTTCGCAGCTATCGATATGACGATCCACTGCGCGTCGGAATTCACCTCGCCGGCCTATTACACGTCTCTGGGCTTTGCCGTGCCGGCCAGTATCGGCGTGCAGCTGGCCAGACCCGATTTGAGGCCGCTGGTCCTGGTTGGAGATGGGGCCTTCCAGATGACGGGTATGGAATTATCAACCACGGCCCGGTTTGGATTGAATCCCATCGTTCTTGTATTGAACAATGGCGGGTATGGGACGGAACGGCCGATGCTGGACGGGCGGTTCAATGATATTCATCCCTGGAAATTCAGCCGGATTCCCGAGATACTCGGCGCGGGAAAGGGCTTTGACGTGCATACAGAGGAAGAGCTAGAGACTGCACTGTTGGAAGCACGAGAACACCTGGACAGCTTTTGTATCCTGGATATTCACCTGGATCCGGGCGACAGGTCGCAGGCGCTGGAAAGGCTCACGAGTGCGCTTAAAAAACGCGTCAAGCAGGAGGTAACGGAATGATAAGGCGGGTGTAAGAATTCCGTAATGAAGGGGCGCTACGCTTGAGGTCTCTATTGGACGGGTGACGTTGTTCACCCCTGGCTTGCGCGCTGAGCGCAAAAAGGAGAGTCTCATGAAGCGTTCCCTTTGGATTGTACTGTTTAGTTTACTGGCGGCCCTGCTGATCTCAGGCAGCGCCCTGGCTCAAGGGGGCAGCCCGCAGGGCGGCAAGATCGTGGTGGCAAACCGCGGCAGCGGCA
>JBJYWZ010000686.1:0-1535 GCA_046259725.1 Promineifilaceae bacterium (SeqCode) | reverse complement strand
CGCCGGCCCCCGCCTGTTTGCGCAGCCCATGCGGCCCATCCGTCACCATAATCGAGGGGATATCCAGCCGTTCGATCCCCTTCAAGTACCAGAAATTCAACCCCGAACAGAGCGATGCCTTCTCCTCCAGCGTCATCTGCGAGATCAACCCATCAATATCCTTCATCACCATGCTCCCAGCCGGCTTAAAAATCCACCCGGCTCAACCCGGCCATAATACCCCAGACCACACTCCCCGCCCAAACCTTGCTGCAACCTTCCACCCCTCGCCCCAATCCTCTACCATGAGTCCACTAAATCGGGGTCAGTTCACCGCCGATCCTGCTACCCGCCGCTTGTTTATTTAAGTATTGACTTAATTAAGCAAATACTTTATAATACTCCCATGGACGTTTTCGCGGCTCTGGCAGAGCCTACACGCAGAAAGATCATGGAGATACTGGCCCGGCAGGGACAGCTGCCTGCCTCGGACATCTACGAGCATTTCGACGTCACCCCCCAGGCCATCTCCCAGCACCTCAAGATTCTGCGTGAGGCTGACCTCGTGCGCGTCGAGAGAGATGCCCAGAAGCGCCTCTACAGCATCAATCCCACCGCCGTTGGCGAGCTGGAAGCGTGGGCCCAACGCACCCGGCAGATGTGGAACGATCGCTTCGACCGCCTGGAAGATTTGCTCGACGAACGTGCATCCGCGGACGAAACGTGAGCGGCGCCGCCATTGGCCTGGCGCCATCCCTGTCCACAGGATCCCTATCCAAACCAAAAACAAGGAGATATTACGATGACTGAGACAAACTTTACCTTCAATCGCCCCGAACGCACCGTCGTTATTGAACGCGTCTTCGAAGCCCCAGCGGAAGTCGTATGGCGCACCATCACTGATCCCGATCTCATCCCCCGCTGGTGGGGCCCGGCCAAATACCCGACCCGTGTTGAAACGATGGATGTCCGTGTCGGCGGCCGCTGGCGCTTCATCAGCGAAGACGAACAGGGCAATGAAATGCCCTTCAGCGGCGTCTATAAGGAGCTGGATCCCCCGCACCGCCTGGTGCAGACCTTCAACTTCGAGCCTATCGGGCCGGGCCATGAAAGCACCGAGACCTCCGTGCTCGAAGAGATGCCCGGCGGCAGGACGCGCATGACCGTCACGGCCGTCTACGGCACGCTTGAGGACTACGATGGCATGGTCGAGTCAGGTATGGAATCGGGCGCCCGCGAAACATGGCAGCGCCTGGCTGAACTCCTGGTAGCCGTTCCCCATTAAGACAGCAGCCGGCTACGGGCGCCGGTCAATCGACCGGCGCCTTTCTCTTGCCGTGCTGGGACCTACAGCCGGTAATGAATGCACCTGCGCGTGAATACACGTTTAGCCTGTTTCAACAGGCTTTTCTTTCAGCCTGGGATTTGCAGTCCCAGGTGCGCTTGTAGGAATGTGGGGTGGGGAGAGGAAAAGTCTAATTCGAGGTAATCTGCAGCAGGTCCGGCTCCTGCTCAACCTGCCGCTGCAAATGGCTTTCGTAATCGGGCAGTTCCCG
>JBJYWZ010000685.1:0-1716 GCA_046259725.1 Promineifilaceae bacterium (SeqCode) | reverse complement strand
GCGCGGCCGTGTCGCGGATGGCGGCGATACGGCCGTCTTGAATCAAAATATCGCATCCTTTGCGAACGGTCAGGCGCGCGCCCTCGCCGGGCACCAGGGCATCACAATTGGAAATGATTGTATCAACGGTCATTATTTCTTTGGATTTTCCAGGTAGATGTTTTGCTGCTGCGCTCAGTGCCAGCCGGGCACTTTCAGATCAAACTGGTCGAGCACGGCGCGAATCTCGTCCACGGTCGGCACCTGGTGGCCCGTGCCGATCTTCAGCACCTTGGCGTTGCCAGTGGCATTGGCCAGTGTGCCCAGGGCTTCGAAGGAGAGATTGTTCAACGTGCCGTAAATCACGGAACCGGCCAGGCTGTCCCCCGCGCCAGTGGCGTCGACGGCCTTGAGCGGCAGGCCGGGTACGTCCAGGACGCGATCGGCCTGGTAGAGCATGCAGCCATCAGGACCGCGCTTGACGATTACGAGCTCGGAGCCATTTGCCAGCAGCACACGCGCCCCGCGGTCGCGGTCGACCTCGCCAGTCAGCGTCTTCAGCTCCGTTTCGGTGAGAAGGACGACGGTGGAAAGGGCGGCGGCATCACAATGCCAGGCGTTATCCTGGCGTGGGTTGCCGGGCCCGGGATCGAAGAAGGTTTTCGCGCCCCCTTCGCGCGCCGCCTGCAGGGCTTCCAGGATCACGCCGGCCATGGCTTCGTACTCGATCCAGCCGTCTACAAAGAGGCCGTCGCTGTAATAAAGGGCTTCACGCCACTGATCCGGCAGGGTCACGATGGATTGTTCGCCGGGGTAGCCCAGGTAGCCTGGCTCGCTCTGCGGATCGACGAGGACGCCGGCCACGGGCGTCGAACCACTCTCGTTGACTATAATCTTACCGGTGTCGATGCCTTCGCGCTGCAAGCCGCTGAGGACGATCTGTCCGAAATAATCCTCGCCGATTTCACCGAGGCTGGTCACCGGCAGGCCAAAACGTGCGGCCATGATGGAAACATTGCAGGCGCCGCCGGGGCCAATGGCCACATGCGAAACCCCCTGCAGCGCTCGCGCCTCAACCGGGAACTCTTCGATGTAGAGCAAGAAATCGACGATCAGATTGCCGAGAATGTATACCATCTGAATGACCTCAAAGAATAGAAAGTTGCTGACTTCTCCGCTGTCCGTGTTATTTAAGCACCGACAGAAAGGCCGCGCTGTCGATAATGCCTTCGCCAAGGCCCAATTCGCGCGCCAGGCGATTGATCTGCGGCGGTTCGACGTGCGCTTCCTGCAGGATGTCGTTCTGCGTGAAGATCACCTGCGGAGGACCGTCGCTGAGAATACGGCCGTGGGCCATGACCAGGATGCGCTCGAAATTCAGCGCGCAAAAATCAATGTTGTGCGAGATGGCGATCACACTGCGGCCGTCGCGCTTAAGCTGGGCCACGATATTGCTCAGGCGCTGCACACCGGCCGCGTCCTGGCCGATGGTGGGCTCGTCGATGACGACCACGGGCGTGCGCATGGCCAGCGTCGCCGCCAGGGCTACCATGCGGCGCTGCGAGCTGTGCAGATCGTGCGGGTGCGTCTCCATATCCTCACTCAGCCCGGTTATTGCCAGGGCCTCGGAAACGGCCGTTTCTACCTCTTCCTCACTGAATCCCAGGTTCTGCGGCCCAAATGCCACTTCCGCATAGACGGAGCGCTTAAAGAGCTGGTCGTCGGGATTTTGAAAGG
>JBJYWZ010000684.1:0-2740 GCA_046259725.1 Promineifilaceae bacterium (SeqCode) | reverse complement strand
CGGCGGGAGCCGGTCGCCCGCGGGCATCAATTTTCGAACTCCCGCAAGGGATGCCCGTGACTGCCCGGCTGGGAGTTGGCTCCCTCAGCCGGTGACGGCATTCTCATAATGCGCCACTCGCAGCACGCGCCCGCGCCTGTCCATTTCGATCGCCACCACGTCGATGCGCCAGTTGCCGTCCCAGCCGCTCTCCTGTACGTATGCCTCGCCCAGGGCGATGAGGCGCGCTTGCTTGGCGGTCGTGATCGACTCCTCCGGCGAGCCCATCGACTGGCCCCGCCGCGTGCGCACCTCGACCGCGACCAGGCATTCGCCGTCTCGCGCCACCAGATCCAGTTCCCCCGTCTCGCAACGCCAGTTGCGCGCCACAATGTCGAACCCCTTGGCCTCGAGTTGTTGGGCAGCCAGTTGCTCGCCCCGCCGGCCCAATCTCTGGCGATCGTTCTGCGCAGTCAACGATCCCTCTCTCCTTCTTCCCTCATCCGCTGTGCTCTCTCCCATTCGGTCCGAGTATAACACACCCCAGTCGGCCGGTCAAGCACTCGGTGCGGCACCAGTATAGCGCAGAACTGTGGGAAGCTGCTAAGCAGCCAAAGGCAGAGTGGCCGTCCAGGCTTGGTCGAAGCGAGCACTGTGTAGCTCGCTCAACCCGGCTAGCATGGCTTGTCCATTCGACCGCTCCCACCCCCGTCCAGGTCGCTTCATCCGATGGTGAATCACGGTGTTGATCCCGCTCTCCACGGTGCCACTCCCGATAGGATAGCCCTCTGCCCGAAACTCATCGTAGCGCATACGCTTCCGATTGCCCTCGAAGTATCCCGGTGCCTGACGCACCTCGTCAGGCCACCGCTTTTGGTCCAAGTCTAGTTCTTCCAGGGCGGTTTCTACCTTCTTAACCTCTCCTGACCACAAGTGGGCTAATCGCTCTTCCACCCATCCTTTCCCTTCAGGAGACTGTTCGCCAAAGACTGCTTTGCTGACTGTCCAGAGCTTTCCCTTAGCATGGGACCAATCCAGGATCTGTACGGCTTCCGGGAAGTTGAGGTCCGTGATACGCTCAATCCATGGTGCCCCGTCGTTGACAGAACTCAGCCGTTGGCAGCGATCTATCCCTCTTCGTAGCCCTTCAGCATATTGATGCAGGGCCATCGTGTCTGCATCCCATAACCCTGCTTGGTAGCTATGTCCTTTCAGCTTCACCAATGGGTCTCCCGCGCGCCGACTCGCACTCTCTTCCTTTGCGGGACGCTCTGTCGCGGGCCTGACTTCTACCTCAGAGATGGTGGTCAGCTTCACCTCTTTCCATCCCTCGCCCCGAATCAAGACCATTCCCCCATCGGTCGAGACATTCGCTTGCCCGAGAATGGGCTGTACCTCATCCAACCGCCGCTCTTGGGGACTCTCCCCTCGTTGCGCGGGCACATTGGCTCGTTCCGCAGCCTCTCGCTGCTGTTCTGCCACCCTGTGTCCCCAACCTTCTGTGATACGGCGTAGACTATCGGATGACATAGACGTGCCTACCGCATCCGCGTATGCCTCCGCAGCCAGATCAAACGACTTGGCCAGCAGCCCGTGTCGCGTGGCGACCCGTGCCGCTCCCTCACTCCAATGATCCGCTCGTAACAGCAGCTTCCGGTCCAGGGGGAAAAAGCGTCTCCCCCTCACACTCCGGGCAAACGTAGTAGGCTCGCATCAATGTCGTCTCACCTTCCAAGCCCGATATCCCCCATCTCCGGTGCCCTTTGTATTCCATGGCATGACCACACACCGAACACGAAGGTGCTTCCAGTTGATGTCCAGTGTCCCGACCATTGATCAAGACTGCCAGTCCCTCGCCCATCAACTCGTGCCGCAGACGACGAGCCTGTGCCTCAATCTCTCCAAAGCTAGCCTTGGGATGCTGATCGTACCAGTCCTCCAAGGCAGCGTACATCTGTGCGGCTCTCTCCAAGAAGACGGCTTCACGCTGGGCACGCGACATCTGGCGATACATGAGTTCTACCTCCTGCTTGTTACTCCTTCACTTCGACCAGTAACTCCATGCCCCACCAGTATATCCGATGCCTGGCTCCTCGGTCAACGCTGTCCTGCCTCTGGGTACCTCAGCCTCCCCCCACACTTTTGCGGTATACTCGTCACCTACCTTTGCGGTGACACCCAAAGTGAGGTATAATAGCCTGCGATCTGTCGGGGCCAGCGGGGTCCCCGGCGTTGGAGGGCGGCTTGAAAGCACTCATCACCGGTATCTCTGGATTCGTGGGCAGTCATCTGGCCGAGTATCTGCTCCAATCCTCCAACTGGGAGGTGGCTGGCACGGTTTTCGGACCCTATGGCAACATCGCGGATCTCTATGGCCGCCTGGAACTCTATCCAGCAGAGCTCTCCCGCTTGGATGTGATGACCTTCATTCTGAAGCAGGCTCAACCAGACGTCATCTTTCATCTGGCGGCACAACCCCTTGTTTCGGCCTCTCGGCGCGACCCATGGGGAACACTGGAAACCAATATCAGGATGCAGTTGAACGTGCTGGAGGGCGTGGCCCGGGTCAAACCGACGTGCCAGGTGCTGGTGGTGGGTTCCAGCGAAGAGTATGGCCTCGTCTCGCCCGAGGATCTGCCCATAGACGAAGAGACCCCCTTGCGCCCGCTGAGTGCTTATGCCCTGAGTAAGGTCACTCAGGATCTGATGGGTCTTCAGTATGCCCTGACTCACAAGCTACACATAGTCCGGGTGCGGCCCT
>JBJYWZ010000683.1:0-1606 GCA_046259725.1 Promineifilaceae bacterium (SeqCode) | reverse complement strand
CCTTCACCGGGGCCGTAGGGGCCTTCACCTTCGCCTGGACCAACAGGACCAGTTCCATCACCAGGGCCGTAGGCGGGCCCCACCGAGAATCCGCCGCGGACCTCGCCTTCAGCCGCGGGAGCGCCGGGCCCGAATCCAAAACCGGCGCCTAAACCGGGCCAATCCTCGGGCAGGTGCTGCATGCGCCAGCGATAGGTATTTTCACTGCGCAGACCAATTTGCAGAGCGGCCTGCACGTGGGCCATTGTTTGTGTACCTTCTTGCAGGCGTTCCTGAACCTGCTCCCCGGCGCCAACCTGCGCCTGAACGAGCATCGTTTCTTGCTCGGCGGCCATTGTCTGCGCCTGGACCATTGCCGCCTGCAGGGCGGCATCAGGAAGCTCGGCGGCGTACTGCAGGGCTTCGCGCCAGTGCGCCCGGTAGTTGTCCATATGCGCCCGATCGGGTACGCGATCGAGCGCGGCCATGGCGGCCATTTCCTGCGCGCGGTCCTGGGCGAATGCCAGGTGCAGCGCCATTTGTTTTGCCGGATCGGCCGTCATCGAGAGCCGGGTCTCTTCCAACATCAATTTCACCTGGTAAACGGGCGAACCCGGCAAAGTGGTCGCCGACGATAGGGCGACCGTTCCCCCCAGAGATGAAATGATGATCGTCACGATCAGGGCTGCTTTGACAAGTAAAGTTAACATGGGTTTGGGCTCCTTTTTCTTTGCTTGGGTGTTCTTCCTGGAGATACGCTGTGCCAACCAGGGCAGGCGGCTGATCTGGCCGTCTGCGTGACCGTTTGGGGCGGGCAGCTCAGCGATCCGCCCCAGGAACTGTTCACGGTCTGCGGCCAGAATGGACTCATCAGGCAGCGGCAGCGAGGGCATATGGCTGACCATCGTCGCCGCGGCGACCATGCGATCGACCTCGTCCGCGTCTTGCGGCGCACCGTCGACGGCTAAGGCCGACAAATCCCAATCGAATTTCTGCTCAAGAACCTCTTCGAGTGCCTGGTCCAGGATATCCGCTTGATCTCTGGTGTTCACGAAACATGCTCCTTTATTGGGATCAGTTGGCGCTGCAAGGAAGCCAGCCCGCGGTGCTGCAATGCTTTCACCGAGCCCACCGGTTTGTCCATAATTTCGGCGACCTCGGCGTTTGAGAAGCCTGCCAGGAACTTGAGCGTGATCACCTGGCGCTGGTCCGGCGTTAGAGTCTGCAGTGCACTACGAACTCTACCGGCAGCCAGGCTGAGCTCCGCCTCGTAGGCCGGATCATGACCCTCCGCCGCTACCTGTTCGGGCAGGGGCAGATGATCGTGAAACTTCCTGCGGCGATAATGATCGACGACGATGTTGTGCGCGGCGCGATACAACCACGACTTGATGCTCTTATCCGGTCCCTGACCGCTTTCGAGTGCGTTCAGGAATCGGTTAAAGACATCAGAAGTGAGATCGCGTGCTGTTTCCATATCTTCCACTTGCCGGGAAATGTAGCGGTAGATAGGTGTGTGATACTCGTCGTAGATCGCGGCCAGCGTCTTCCGGTCGAATGTTTTGGCCAGCGCCAGCCGCTTTTCTTTATCGTTCGCCATACTTTCTCCCGCACTTATATAGACGAA
>JBJYWZ010000682.1:0-2761 GCA_046259725.1 Promineifilaceae bacterium (SeqCode) | reverse complement strand
GGTGCTTTGGCAAAAAATGGCTTCCCGGCTGCGCAAAACAGTCAGGAAATGGCAGCAATTTTTGGGATATCGCTACTTTTGTCGGCCGCTATCTCGTCATCACCGCCTCATAATCGCAAAGACACCAGCCACGATGGTCCGGCAGCTCCAGGCAGGTTTCGCAGCGCATCGGTGGGGGAGGATCGCCGTCCAGCAGCTTGCGGATTAACAGGCCGACGCCATAGTGAGATGCGATTTCGCTGTTCTCGCGCACCAGCGCCTGGCGCTCAAGGACATGCGCCTTGACTGTCTCCAGCTCCGGTTTCAACGACAGTATCTCGCGCATTTTGGGAGAACCCGGCGCGATGCCGCCGCGTGTCAGCCAGAACATCAGACTGCCTGCGGAGGCTGGAACACGGCTGTTTTTTTCGTTTTCGGACCGTGCATACTTACTTACACCTGCTGAATTTTCATAATCTGCTGTTTTAGCTGTAGTAGTAGTAAGTAAAGCAGCACGCGAAGAAGACTTTGTACGCCCGCTGCCGGGAGAACCTGCGGCGGAAGCGGAACTTTCTTCCCTCTCCGGTGCACACTTCTCCCACCCGTTGTTCGTTGCTTCTTGCCACTCCGGCGCGTCTGCGGACGGCACAGCACCAATTTGTGCGCCGCTGGCGGAAATTTCTTCCGCCTTACCGGGCCATTGCCGCCCTGTGGATAACTCTGTGGATAACTCCGCCGCAGCGTTCGCTGAGGGATTCGGATCAACTCCGCGAACGGCCGTTTCTGTACTGCCCGCGGCGGCTGCCGCCCCACCCAGATGTTCCAACACCTGCGATCCGGGCACCAGGTACCAGGCGCGCAGATCACTGTCACGATAAGAGAGACCCATGTGCTGTAAATGAAGCAGTCCCTGGCGCACAACCTTGTCCGAGTACCCTGTGTCCGCGCTCAACATACGTACGGTTTGCGGGCCGCTGTGCAGCACCTGGGCCAGGAAGATCGCGGCCGGCGCGCCTTTCAAAGAACGTACAACATCCCTCAATGTCTCCTGGCTGTTCATCTGCTCTCCTCCAGAAGTCTCTGCAGACGAACGCGTATCTCCGAGGCGTGATAACACTGCACGCACGCCGTTTCGCCGTCCAGAACATCCCAGAAAAGGTCCTGGCCGCGCTGCAGGGCCTTGCCGACCGGGGCAGGAAGGGAGCCGCGGCCGTTATCGGGATCGATGCGCCAGACATGCGCCCACATCAGGTATTCGCGAAAGTAGCTTGGGCTGAACTCTTGCGCCAGGGACACGATCCTGGCTTCGTCGGTAGTGAATTTGCGGACGGGTGACATGAATGCTCCTCTGGCCGCCGGCGGCCGGCTGGCGCTCGCATGGGCACGCCAGCTTTGCGACGGTCGGCCGCTATATATATTGGAAGACGCTGCCGCAGAGGCGCGGCCGCACGCGAAGACCGGGGCAGGCATAAGCCGGCGGACCTGCCCCGGCCCTCTGAACGTAACAACATGAAATCGGTGCGTGACGCTGATCCGGTTTTATGTCGTTACGCCACCATTATGTCACGGAGGAGTGTCATAGAACAGGCGTTCTATTTCCTCTTCACGGGTTTTTAACGGGGAAGGGGCATAATTACGAAGTCAGTAACCAATTTGCGATTGCCAACCGTGGCAGGTGACAGCTGGCAACGTGGCAGCGTGGCGAAGGACACAGAGGAGACACTGGGATCACATAGAATATCTCTGTGCCCCACTGTGTCCATATTCTCTCTTTCTCTACGGCACGTAGATCTCCGTCGCTTCCATCGAGACGTCTCCCAGGTCGGTGGAGGAAGTCTGGCTCAGCATGCCCAGGCCCCAACCCAACTGCATTTCAGAGCCCATATCCATCACGTTCGTGATATCGCTGCCCATCATCGACATCACCATGGTAATTTCGCTGTCCTGCTGCACGAGCAGGCCGGGCACGGTCTGCTCGTTGAACGTTACCGGGTCGTTATTAATCACCGTGCTGGTCTGCGCGGTGTCCATTTCCCCGCTGAGCTCCAATTCAGCGTCCCCTTCCGGCTGCACAATTGAGTAGGTGCTGTGAAAACTGCTGTCCCAGGAAAACCCGGGCTCCAGTTCTTCCAGAGGAGGCAGGAACATCCCCGTCCCTTCGCTGGACTCGATCGTCAGCTCTGTGCCCAGCGCGCCCAGCCCGCGCGTGCCGAAATCAAAAGAAACCAGCCCGCCATCTGCGGAACATTCCCAGGTATAGTGCAGTTCCAGGTCTCCGGACTGCAGCACCATATCGGCCGTCGCCGACTGCATGTCACCTTCCACGTTGGCCACTTCCCAGGTGATCGGGTCGCCTTCTTCCCCGACCATTGTCCAGGTGGTCCCTGTGCGTAGGGGAAAATACGGGTGATCGCAGGCGCTCTGCGCGGTGCTGCCCGATTCGCCCCAACCCTCGCCGGACGAGGCGGCTTCTTCCGCCGGCTCCGCGGTCGGTTCGGGCGTCGGCTCCGGCGCTTCGGTCGGCTCCGGTTCGGCGGTCGGTTCGTCCGTCGGTTCCGGCGCTTCGGTTGGCGCAACCGCTTCCTCCGCGGGTTCTTCGACGGTGCTTTCCTGCGCGGCTTCGGAAACGGCCGTTTCCCCCTCAGGCTGCGCCGGCGCCTGCGCCGCGTCCGAACCGCCGCAGGCGGCAAGCAGCGAGGCCAACAGAACAATAAAAGTAATCAGATAAAGCCTTTTCATGGTACTACGCTCCTTCTATGTGATCCCGGTATTAACACCGTTA
>JBJYWZ010000681.1:0-4335 GCA_046259725.1 Promineifilaceae bacterium (SeqCode) | reverse complement strand
TTTCTTACGCTCCGGCGCGCATCGTTTTCTTTTCAAGCTGCGGAAGCACCTCCCCCAATGCCGCAGACGATCCTTCTAGTGTTATTTTGACAATGCCCACTCTCAAGGACCCAATTTGACGCGGCGGCTGCTTTTCCAATTTCGCCCGCCAATCGTCGCCGATAACCAGATCTTCCGCCACGGCCTGACCCCCCGTTTCTACCAGGTATTCCCTCAGCAACCAGAGGGGGATCGCATGAAGCTGCGTTTCCGTCGCCACAATCTATCCTCCACCTACGGGTGGGAAAATGTCTATCTTGTCGGTCGGTTTGACGACCGTATCCAACTGGTTTTCTAGAAAAGGCGCGTCTCGACCATTGACAAACAAGTGAATATGCCCATGAAGATCGCCATTCTCGTCAACAAGCTCAGGCCGCATGCGCGGATACTGTTCCATGACGGCTTCCACAAGTTGGATAGCCGTCGTCCCCTCGGGAAGATCGAGCTCAACAGTCTTTTGGCCGACGATCTGGCGCAATGTAGCATAGAAATTCACTTTCATATAAAGTTCACCTCGCGGACGACTCAATTCGGTCAGGTTTGCTTAGGTAGAGTTTTGTTGCATGGTACAATTAGGCACCATGCATTATTGTCAGGTAAGTATACAACCAAAGCCTCACGGTAACGATTTTTTGCATAGAAAACAAGGAACAGTCGATGAAAATCAATGTTGAACAGGGTGATATTTCGACCGCTTCGGCCGATACGATAATTGTCAATCTCTTTGAGGGCGTCACCACGCCTGGAGGTGCGACCGGCGCGGTAGACGTCGCTCTGAATGGCGCCATCAGCGACCTTATTGCCGGCGGCGATTTTCGCGGCAAAGCTGGCGAACTCGCCGTGCTATACCCGCGCGGCCTTATCAGTGCTCGCCGCGTGATTATTGTCGGGATGGGAGATCGCGGAGACTTCACGCTTGAAGGCGTTCGCCAGGCCGCGGCTGTGGCCGTCAAACGGGCGCGTGAGCTCAAGGCGAACCACGTGGCTTCTATTGTCCATGGCGCAGGTATCGCCGGGTTGCCCGTCTCCAGCGCCGCCCAGGCCACAGTCGAAGGCACGCTCCTGGCGCTCTATCGCTATCCGTTGGTAAAACAGTCCGATGAAGATGATCATGAAATTGCTACTTTTTCGATCGTCGAATTTGAAGAAGACAAACTGGCGGACATAGAAGAAGGTAAAAAAGATGCCGAGAGCGTGGCGGCGGGCGTGATCCTCGCCAGGACACTGGTGAATATGCCTGCTAATCTGGCCACGCCGACCCACATGGCCGAAACGGCCGAAGAAATCGCTGGTGAATTTGGATTGGGCTGTTTTGTTGGCGGGCGCAAATGGGCGCGCGAGAACAACATGGGCGCCTTCCTGGCCGTGGCCAAGGGAGCCGGAGAAAAACCCAAATTTATCGTCCTCGAACACAATGCCGGCGAGCCTGACATGGATACGATTATTCTGGTAGGCAAAGGTATCACCTTCGATACCGGCGGCATCAGCCTTAAGCCGGTCGCAGGGATGGGATCCATGAAAGGGGATATGGGCGGAGCCGCGGCTGTCCTGGGCGCAATGCGCGTGATTGCCGAAATGGACCTGCCTCTTCACGTCGTCGGCATCACGCCCTGTACGGAAAATATGCCTGATGCCGACGCCTATCGTCCGGCGGATGTCATCACTGCCAGTAACGGCAAAACAATTGAAATCATCAGCACCGATGCCGAAGGTCGCATGGTCCTGGCCGATGCCCTGGTCTTTGCTCAACATTACAAACCGGACGCCGTGATCGATCTGGCGACCCTCACCGGCTCCTGTGTCGTTGCCCTGGGTGAAGGTATTGCAGCAGGGGTATTCGCCAACGAATCGACGCTCAGCGATAAGCTCGTGGCCGCCGGCGAGAAAACCAGCGAACGGCTGTGGCCGCTCCCGCTCTGGGATGAATATCGCAAAACAATCGACTCGGACGTGGCCGATATGAAAAACAGCGGTGGGAGAATGGGCGGCGTTGGAACGAGCGCGGTCTTTTTGCGCGAGTTCACAGACTACACCTGGGCGCATCTGGACATCGCCGGCGTGGCCATGCTGGATAAGCCGATAAAGCCTTATACACAAAACGGCGCAACCGGCTTTGGTGTGCGTCTTCTGGTAGAAATGCTGCGCAATTGGTAATATTACATCTTTTCTAGCGCACCTTGTGATCTCGCGTGCTATAATCGCGCCTGAAACCATCGTCAGCAAGGAGAGCAATCGTATGAGCGTGCCTACCCCACCCTTAACCCTCGGCGTTGAAGAGGAGTATCAGATCATCGATCCCCAATCGCGCGATCTGTACGCATATATCAGCGAATTGCTCTCCCAGGACAAGCAGGCGGCGGATAGTCTGCACCTGAAACCCGAGTTTATGCAGTCTCAGGTAGAAGTTGGCAGCAGGGTTTGCCAGGATATTAAGGGCGTTCGTAACGAGATCGTCCGCCTGCGTAGCGCCGTTTGTGAGATGGCGGAGCGAAACGGCGTCGCCATCGCCGCCGCCTCAACACACCCTTTTGCCAGCTGGCAGGATCAGACCATCACGGAAGGGGAACGGTACCGCGAGCTGCTGGATGATATGCAGGGCGTGGCCAGACGTTTGTTGATTTTCGGCATGCACGTGCATGTGGGCTTTGGATCGACGCCTGAAGCGAGAAATTTGATGATTGAGGTGATGAACCAGGCGCGATATTTCGTTCCGCACCTGCTGGCTCTCTCAACCAGTTCGCCGTTCTGGCACGGCCGCGATACAGGTCTCAAGTCTTATCGCAGTGTCGTTTTCGAGGCGATGCCGCGCACCGGAATACCGCATTCATTTGTCTCCTACGACGAATACAGGAATTACGAACTCATGCTTGCCCGTATCGGCGCTTTCGGCAAGAGAGCTAAATATGGCCGGCAAACAGAAGCAAGCGGCAAAATCGCGACCAAGCCCCCTGATCAAGGAAAAATCTGGTGGGATATACGGCCACACGCATTGTTCGATACGCTCGAGCTGCGCATCACCGATATTTGTACAACCGTTGAGGAAGCGGTCTGTATCGCGGCTCTCTTCCAGGCTATCTGCGCCAAATTGATCAAGCTGCGGCGGCAAAATATGTCCTGGCGAAACTACCGCTATATCCATGTTGTCGAAAACAAATGGCGCGCGGTTCGTTACGGCATTGATTCTGAAATGGTTGATTTCGGCCGCGAAGAAGAGGTCCCTTTTGCTACACTTATGGACGAACTGCTGGAAATACTGGATGATGTGGTTGACGATCTCAACAGCCGCGAAGAAGTTGAATATGTGCGAACGATTCTGAAAAATGGGAGCAGCGCCGACAGGCAGGTCAAAGTCTACGAACAAAACGGGGGAGACGATAACTCCGAGGAAGCGCTCAAAGCGGTTGTAGACCACCTGGTCGAGGAGACCAAATCAGGTCTGTAAAAAGAGAACTAGGCGCTTAAGTTCATACGACCCGGCGAGTGACCTGCCGGGTCTCTTTACCAGGTACGGAAGCGGAATTCACCGCCAACTATCGTTCCCGCAATGCCCGCCTCAAGCAGCTCGTCTTTAGGTATCTCGAAGATGTCCCTTTCCATGATAGTCAGGTCTGCGCGCTTACCGGGCGTGATCGTACCTGACTTCTGCTCCTGACCGCTTGTATACGCGGCCGCCGTCGTGAAACCTCGTACTGCTTCTTCGACCGTCAGGCGCTGCTCGGGATGCCAGCCATCGGGGCCGGGACGGCCGTCAGCGCTCCTTCTCGTTACCGCAGCGTGAATGCCCGGTAGCGGGTCAATGATTTCAATCGGCGCATCTGAGCCAAAGACAACGGTCGCGCCGCTGTCGAGCACGGTGCGGATGGCGTAAGCATAGCGAGTCCTCTCTCCCCAATGCGCATCGGCGACTTCCATATCCGATGTCGCATGCAGGGGCTGCATGGAAGCGATAACATCCAGTTCGGCCAGGCGATTGAGATCGTTCGGATGCAGGATCTGCACATGTTCAATGCGGTGGCGCAGTTTTCTCCCGCCGTTGTTTTTGCTTCTGACCGCTTCATAGACATCCAGGACGTCATGGTTCGCGCGATCGCCAATCGCATGGATGGTCAGGCTGAGGCCGTTCGCGCTGGCAACCTCGGCAGCAGCCATCATTTCTTCTTTGTCTGTTACGACGATTCCGTAATTGTCGGGTTCATTTTCATATGGTTCGACCATGGCCGCGGTGCGGGGCCCCAGCGCGCCATCGGCAAATATCTTAATGCCCCCGATTCGCAGCCAATCATCGCCGAATCCACT
>JBJYWZ010000680.1:28133-34775 GCA_046259725.1 Promineifilaceae bacterium (SeqCode) | reverse complement strand
CGCTGCGCTGGCAATGGCTGGCAGCAGCTTGTTGGTTGTTGGAAATTCACTACGACTGCGTCGTTAATCAATCGGCGCGCCTGTTTCAATCCCAACAAGATCTTGAGTGATGAACCTGCCGCCAATTCAATTAAAACTATCTGCTAAACTTGTTAATTTCAACAAATTGCTTTACCGTTTGAACGGAAAGATGTTCTACTAAAATAAGGAGCTAGAAATGAAACTCGATTCCAAAATAGTTGCCGCCTTAAATGAACAAATTGGACACGAATTCGGTGCCAAACTGCAGTATCTGAGTATCGCCGCTTATTTCGACACCGATGATCTTCCACAGCTGGCACAATTCTTCTACCGCCAGGCCGACGAGGAAGATACGCATGCCATGAAGTTCGTCCATTATCTCATCGACAACGACTGCCCGGTCGAAATTCCGGCTTTAAATAAGCCAAAGTACACCTTTGAGAAAGCTGCCGACACGGCCGATCTCTCTCTCGATTGGGAAAAGACCGTCACCGGCCAGATCAACCATCTGATGCAAATGGCCAAAGACGAAGGCGATTTTGCAACCCAGGAGTTCCTGCGCTGGTTTGTCACCGAACAGGTAGAGGAAGAAGCCACCATGCGCACCCTCCAGCAAACATTCCAGCGAGCCGGAGACAACATCCTCTGGGTAGAAGACTTCCTGGCCCGCAATGCGTTGGGCCAGCCGGCAGGAACCGCGGGGGCCTGAGATCTATTTATCTGCTTAGCTGAAGAACTGATGCACCCGGCACGCCGGCTACCACGTTCAGCATACCTAACAAGGTCCGACGATTGGTGGTAGCGCCGGCCCGCCACCTGGTCCCTGGATGATAAGGTACTTCTCCTGCTGCGGCCGTTCGCGAGACGTCCGCAGCTCCAAAAAGAGCCGGGCTCAACAGCGAGCCCGGCTCTTTTCACCATTCCTCTCTTCTCCCGAAAAGACTGCTTGGTTGGTTTCTAGAGTCCCAAATATGCCGCCCGCACGTGTTCATTCTTTGCCAGCTCGCTGCTCGGCCCGTCCAATTCCACCCTGCCGTGTGACAACACAAATGCGTAATCACTGACTGCCAGGGCCATCTGCACGTTCTGCTCAACAAGCAGCATCGTCAGCCCCTCTTGCTTGAGCTTCTGCAAAGTCTGGAACAGGTCCAATACCAGGACGGGAGCCAGACCGAGAGAAAGCTCGTCAATCATCAAGACGATGGGTTCGGACATAATGCCGCGGGCGACCGCCAGCATTTGCTGTTCACCCCCGCTCAGCGTGCCCGCCTTCTGCAAGCGGCGCTCTTTAAGCCGGGGGAATAGTTCATACACGCGCTCCAGGTTCTGTTCAAAATGCGGCCGTGCCCGTTCCGGCGAAGCGCCCATTTCCAGATTCTCTTCGATAGACATGTCCGTAAACAACTGCCGGCCTTCGGGGACCAGAATAACGCCCATTTCCGCTTTTTCATGTGCGGACAGCTTGCTGATGTCCTGGCCGTTAAACCAGATAGATCCCTGCCATGGTTTCAGCAGTCCCATGATCGTGCGCATGGTGGTCGTTTTGCCCGCCCCGTTAGCGCCGACCAGGGAAGTCAACTGGCCCTCTTGCAGCTCCATGCTCGTGCCCCAAAGTATCTGCACCTCGCCATAGCCGGAGGTAACGTCACGGATCTCCAGAATTGCCATTGTTAACCTCCTTCCTGCAGCAGTCGTTCGGCCAGTTTCGGATCGCCCAGGTAAGCCTCAATAACTTTGGCGTTCTCGGCGACTTCCTGCGGCGTGCCTTCCGCCAACTGCTTACCATAATCGAGAACCACGATTCGGTCGGAAACATTCATCACCGCATGCATCACGTGCTCGATCATGATGATCGTCGTATCCCGTTCACTGCGAATGGCCTTCACGATATCCACCATCTGGCTGATTTCTGAGGGGTTCAGACCGGCCAGCACCTCATCCAAGAGCAGCAGATAAGGCTGTGCGGCTAATGAACGAGCCATTTCAAGCCGCTTTTTCTGCCCCACGTTCAGACTGCCGGCCAGTTGTTCAGCCCGCTCGCTGAGCCCGACAAAGCCCATGATTTCTTCGGCGACATGCCGCGCCTCTCTAAGGCCATAATCTTCCTGTCCGAAGCAGGCCCCTACCATAACGTTCTCCAATACGGTGAGCTCTTCCAACGGCCGTACAATCTGGTGCGTGCGCGCCATACCCTTCTTGGCGATGTAGTACGGCTTTACGCCCGTGATATCTTCGCCGCGAAAAATGACGCGTCCGGCAGTCGGCTCGTAAACGCCGCTGATACAATTAAAAAGGGTCGTTTTTCCCGCTCCGTTCGGCCCGATCAGGCCCATAATCTGGCCTTCAGGCAGGTCAAACGTGACATCCTCCAGCGCCTGCAAGCCTCCGAACTGCTTACTCACACCCTCTACCTGCAAAATCATATCAACACCCTCCTCAGTTTCGGGAACCGTGTGCGCAGCCAGCCCACGACGCCTCTGGGTACGAACAGAACAATCAGCAGCAGCAGGCCGCCGGCCACGGCGAGTTGGATATTCTTGAAAATGGAGTTGGTCAACAAGAAGCCGCGCAGACTCTGGTAGCCGAGACCGCCGACGATTGGGCCGAGTACGGTCCCCTGGCCGCCCAGCATGACCATCACGATCATTTCGATAGAGAAATGCAGCCGGAAAGCGGGCGCCGGTTCAATGCTGCCGTTCTTAAAAAAGAAGAGCACGCCCAATATGCCTGGGGCGATGGCCGAAAGCACATAAGCCCACGTCTTGGCATTGGGCGCCACGACGCCCATGATTTCCGCCGCATCTTCATCCTCGCGAATAGCCAGAAGACCCAGGCCAAATTTGGACGTACGAATGAAAAAGCTGCCGATGACGACCACCAGCGTAACCGCCGACAGGATATAAAAGCTGAGCCACAAGGCCTGCGCCGCACCTCCATAATCCTTGTAAATCTGAAAATTGAGGGTCATCCCCACCGGCCCGCCAAAGATTTTCATATTGTTGATTGTCGCGCGCATCGCTTCATTAATGCCAATGGTAGCCAGTGCGAAGTAGCCTCCCCGCAGGCGCAGAATGGCCTTGCCCAGTATAAAGGCCAGCAGCCCTGCGGCCAGGCCCCCGGCAGCCATCGCCAGCCACAGCGACCAGCCCTGAACACTCATCAGGTAAATGCCCACATACCCCCCCAGACCAAAGAACACAACATGGCCGAAACTGACGTACCCGGTGTAGCCCAGGAGGATGTTCAGGCTGGAGGCCAGCGCAATGGACAGCAGGACCGTGAACATCGTTTCGCGCGTGATATCTTTGCCCGTGATCGAGGGCCAGGCTATCAGGCCCAGGACAATAATCAACGGCAGAATGAGCCCTGCATATCGTCGCGTAAGGGCATTGAAGTCCACGGCCGTCCGCCCGGAAGTAGAACTACTTGCAGGAGCTTCGCTCATGACTTGTCACCTCCAAAAAGCCCTTGAGGACGGAAGAGCAAAATCAAGACAAAAAAGATAAATTCCAAAATCGGCACCCACGTCGTCGGCAGGAAAGCGGGAATAATGCCCTCCATTCCGCCCAGGATCAGGCCTGCAAGCAGCGCGCCTACGGGATTTCCCAGCCCGCCCAGAACACCGATGATAAAACTCTTCAGTTCATAAGAGCCTCCGGCCAGGATCGTGAAAGGGAAAAATGTGGCGATGAGGGCGCCGGCAATCGCCGCCAGCATCGTCCCGATACCAAAACTGAGACCCAGGATACGCGTGGAGGGCACGCCCATCAGCTCGGCGGCGTCTCGATTATTGGCCACCGCGCGCACATAACGGCCGTTGCGGCTGCGATACAAGAAGAGGTAAAGGCCCCCTGTCACCGCAATTGACAGCACCGCCGCCATCACGCGCGTTCCCAAAACCGTGACCGATCCGGCCGTGAAGCTGCCCATGCTGAAATCAACATTCCGCGGCGAAGCCGTAAACACGGCCGTGCCCAATCCGATAATGATCATATTCACCGCAAACGTCGATAGCAGCGATGACAGGTGCGGCGCGTCGATCACGCGATTGACGGCCACGAAGTAAATCACGATGCCCAGTACCAGGCCCAATCCCGCCACCAGCACCAGAGCGAGGTAAGGATGGATACCTAGAAAGGTAAAGATTAAATACACTCCGAACATACCCAGGGCCATAATCGCGCCGTGCGCCAGATTAATGACATTCATCACACCCCAGATAAGCGTCAGGCCCATGGCCGCGATGCCATACACAAAGCCCAGCAGAAGCCCGTCGATAAGAGAAGGTATTAATAGGTCCATTACTGCCTCCCTTGAAATAAGTCAGGTGCAGAATACAGGCTGTGCATCCTGCACCTGACGATTACTTACGTTAAGGCATGGGGTACAACAATTCTTTCGTTGCCCCTTCCAGAGGCCACACCACCTCTTTGACAAGCCCGTCTTCATCCTGCCACTGAATGTAAACCATCGAATGGCCGGTCTGCAGGCCATGCGCCTCTTCCGATGTGTCAAACTGGATGTGCCCGAAGAAGGTCAGTAAATCCATGGCATCGAGCGCCGCCTGTACAGCCGCCGGATCGACCGAGTCCGCATCAAGAATCGCTTTCTGCAGGATAAGGCCCGCCGCGTAACCGCCGGCTGAATGGTAGGACGGTTCTTCTCCTTCGTAGGCCGCTTCATACGCCGCCACAAACTCCTCGCTGTTGGGCCCGAACCACTCCATGCCCGCTTCGGCCGCCGAATCGGCCGTAAACGAGGCCTGCGGTTCCCACTGGCTGGGGCCAATGACGCCCACGGCCGCCTGGCCCAGGTCTGCGAAATCAGGCTCCGGTGGGGCAACCAGCAGTGTGAAGAACTTGACAGCTACATTTTTCTCATCAAGCTGGCGGGCGAACGTGCTCCCGTCCTGGAAATGACCTCCGCCCAGAATAGCATCGGGTTCCGAATCTTGAATCTTGTTGATAAATGGCCCGAAATCGGCCGTTTCCGGATCGTAACCCTCAAACAAAACAACTTCGTAGCCCAATGATTCGGCATAGGCTCTTGCCGCCTCGACCACATCAGTTGAAAACTTGCTGTTCTCGTAAACAAATGCCAGCCTGCTGACATCGGGATCGGTATTCTGCAGCAAGTCGAGCGCACCGGTGAGGTAGCGGCTGGCCGGCGTATACGCCTGGAAAACAGTCGTTAAACCTTGTTTATAGGTATCATCCGAGGCGGCGCCTGTGGTAATCATGACCTTGCCATACTGCTCGGCGATCACCGCCGCGGCCGCGGTCAGGCCGCTGGAATAGGGGCTGATCAAAAAATCGGCTTCATCTTCGGTCGCCAGCCGTGTATACAATTCCTGCACGCGATCGGTATTGCTTTCATCATCATACGAGACCCCTTCAAACGTAATCGTCGTCCCGTCGCTGAGCTCAATGCCTCCGGCGGCGTTAACCTCGTCCATCCACAGCTGCAGGCCGTTCACCTGTCTCACCGACGAAACATTCTGATTGCCGGTTTGTGAAGTGGTAAATCCAATAACAACGTTGCTTTCACCACCCATGCTTTCGCTGGGAGCTTCCTCAACGCTTTCTTCCGTGTCGGCAGTTGATCCAGTGTCAGCCGGCGCGCTTGCCTCTTCCGCGGTCGAATCCGAAGCGCTCGGCTCGGCCGTCCCACCGCAGGCGGATAGAATGACGGCAAGTATCAAAATAAGTGAAACAATCCATTTCCTTTGCATCCGATTCTCTCCTACTATCTATTGGTCGGCGCTGCTGCCGGCCGCTGAATAAAACGGGGATCTGCCATGCGCTGCCGGCAGTTGGCGCGCGGGCAAAATCCTTCAATCAAAGTGTAGGAAAATAACGCAAAGAAAGAATAAAGATGGGCGGGGAAGTGTAAAAATTGTATAAAAACGGGAGGATTTTATTGTTAACTTTTGCCCACCGTTCCGTCAAACGTGTAGCCGATGCTGCGAATGGTTAGTAGATATTGCGGTGAACCAGGATCAGGCTCGATTCTCTGGCGCAGTCTCCCAATATAAACCCGCAGGTATTCTGTTTCCTGGCCATACTCCGGTCCCCAGACGTGCTTCAGGATAGCCTTATGCGGCAGCGCCTTCCCCGCGTTTTCCATCAGGTAGGCCAGTAATTCGAACTCAGTAGGCGTCAATTCAATCGGCACGCCGCCGCGCGTTACCTCGCGTCTCTCGCGGTCTACGACCAGGTCCCCGCTTACGATCTGGCTCTTTTCCGGCACATCTCGTTGTGTCCAGCGGCTGCGGCGCAGCACCGCCTGGATGCGCGACAGGAGCTCTCCGACGCCGAAAGGTTTGGTCAAATAATCATCCGCGCCCATATCCAGGGCCCGGATCTTGTCTTCCTCTTCGCCAAGCGCCGAGAGGACAATGACCGGCACCAATGAATTTTGACGGATGCGCCGCACCGTCTCCAGACCGTCCATATGCGGCATCATCAAGTCCAACACAACAAGGTCAACAATGTTAGTATTGAACAGGGCCAGCGCTTCCAGGCCATTGGCTGCGCTTAACACCTGGAAACCACGTATCTCCAGATTGCGCTGCACAAAGTCGCGCAGCGCTTTTTCATCATCTACTACCAGTACCGACGT
>JBJYWZ010000680.1:6492-28033 GCA_046259725.1 Promineifilaceae bacterium (SeqCode) | reverse complement strand
TGCGCTGCACAAAGTCGCGCAGCGCTTTTTCATCATCTACTACCAGTACCGACGTCTTATTCATAGTTATTCTTGTTTTTCGACAGACTGATATGGACGCATAAGGCGCCCTTACTGTCGAAATCTAAATGCATGAGCAAATCAGCTTCGAGGAAACCAGCTGTACAGGTTTGCCCATGTACAGGGTCAGGCAAGCGGCAGCGAAAAGGCCACGCAGGTGCCTTGTAGCGATGGTTCTATCCATATATCGCCGCCATGCGCCTGTATGAAACCGCGCGATATAGCCAATCCCAGGCCGGCGCCCGTGATCTGCCGCGTCAGACCATTATCGACGCGATAAAAACTGTCAAATACGCGCATCGCCTGTGATTGAGAAATCCCTGGTCCTTCATCACTGATATAAACAATAAGCGATTCTCCATTCTGGACGGCATTGATGCGCACCGGTTTGCCTTCACCCCCATATTTCACCGCGTTTTCAATGAGGTTGCGCAGCACGGCCGTGATTCGCTGCGGGTCGACAAGCACTGCCGGACATTCTACTGGCAGATCTACCTGCAGGGAGTCGCCGGGCGACGGGTACGCGTGCTGCGCTGCCTGCCACACAAGATCGGGCAAATCGCAGGCGATTTGCTTGACGTTGAGATTGCCCGCCTCGATGCGTGACATATCCAGAAGATCGGTAACCAGCTCGCTCAAATGATCCGTCTCATCGGAAATGATATTCAGGAACTCGTTTTGGCTCGCCGCATCCCATTCAACATCCTCTGCCAACAAAGTAGACGCATACCCCTTGATCGCCGCGAGCGGTGTGCGCAGTTCGTGTGATACCGTGGATATCAACCTCGACCTCATTCGGTCCAGCTCATATCGCTGCGTGATATCCTGCAAGATACGCCCACGGCCGATCGGCATACCGGCTGGATCAGTCACGTCAAAGAGTATCAGGCGCAAATATCGCTGGCGATCCGCGAGGTCGAGCGGGAACACGATACGCCTTTCGCCCGGCTCACCCAGGGCGCGCTCGATCTCTTCTTCAACGGCCGTTCGATCGCGTACGTTCACCATGAGCCCGTCCATCAACACGGATACGGGCACGCCCGTCACTTCATCCGGCGCCAGACCGCTCCACTCGACCATGCTGCGGTTGGCATACAGCACACGGCCGTTCACGTCTTCCAACACCAGGCCATCCTGCATCGATTGAATCAGCGATTCAAGACGGCGCGTTTGCTCTTGAAGGCGCATATCGCTGCGCGCATACAGGGCCGAGTTTTCAATCGCCATCGAGGCGTGGTTGGCAAAAGTAGTCAGCAGATTGATTTCCCGCGGCGTAAACTCGTGTGCATCGGGCCGGAAAACCAGCAAAGAAGCCGGCGGCGTGTGCTGCGCGGGCAGCGGTACAGCCAATACAGAGCGGAATCCGGCCGCCCGCGCCCTTTCACGATGGCGCTTGAACGAAGGATTAGACTCAGCGTCGCTGACCTGAATCGGCCCACCGGCACGAATGGCCCGCATGGTCACCGATCCGGGTTCATCCGGGCTGATGGTGGCCTGTTCCGTATACCAATCAGGCAGCCCGCGGCTGGCATAGACGCGAAAAATGCCGCGTTGTTCATCCAGGGCGAAGATAGCGCTCATAGGCACGCCGAGCAGCCGCTCGGCCTGCTCCAGGATGCGGTTGAGCACGGTCTCCTGGTCAAGCGAAGATACAACGGCCGTACTTGTTTCCAGGAGAGTTGAGACCTCATTCAGACGGGCTTCGATCGCCTGCTGCATTCTGGTGAGGCTGCGGCTGAGCAGGCCCATCTGGTCCGGCCGTTCGATGAGCCTCGTCAGCGCAGCGCGATGGGAGTCGGCCGAAAACTCGTCTTCCAGACCCACTTCCTGGCTGAATTCCGCGAGCCGCTCCAGCGGACCGACAACCCGCCGAGACAGCGCCAGCCAGAAAAGCACTCCCAACGCGATCAGGCTGGCCACGGTAATAGCCAGCCCGCGCCGGAATGCGCTGATCGTGGCGAAGGCCACGGCCGATGGCTGGCCGACGATCACGCCCCAACCCACATCGGGAATGGGAACGTAGCTGTAATAATAAAGTTCTCCTGTAGGCCCATCGCCAAAAGATGTTCCCGATTGCGAATTGAGCACGGCCGATGTCACATCCGGCAGCCGCACATTTTCATCTTCGAGCAGGCTTGTGATGTCGGAATGAGCGACCGTCTGGCCCGTATGATCGACAATCAGCAGCTCAAACTGCGATCCCGCTCGATAACGCTCGGCGATATTTGCCAGCGTGTTGCTCAAAGATTGCAGCCTCAGGTTCGTACCAACCAGCCCCAGGAAGGCGCCCTGCTCGTCCCACAAAGGCATGACGGCTGTGGCCACCGGTTCATTTGTCGTTGGCGAAACACGCCCCTGAGAAATAAGCGCATCATGGCTCGTCAGCGCCCTTTGGAAGTAATCGCGGAATGAAAAGTCCGTGCCCACTGTAGACTCAGGATCGATCGGATAGTGAAAAAGCATGATGCCCTGATCGTCCAGGCGATAAGTCAAATTAATATCGCTGCGCCCGGCCATGATCGTTTGGAACAGCGGCGCCATGCCCGCTGTATCGGCCGATCTGACTACTTCATAATCGCCCAATTCACGCACCGTCTGCAGGGCGTTGTCCATCATGGCGTTTGTTTCCTGCGCGATCACCTGTGCCAGGGCGAGGTTGGCGGCGCTGACATCATCCTGGAGCCTCTGGCGCGCGAACGCATCGAACAGGACGCCCACAAGAATAAGAAGTCCCACAAAAGCCAGGGAAATTACCAGGAGCTGTGATCCCAGGTCGCGCCGGACGGGAAAAGATTGTTGTTTCTTCACGATGGCATGGACAGCATAGTGATAGAGTCTGGTAAATGTTGTTATTATAACCCAACTTGCGCAATTGTGGTGGCTTTGTTTTCTTCCTGATCAATGATATCCTGCCACACCACCCCCACAGCCACGGTCGTCGCACCTATAAACGCCCCAATGAATTCTCGATTTCTCGAGAGTTCTTTTCATTATGCCATCAAGGTTAACGTTGAAAGCTTCCTGCGACACACTCTCATGGTATATTTTGTGGTTTTCCCTGGTGCCCTATTCAGTTCGCTGCCATGCTGATCGCTGGAATTATGCCCGCAGCGCCAGCACTTGCTCCTCATAGGATCTGATTTCATCGAGGTAGGCGAAGCCAACGGGAACATCATTTTGCGAACAATAATAATCCCAGACCGCCCCAAAAGGCATGCCTTTCAGCGCTTCCAGCAGCGCCAGGCGCGAGGTAAAATCGCCTTCAGACTCCAGCTTACGCAGTTCGTCGAGAGGCTCCAGCAGGGCCATCAACAGGGTCCGCAAGACATTACGCGTGCCGATGGTCCAGGCAGCGATGCGGTTGATGCTGGCATCGAAGAAATCAAGACCGATATGCACCCGCTCCAAATAGCCGCCGCGCACGATTTCCTGGGTAATCGCCAGGAGATCATCGGTCATGGTCACGACATGATCGCTGTCCCATCGCACGCCCCGGCTGACATGCAGCAGCAGTTCCGGCACATAAAACAAAACGGCCGAAATCTTATCGGAGATCGTTTCTGTCGGGTGAAAATGACCGGCGTCGAGGCAAAGCAACTTCTGTCTTGACGTCGCGTAACCCAGGTAAAATTCGTGAGATCCGACCACATAACTTTCCGAGCCGATGCCAAACAGTTTGCTCTCCACAGCATCCAGATTGAACATCGGATCCAGTTCCCTGGCGAACACGTCATCCAGTGCCTCAAGCAGGCGTTGGCGCGGTGCGGCCCGATCCACGGGACTGTCCTTATAACCATCAGGAATCCAGATATTGGTCACGGCCGGCGTGCCCAACTCCCGTCCAAAATAAGCCCCAATCTCGCGGCATGCGATGCAGTGTTCGATCCAGAACTGCCGGATGCCGGCGTCGGCGTGGGAAAGCGTAAACCCATCGTCCGCCAGGGGGTGCGAGAACAGGGTCGGGTTGAAATCAAGGCCGAGGTCGTTCTCCCGGGCCCAGGCCACCCAGTTGGCGAAATGCTGCGGCTGGATTTCGTTTCGCGGCACCTTTGAGTCCGTCTCGAGGTAAATAGCATGCAAGTTAAGGCGGTGCCTGCCGGGAATGAGGCTGTACGCTTTATCCAGATCCCGGCGCAGTTCAGCGGCCGTCCGCGCCCTACCGGGATAATTGCCGGTAGCCATGATGCCGCCGCTCAATCCCCGGTCCGGATCTTCAAATCCGAGGACATCGTCCCCCTGCCAGCAGTGCAGGCTGATAGCAATATCCGCCAGCCTGGCCAATGCTTTTTCCGTATCGACGCCAAATGCTGCGTACCGTTCCCTGGCCGCTGTATAGGCGCTTTCAATTGCTGCGTCTGGTGGTTGGTGCCCCATTTTCTTATCTCCTGATATTTCTCAGGTGTCAAAAAAGGGGTACAGGGATCAAATCACCCTGTACCCCCTGCTTACTCGATCTTATCTGCTAGAAGTCAAAGTCGTTGATATTGTTCTCGTCGAATACCGTGGGCGGGCCAAGAAGGACCGTACCATCATCGCGGATGGCGTAGCTCCCGAGCTTACCTGCATCGTAGCTGTCACCTGGTTCGCCCGCGATCTCGCCGCTGGCAATCGCGTTGAGGGTATAGATGGCAAGGTAGCCCAGGTCGGCCGGATTCCACAGGGCAAACTGCGGTGAGGCGCCGCTTTCGACATACTCGCGCATCTGGTTCGGTGTGCCCAAACCGGTGACGAATACTTCGCCAACCCGGTCAGCGTCCTGAACGGCGCGCGCCGAGGCCGCGATACCGACCGTTGTCGGGGCGATGATGACTTTCAGGTCGGGATATGTCTGCATCAGACCGATCGCCTCGTTGTAGCTCTTCTCATCTTCGTCGTCCCCATAAACCGTGGCCACCAGATTGAGGCCGGGGTAATCAGGCAGCTTCTCTTCCATCAGCGCGATCCATTCATTCTGGTTGGGCGCCGTAGACGTGGCACTGAGAATGGCAATCTCTCCTTCACCACCGGCGAGATCTGAAGCCATCTGCAGCTGGACCTCGGCAATCCCGTCCGACTCTGCCTGAACGACATGAACATTGCGACCCTCAGGGGCAATGGCGGAATCCCAGGTCACGACAGGGATACCGGCAGCCATCGCTTCCTGGCCGGTGGGTACAAGGGCGTCGGCGTCATTGGCCGAGATAGCCAACCCGTCGACGTTCTGGGCGATGAGCGAGTTCAGAAGCTGGATCTGCTCGGTCGCATCGGCCACGGCCGAACCCTGGTAGGTGACTGCCACACCTAATTCGCCCGCCGCCTCCTGGGCGCCGACGTTGGCGGTATCAAAATAGGGGTTGCCCAGGTTCTTGGGAACGAGGACGTAATTGCCGCCGCCCTCGGCCATTTCCTCTTCCGCAGGCTCCGCAGCCGTATCCTCGGCCGCTTCCTCTACGGCGGTTGCTGCCTCTTCAACAGCAGCCTGTACTGTGGGCGCTGCCTCTTCAACAGCAGCCTGCACGGTGGGCGCGGCCTCCTCAACGGCCTGCTGAACCTGTCCACCGCAGGCGGCCAGGGCAAGCACAAGCGTCCCCAGCACAAACAAGATCACAATACTTTTTTTCATCATTTCTATCTCCTCGCTTCTCCTTTTTGGAGAAGTAAATACAACAGTGATATGGCTAAAAAGAACTCAACGTCTGGCTCTGTGCAGCTGTTTCTTGTTGGCCGCCTGGGGGCCAAAGCTTACTGAGCAGTCAGGCTATCAATCTAGCGAGCTTCTTCGGAGTAACTTCGTCTCTTAGCAGCACCTCCTTATTTACTGGGCTAGGATCGGCGTACGTGACCAAAAGAAAAACCAGATGAAGAAAGCGAACAGGGCTAACAGCACCGCCGCTGACAGCAGTGTGCTTCGCCTTAACTGGACTCCTCTGCGAGATATCTGTCGCCCGACATTTGGCAGAAGTATGGATAAGATCAATAAAAGGCCAATTGCTATACTCTGTACCTGCCCCTGCACATTGACCAGGCCCATCCCGAAGCGCATCAGTCCAATTAATAGTAGGGCAAGAATCGGCCCAATGATCGTCCCGCTTCCGCCGAATATGTTGACGCCGCCAAGAACAGTAGCGGTAATAACCGCCAGCTCCATGCCATTGGCAACGTCTGGACGCGTGCTGCCAAAGCGCGCGGCAATAATAATCCCGGCAAGCGCCGCCATAAAGCCCGAAGCCATAAAGATAATCATCTTGATGCGCGCTACCTGCACGCCGGAGTAACGCGAAGCCTCCTCACTGTTGCCGATGGTATAAAGATAGCGCCCGAAAGTTGTCTTATGCAGCACCAGGCCAAAAATAATCGCAAAGAATATGAAAACGACGGCCGCAAAAGGCAGGCGTATGGCGCCCAATGTGCCCTGGCCAAGAAAAGTGAATTCCGGTGGATAGCCGCGCGCAGCCTGATCGCCAAGGAGAGCATAAGCCATACCCCTGTAGAAAGCGAACGTACCAAGGGTAACCACCAGTGCCGGCAGTTTAGCGCGAGCCACAAGAAAGCCATTCAAAGCCCCTGCCAGCACGCCCAGAAGAAGCGCTGCCGCGGCGGCGATCCAGATGTTCACGCCCTGGATGTGTAAATAACCGAGAAGCGAGGCACACATAGCGAGCGTCGAGGCCACTGAGAGGTCAATGTTGCCCGTTATAATGATAAAAACCATTGGCAGCATCATCAGGCCTATCTCCATAAAATCGGAGGTCGCCCGCATCATATTGCGCGTGTTCAAAAAGAAGGGAGAAAGCTGCGAATTCACTACAATAACAAGAAGGATCAACAGCACCAGCAGCCACTCCCAACGCAGGAAGAAGTCGCGAAGCTGTTGGTTTCGTTCAGTTGTGGACGTGATGTTATCCGGAGTTGTTGCGCTCATGTCGTTCCTCCCACACCACCCAGTCTCTCCAGGCGCCGGCGAATAGCTGAATCAACAACGACAGCGACCAGTATCAGCAAGCCCTGGGCTGCTAGCTGCCAGAACGGAGAGATACGCACCATTATCAGCGAGTTTTCAATGGTACCCAACAGGAAGGCGCCAAGTATGACGCCCATCACGGTACCGCTACCGCCGAAAATGTTAACGCCGCCCACGACATCTGCAGCAACCGACTGCAGCTCGAAACCTAGGGCCGTGTTAGTCTGTGCCGACTCGAAACGAGAGGCCCAAAGGACGGCGGCAAGGCCCGCCAACAAGCCCGAAATCACATATACCATGAAGATCGTGCGCTGGACCGGAATGCCGGCGACCACGGCCGCTTCGGGGTTGCTGCCCACGGCATAAATATCGCGTCCGGGGCGTGTATAGCCAAGAAACAAATAGACGACCACGGCAACGACAACGGCGAATAGAATAATATTTGGCGCGCCCAGCGGGGCCGCCTTGGCCAACGCGCGATAACTATCCGGCATTTCAAATGAATTGATCCAGGTACCGCCGCTATAGAGAAAAACCATTCCACGATAGATGCTCAGCGTGCCCAATGTGGCAATGATTGGCGGTACCTTGCCTGCGGTGATGATAACGCCGTTGAAACTCCCGAGGATGGCGCCTAGAAGCATGCCCAGCAAAATAGCAAGCGGCGGCGATACGCCCGGGAAGGTAACTACCGTAAAGGAAACCATCATCGCCACCAGGCCGATCATTGATCCGACCGATAGGTCAATACCGCGTGTAATAATGACCATCATCTGCCCCAGGGCAACGATCACCAGGATGGAGATATTGAGCAAGATATTGCGGAAATTTTCTACAGTCAGAAATGCGGGCGTGTTGATGGCAACTACAACGATAAGCAGCACAATAAAGATAATGATACTTAACTCGCGGAACCTGACCAGAGTCAAGAAAAGGCTGCGCGACTCGCGTTCGCCGCTTGCGGTAGCGTTCAAAGTCAGTCCTCCTGTTGTTCGTTCGCCGCCCCTTTCGTGACGGAAGTTCCTTTTGCGGCCACGGCCGCGGCCATAACTTTCTCCTGTGTCGCCTCGTCGCGCATGAACTCGCCGGTAATCCGGCCCTCGCGCATAACCAGGATACGGTCACTCATGCCCAGAATTTCGGGCAGCTCGGAGGAAATCATGAGAATGGCTACCCCTTCGTTCGCCAGGTCACTCATCAACTGGTGAACGGCCGCTTTTGTCCCCACGTCGATCCCCCGGGTCGGTTCATCGAGAATAAGGATACGTGGGTTTGTTTCCAGCCATTTGGCCAGCACCACTTTCTGCTGATTACCACCCGAAAGCTCTTTCGCTTTCTGATCGATTCCGGAGCATTTTACTTCTAAAGAATCGGCAGCCGTTTCTGCAACATTCTTTGCCTCTTTTTCCCGAAGCCAGCCATAAGTAGCAAAATTAGGCAATATGGGTAGTGTGATATTAGTGGCGATGTCCATGGGGAGAACCAGGCCATGATGCTGGCGGTCTTCAGGAACAAAGCCCAGCCCCAGATTCATGGCTTCCCGGGGATTACCTATAGTTACCGGCCGGCCGTCAATATGGATAGAGCCGCTTTGTATGGGCTGGATACCAAAGAGAGCACGGGCGACATCCGTACGCCCGGCGCCTACCAGACCTGCCATCCCCAGAATCTCGCCCATCCGCAGATCAAAGCTGATATCCTCGAACTTGCCCGGGGCGCTGAGATTCTTCACTTCCAGACGCAGTTCACCAAGTGTTGCTTCCTGCTTGGGAAAAAGCTCATCGACCTGCCGGCCAACCATCATTTCGATCAGTTCCTCGGTTTCCACGCCGGCCATCTCTCGCGTATCCACATAGTTGCCATCGCGCAGAATCGTGACGCGATCGGCCACATCAAACAGTTCCTCCAGACGATGAGAAATGAAGATGATGGCCGTGCCTGCCGCGCGCAGCTGGCGAACAATGCGAAAGAGTTCCTCGACTTCTGTCAGCGTAAGCGAAGATGTCGGCTCGTCCATGATCAACAGCTGAGCATTCAGCGAAAGCGCGCGCGCAATCTCGACCATTTGCTGTTGGGCTACGCTGAGATTGCGGGCTTTGGTGCGTGGGTTAAGTTTAACACCAAGCTGCCCGAAGAGTTCGTCCGCTTCGCGATACATGGCTCGCCAATCGATGCGACCGGCTCGGGTAGGTTGGCGCCCGGCGACGATATTCTCAGCAATGTCCAGATCCGGAAAGAGACTGGGCTCCTGGTAAATGGCCCCGATCCCCAGCTGCTGGGCTTCGCGCGGCCCGCTGAACTGCACTGGCTCGCCAAAAAGGTAAATCTCGCCGCTGTCAGGCTGGTGCACACCAGTCATTGTCTTGATCAGCGTCGACTTTCCTGCCCCATTTTCCCCCAGCAGCGCGTGGACTTCGCCCGCATAGACCGCCATCTGCACGTCATTCAACGCATGCACACCTCCGAATGACTTGTAAATATGCTCGATTCGAATAACCGGGGTGCTGCTGTTCATGCTGCAATTGAACTCCACAAACGGTAGAACTGTCAACCAGGTTCGCGCGTTTTGTTGCATTTTGGCAAGAATTGTTGTAATTTAAGAGAAGGGTAACATAAATAAAAAGTTTGTCAATGATAGCAGCGATAAAGAAGTGATTAAATAGACGATGGTCACGAGATTTGAAAGGCGGCACACGATCCTGCGTTTGCTGCGCGAGCATCCTGGAATCAAAGTGACACAGATTGCAGAGATGCTTGACGTTTCTGATGGCACGATAAGGAATGATTTGAACGCGCTGCAAGCCGAAAGGAAAATCAAGCGCGTACTCGGCGGGGCGGTCATCATTCAGGAACAGCCGCAAGTTTACCCTGAGAGCAACGAGCTTGAGATGGAGAGCGGCGAGGTGCCTCATGTTGCGGCGAAACAGCGAATTGCCCGCTGGACGGCCGATACTATTGAGGATGGCGACACAATCTTTCTGGATGCTAGCTCCACCGTGCGCTATATGGTGCCTCACCTGCACGAATACACGCGACTGACCATCGTGACCAATGGCTTGGAAACCGCCAGGCAGATAGCGCGCATTACGCCTCATCCCGTCATTTTGGTGGGTGGCATAGTCAGCCGCAGCGGCGGCGCCACGACCAGCCTGATCGGCCTTGATATGCTGGAGAACCTGCACATTCGCACTGCCTATGTTTCTTGTGTTGGCTTCGATTTTGAAGTAGGCATGACTGAGCGCAGCATTGAAGAGGCCCAATTAAAGAAGGTACTGCTGTCATCCATCCCCCGCATTATCGCCCTCGTCGGCTCCAACAAGATCGGCAAAGTCAGTACGCAGCCTTTTGTCACCCCGCAGCGCATCACCCATCTGTTTACCGACAGCGATATTTCGGAAGATTGTATTGGGCAGATGCGGCAGGCAAAGATAAACCTTACAGTATGTGGTGAAAATACGGTGCGCTCGTTTACGGTGGATGGAGATGAACCACAGTTCACGATAGGATTCGCCAATCAAAGTGAGGATTTGCCCTTTGCTATCGATGTACGTCGCAGCCTGGAGCGCGCGGCGGCCGATGTCGGCAGCATCGATCTCGTGACGGCCGACAACCAACTAAGCGGCGAAGAAGCGCTGCGTGTCGCCGATCGCCTGGTTCAACGCGATATCGATCTGGCGATTGAATATCAGATCGACTACAAAGCAGGCAGCCTGATTATGGACAAATTTCAGCGGGCAAATATTCCTGTCGTGGCCGTTGATATTCCCATGGTTGGCGCCACTTTCTTTGGCGTGGACAATTACCGTGCGGGATATATGGCCGGGGAAGCCTTAGGAAAATGGCTGGAACATAATTGGAACGGCCGTATCGACCTCCTCCTCATTTTGGAAGAACCTCGAGCCGGCCTGCTTCCCGAAGCGCGGATTCAAGGTCAGCTCGATGGCTTGCAGGAGAAAATCGGCAAGGTACCGGCAGACCAGATCCACAATATAGATTGTGGCAATACCAGCGCCATCAGTGAATCAGGTGTCCATGAGCTGCTGCAGCACTTTCCTGATAGCCACCATATTGCCATCATCTCCTTCAATGATGAAGCTGCCTACGGTGCGCTGCAGGCGGCCCGAAAAAGTGGCCGCGAAACAGACGTAGTGATTGTGGGACAGGGAGCGGATCGCCTGATTCACGATGAACTGCGCGATTCCCAATCTCGCCTAATCGGATCAACCGCCTACATGCCGGAAAGATACGGGGAGAAACTGGTGGAGCTGGCGCTAAAAATATTAAATGGCGAATCCGTGCCGCCGGCCGTCTACATCAGCCACGTATTCATCAACGCCGCCAACATTGACCACTTCTATCCGATCGCTGACTGATATTTCTGCCGCCGGCAAAAGCTCCCCTCGCAGATAAGCGTTGTCAGGCGGTGAGCTCACTCCAGATGGAAAACTTCTTCCCACTCTTGAAACAGCTCATCCGGCCGGGCGTTTGCCTCCATGAACGGAGCCATGAATTCCTGCCATCGCGAGTTGACGTCTTTAGCGGCCATGAGCAATTGGGCTTCAGATAAGCTGTGCGGGGTTTCAAAGTAACCAAAAACCAGGCCGTCGTCCCGCACAAAAAGTGTGTAATTATGCCAGCCAGTTTCCTGCAGCGCGGCCAGCATCTCTGGCCACACATTCTGGTGATGTTCCTTATACTCCGCCAGCTTGTCCGCTCGCACTTTAAAAGAAAATCCAACTCGTTTCATAAAAAATCCTGAGTAGACAGTCGCCCACCTTATGCAGATGCCGAATCTTACTGATCTTGGCGCCGAGCGGCAAGATCATCTGGCCGCTTCACTATACAAACGCTCTGCCATCCCTTTTTCACCCCGCGCAGACGACGTCTTTCTCAAAACGCCCGTAAAGTTATAACTTTGGTTAGACGACGGCCGTATCACTTATGACTATCCTGATAAACAGAAGTCTCAAGCCGCTTTTTGGCGTGGTCAGGGTTAAAACGGGAGTGCACAAAAGGCACGTTGATTGTCTTTTGGAGGTCTATGATGAAGAAATGGTTGCGTCGTCTGGCAATTGGCGCACTGGTTGGACTGGTGCTATTTATGAGCATCACCTTTCTTAGGCTGCAGCTCGCCAGATACCAGGTTAACAAGGATAGACAGGCCTTTGCAGGCACCGCTCCCTTGGATATCGGCGAGACGAGTTCACTTGAAATACTGCCTTTATATGAAAACGATGGTCTTCCTGGGCTGCAAACGGGGAAGGGTGTTTCCTATTTGATCCGCACGGATGACGCCACGATTCTCTTTGACCTCGGCGACAACACGACGGCAGCATCACCCTCACCACTACTGCAGAACATGAATGAATTGGGCATCTCACTCGATGAGATCGACGAGATCGTCATTTCGCATCAGCACCCGGATCATCTTGGCGGGCGGAACTGGTGGACGAAAGACACATTCTCGCTAGATGGACTGACCCAGCCTCCGTTAGGGGATATGCCGGTCTACATCCCGGAGGAAATGACTTACCCTGGATCTGCTCCAATTCTTTCTAAGATGCCTGCACTCTTATCGAAAGGTGTCGCCACAACCGGCGTTATTCCTTATGTACAACCCTTCCCTGTTTGGCTGGCGATACCCAGAGGTGACGAGCAGGCGTTGGCTGTCAATGTTTCCGGCGTCGGCATCATACTGATCACAGGGTGTGGGCACATGGGCCTGGAAACACTCTTGGCGCGGGGTGAAACATTATTTGATGCGCCTGTTGCAGGCGTCGTTGGTGGGCTGCATTATGGAAACAAAGATATCGCCTCGTTGCAGCCGCAGATCGAGTTGCTGAACGATCTCAAGCCGGTAGTTGTTGCGCTTTCGCCTCATGACAGTGGAACGGCCGTGCTGGATGGTTTTGCACAGGCGTTTCCTGGAGCATACAGAGGGTTGATGGTTGGCCAACCCATCCAAATATCAGCCGCAGCTGTCACCACTTGGCTTGAATGAGCAGCCATGCAGGTTTCGCTCGCATTTAGCTAACAGCCTGTCCTGGCGCCAACAACATAAACAACAAAAAGGCCGATTTCCAGCAGTGCGGCGGCCAGCATGGCCAGCAGCAGTCGCTCACTGTGCCGGCCAAATCCTGGGCGCTGGCTGCTCAAGATATGCAGTTGCTGGTCCAGAACAAGAATCAAGCAAAGGGTAATGACGACGGCGATGGCAAAACCTGGGTAGGATGATGCGCAAAATATCGGCATTTACTTATTTCAAATGCCGGCGTGAACCTCTGCCGTCGCTTCGATCTGCTTGGAATGCACAGGAGGGCTGCTGGCATCCGCTGCCGCAGCAGGTCTGATCGTCTTCAAATACCCCCAAAACATAAGACCAACCCCTATGCTCATGGCCAGATACAGGTACTGTTCGTGACCCAGACGAGTCAGGCTGCCGCCGGCGGCAACCGCTAATGCGCCGGCCGCCAGCAGGATCATACCAATCATGCGTTCCTTCATGATCCCTTTACGCCAGAAGAATAGGGCCGACCATAGTGCGCCGCCGACCAGGACGAGCGTGCCGATGCTGTTCAGACTGATTGTCAGGATCGTTAGCAGCGCTGGTTTATCCAGAGCATGCCAGCCAGTTTCGGCCAGCTCAGATAACTGCACCGGAGTCTGGCTGATCAGGCCGATCCCGATGCCCGTAACCAGGATCATGCTCCAGATGCCCAGATTCCGCAGCCATGATTTGTGAACCAGTACCAGCCAGGTCCCCAGTCCCAACCAGCCAACGACAAGCGTGGCGCCACAAATATAGTAAATGCGAGCCATCGTTGGCGTCCATTCACCGATATCCCCGGCCACTTGTATACCGGCCGCCAGGGCGAACATGGTAAAGGCAACCATCCACGCTGCCTCCTGGGGCCGGAACTTCTGGCGCATACGGCGAAGCATCAACAAAACGATTAACCCGCTGAAAATAGCTGCTGATAGGGGTAACAATTCCAGCCACAACGGACTTGATGGAACTGTCGCCGCACCGTGATTGGCGTCGTCATTCTCTGCTGCAGCCAGCGGCGGCAGGGTTGTTACCGCTTCATCCACACGAAAATAGTAATACTCCCGCCCGGCAAACATGCCGCCGGTGGGGATATCCAGCATATAACTTCCCGCTTCAAGAGGCTCAGTTGGAATCAGCGATAGCTGTCGCTGGAACGCAACCTCCTGAGACTGCAGCGGCACGGGATGGATCGATTCATCTTCGATATGATACAGGTGGTAACTCTGCGGTAAATCCAGACCCTTCTGCCTGACGGTCAAACCTTGAACCTGCGTTGGCCCAATGATGGGTGACTCCTCTGGAAAATCATCAACCGGGAAACTCCACGGGAAAAGTTTCAGTTCGCCCGCTTGCTGCCCATCACTGAGTGTCAAATAAGCCCCATTGGCGCGATCCGGCAGGTCGGCCATGATTTTTTGCTGGCCCGATTGACCGGGAATGCCGCTCACCAGCGGCGCCAGCGGAATGCTCAAAAGAACAGCCAGAATGCCGCCCACCCCTATGAGCATCCCCCGGGGAATCCGAACCGCTGATTTCACGGCCGTCTCCTTCTGTTCGCGTGGATATTTCCGCCTTAGATAGATGGCCAGCGCACTGCTGCTGACCAGCGCTGACACCGGCAGCCAGACGAGCAGAACATGCCAGCCCCATTGTGAAAACACGGTATCAGTAAAAGGAGAAAAGAGCATCGGCAGCAGCGCCCACGCGAGTGCTGGTCCCGCGAGCAGCAGGCCCACGGCGATCATGGCCTGGCCGGCAAAGAGCCAGCCCAGTCCAGGCCAGCCAAATAGGCCGCCGATAAACTCCATCGCCAATAAAGCGACCAAGGGGATACGTTTCAATCTCTGGGGCATGGGACCGGAATAGCGAGCAGGCATCTGCCGCGCATTGCTCACCATGCTGGAACGGTAGGCGCTCGTTGTTCGGTAGATAGCGATGCCGAAGAACGCAAAACCCAGAAACAATGGCACGGCCGTCAGCAGCAGCGAAACCGGGGCCGCCCAGCCCAACTTGGCCGCCGCCTCCGCATCACTCAGTCCATGACTCAACCAGCGCAGGCGCAGAAGGCCCAGGGTCAACGTAGTGAGATAATAAGCAAAGATGCCGCTGCTGACGCCCCACAGGCTTCGCTTACGCCAGCGATCCTCGGCCATTTGGCCCAGCAGTTCCGGCAGCAGCAAATACACCGCGCCCATCAAAGCCAGCAGGATGCCCCCGATCATGTTCAACTGCGCATGAATATTCGGTACTTCTTCGGCCATATCAAGAATGCGCGCCGTGGTCGGCAGAACCTGCAAGATCCCCTGGAAAGTCCCTACGACCAGGGCCAGGCTGGACACAAGCCAGAAAGCAGACGGCGTGGCTTCCCGTACCTGCTGAACAATTGAACGAAGATGAAGCTGCCGCCAGAGGACGATGAAATACACCCAGAAGCCGGTCAGCATCAGCGTGCCGGAGACGGCCAAAATCAGCCGCATATTAGGGCCGAGGAAGTTTGCCAGCTCCGCCGATTGGATTCCCCCATAGCCATTCACCTGGCCGCCCAGCACCAGACCCAGGATTAGAAAGGAAAGGTAAAAGATGAGCGATCCCGGAACCAGGGTCCAGAATAGATAGTTAGCCGTGCGCTCGCTGCTCTGATGACCTGATAGACGCGGGCTGAAGTAAATCAAAAAGCCGGCCAGCGATACCATCATGCCCGTCACCAGATTGATATGCGCATGGCTGATAGGATCGACAAATTCACCATAATGGCCGGCATAATGAATCCAGTCTGCATTGGCCGGTAATACTTGCAGCACGCCCTGGACGGTACCCACGAATAATGCCGCCGCGGACACGACGGCAAACTTTGTCAAATAGCCCAGCGGCTGCCGGCGCACGTGGCGCCCCACCCAGACGGTTAACAATACATTGAGTACATAAGTCCAATACCCCACGCCCATGATACTCGCCGTAATGCGCGTGGGCACGCGATGCCAGGCGCCCAGCGCCTCCTTCGCAGCCATGTAATCCATACCCTGAGCCACCATTCGACCCTCCACCAGACCTAGTATCAACCAGGCCAGGTAAAAGCCGAAGACGCCAATCAACGTAAACCAAAACGAGGCGCTGGCCAGGGTCGTGCTAAAAAGGGGCCGGTTCACTAACCGTGGCAGTACATACCAGGTAATGCCCGTCAACAGAACCGTCCCGCCACCCACAATAATAATGTGCGAGTTGCTGAGATCGCGGAATAAATGGCCGCCATAACCGGCCTGCCACAGCCATTGCCAGAAGCCGGGAAGACTCTTGACGATGATGTGGATGCTGCCAATCACCAGGGCAAGCGCTGCGGCCAGAAAATATCGCGGGATTTGCTGATCGTAGGCGGAGATTTCCTCATCCGTGTAAACGCGTTTGTGGGGCACTTTTGCCGCCGGCACCAGCCACAATATCGTTCCAATGACGGCCGCCGCACCCACGACCATCAACAGCAAATCGCTGGCCGTCCACTCTAGTAGAAACATAGCTAATCTCCTGCCACCGGATCGCGGCCGTTTAGCGAATCCCGGGTTCCAAAAAATAAACGATGCCCGCCCAGGTAAGATAGACAACAATCATCAATAGAAGTACGAGCCAGTCCCGTGCTTGCGCCCCCCTGCTCCAGCGATCATCCTCTCGCGTGAGATGAGTTTGTGGAAGCTCGCCTGACTGGGGTTCCTTAGCATCAGCTTCGGGTTCTTGTTCTTCATGTTGGGTCATTGTAAGAAGCTCCTTTCTCAAATGATTATGCGATCTCTTCATACAAATCGACCACCAGCGATCTGGGTGGCGGTTCCATAGCCCGCAAGATAGAGTCTGTGGTGATCCCATTTTCAAGCCACAGAGCCAGTTGTTCAGCGAAGTCCCAATTGGTGACCACCATCAGTTTGATATAGTCGTCATCCAGATCCCGGGCCCAGTAGTCGAAACGCTGAAAGCCAGGCAGTGATTGCAGGTGCGCCTTCAAAGAAAGCAAGGAGAAATAGGTCTCATCCCATGAATATTGTGGCAGCTCGGCCGTCACTACCTGGGAGTAAGCGATTATTGAACTCATGGCCTGTCCTCCTTAATAGATTTGCCCGCGCAGAAGGTCCATCGCGGTCATGATTACCAGCCAGATAAACATGCCGATAAAGAACAACTTCAAGAAAGTTCCTACTGGCCCATTCTCTTCTTCAATGTAGCCGTTATATGACTCGAGCGGATACGGCTCTTTTGGCTGGCGCGTCGTGCGCTGCCAGCGCGTATAGGCATAGAAAATTGCGGCCAGAATAAAAATCCAGAGCAGCACCCACAGCAGCGTGTCCCAGTGGATGTAATACTTCTGCGTGATCTGGCTCAGATAATGGGTATAGAGGTAATCGTAATATTGGCGAACGATATCATCGCTGTTGCCTGTTGGGATGTCATCCGGGCTCATGCGTCATCTCCTTCACGTGCCCATTCAGGCGTGTAATAATCTTCTTCGTCGATCTCCAGAATGTAATACTTGGCATCTTCCAGGTTGCTTAACCAGCCGGCCTTGAGAGCGAAAAGAAATGCCAGGAAAGCCACTCCGGCGAAAATCAGAAAAGACAAAAACATCCAATCGGCCATCACCCACTCGCTCCCTTTTGGAGCTTCGTGGAACAGTGTGGAGGTCAGCTCCTTTTGCGGCAGCGGTGGCGCTGTCAAAAACAGTAACGACGCTGACCTTACGGCAGATCGTATTCTTCGCATCATGCTTCTCCTCCTCTATTGGTTGCCCGAATTGGGTCCCGCCATGGGATTGGGTTGATCCCACACCTGGGCTAATAGAGCCGGCGGCAGGTCTTGAGTATGCCGCATGTTTTCAGGAATAAACGGTTCCTGATCGACTTCCTGGCGAGCAAAGCCATCGCTGCGTCCGTCGGCCTCCTGCAGAATATCCGGCAGCGTAACCTGCTCAAATCCCGCACTGCCGCAGGGGCGCGCATTGTTATCAATCTCCCACAGAGTCACGGCATAAACAGGATTCACATCGCCGGGAGCTACAATCCCCGGCACATCGCCCACCTCATCCGGCGCGCTGCCGTATAAATCACCAACCTGTGGTTGTATGCTCTCGGGGAAAAAACAATTGGCCCAGTCATACAGGCTGGGATAACCTTCCCATCGAATATACATATCCGGTGTCGGAATATCGGCCGTCAATCCACCGTTGGCGATCGTCTTCAGGAACAGCACTGTTTTCCAAATGTCGTCAACTGATAGCCGTGTGCCAAAGTTTTCCATCGCCGAGCCGGGAACGCCGCGCAGGATACGCCAATAATACGCGCCGGGGGCTGTGTCGGAACCATGCTGCTGGTCATCGGCCGTATCGAAGGCCGCTGGTGCCGGATTCATGTAAAAAGCTGCCGGCCCGTTTCCGTCTCCCTGGCTGCCGTGGCAGCCCACGCATCGTTCCTGGAAAACTTCACGCCCGCGAATCAAATTCTCCTGGGTAACCGGCAGCGGGTTATCGGCGAACCAATAGCCGCGCTCGATCAACATCATATTCTTAATCGCGCTTGCCGCCGGATATCCGTCGCTGCGATCCCCATTTTCACCGCTGGCGGCGACATCCCCCGATGCGATTTCGATGCTTTTCATCGTCTGCTGGTGCTGGGTGCGCAGATCGGCTAGTTTGCCACCCCGCGACTGGGTGAAAGCAATCAAATTAGCCACTTCATCTTGCGAAAGAAAAGAGAACGAGGGCATAACCGAAAATGGCGTCGTGAAACGCGCATTGCTGTAGTGTGCGTAATGCCAGTCATCTGGATGGAAACCGCCGGATTGCGACAGATCGGGTCCGGTGCGGATAGTACCAAACAGGTTTGGCGTTTCGCCCTGCCCTTCATAGTCGCCCGGTTCAGAAACCCGGCTGTAAACATAATACTGGCTTGCAAAGGCGTCTTGGGGGCGCGTAAATCCACTATGGCAGTAGATGCACCCATTAGCCAGGAATACGTTTCGTCCCTGCATCTCTTGTTCGCTGAGCGGGCGCCAATTTTCGGAGGGTTCCGGTTCGAAAGTGGTGGTGGGTAGATAAACAACCACAAACACGACAGTAAAGAAAGCCAGCATCGCCCCAACCGTTGCCATCAGCGGTGTCATCAACATCTTTTTACGTGGATGATCGGGCCACTCCTTCGGATGAACGGGTTCGCTGGGAATATCGGGAACGGTGCTCATGCGGTCGCCTCCATTTCGGGCAATGCCTCGACGAGTTCCTTATGCAATTTCTGATTGGTATCGGTTGTGACCGTTTTATAGATATTAAAGGCCTGAATGAAACCGGAGATGACAATGAGCGCGCCGGATACGGCCCGGGCCATGAAATAAGGCTGCAGCATGGGCAGCACATTAACTTCCGGCACGCCGCGCAGCCAGGATTGTCCCTGGACAAATCCGGCGATCGTCAATGCCCAGAAAAACCCCAGAAAACCAATCACAATCAGCCAGTACTGCCACTCGGCCAGCTTTGAGCTGTAAAGCGGCTTCTTATATATCTGGGGGATGATGTAATCGATCAGGCCCATTCCCAGAAATGTGAACGCTCCTAGCAGCGCCAGGTGGGCGTGAGCGACCACAAAATTGGTGAAATGGGTCAAGCGGTTAAAGCTCTGGATTGCTTGGAAACTGCCCTGCATATTCACCAGGAAATAGAAGATAAAACCTGTCAATCCAAAGCGCAGCGGTAAATTTGTAAAGAATTTTTCCCAGTTGCCGCGCATGGTCATTAAGATATTGACCGTGAAGGCGAAAACGGGAATAAGTAAACTGATGCTGGAAAGGATGGCAATTGTCTTTAGCCAGCCCGGAGTAGGCGTCTGTAAAAGGTGGTGATGGCCAACCCCGGTGTAAAAGAAAGCCATGCCCCAGAAAGAGATGAGGCTTAGGGTATGGCTGTAGAGAGGTGTCTTGGTAATGCGCGGTACCAGGTAGTACAAACTGGCTAAAAGCATCGGCGTTAGCCATAAGCCAAACAGGTTATGAGCGTACCACCAGTTGAGTATGCCATCGGCCATGCTGGTCTGCAGGGCGCCGCTGACACCATTGCCCCATATTGCTCCAGGTCTCCAGATAACATTGCCGATAATATAATCAGCACCCAACCAGAGCGGTGAAGCCATGGCCCACCATGTCGTGACGTAGAGTGGTTTTACACGCCGGTTAAATACTGTCATCAAGATGTTGGTAACGTTACTGAACCACAGGACGATCACTATGATGTCCAGCGGCCAGATAAACTCGGCATATTCGCGCCCCTGGGTCATACCGAGCAGGATGGAAATAATGCCCATCAGAAACCAAAGGTTCCAGCCCCAGGCGGTCCAGATAGCCAGCTTCTCACTCCACATGCTGCGCAAACCGGTCAGGCGCGGAATCATATAAAAGAGCGCGCCCCAATACATCATCGAAAGCCAGGCAAAGATCACGCCATTGACGTGCAGCGGCCGGATACGGCTGAACAACAGCCAGGGAGTCCCCGCGAATAAGTTTGGGCTTATTAGTTCCAGAGCAAGTATCAGGCCAAACAGGTCCACGATAGTCAGCCAGACAACTGCGCTGAAGAGCCACGTACGGCTCGCCCGGTCCTCGTGTTCTTGTACGGCCTCGCCAACACTGCTGGCCCGATCCCTGTACGAACCAAAACGGCGCAGAAGCCTTTCACTGGTTATGCTTTCCGTCGTCATTTATTCCTCCTCAGAGAGTTCCCCTTTTCGAAAGAGACAGATTGAGCTGTTCACGCTTAATAATGGAGATTAACTGCTCGTATCACGGCAGCCTGGATACAGGAAAAAATGCCTCTATTTTTGTACGAGTCACTTGGCCTCTAGATGATTGCGGCCAACAGGAAACGAGGTTTCCAACAGAACTTGAGGCATACGGCCTACAGGCATACCTGCCGGAAGAACCACCTGGCATTAAACTAACATGGACAGGCGGTTAACTCTCTAAGATTTCTTTATACATTCCTTATGAAATTCTTAAGAAGAAATAACTCTACTTTTTTCTTCTTTTTGTAGACTTTCTCTGGTTACCGGATGATTGCGACCAACAGGAGACCTGGCACATTATTGCCGCTATCAGTCTTAACAGAAAAAGACTTTCTAGTAGGTAGGGAAACCGGCGCTCAGCGAGGAATTGGGTTGGATGCGGTCGTTGTCGGCCGTATTCGCCGCCCGGGCATCTGCGGCACAAAAACCAACATAGCTGCCGGCATTATCGTCGCAGCCGTCAATCAACAGGAGGAAGGACTTTCACTTGTGAACTGGATAGAGGGGGATTCCAATGTTTCCGGCGCCGGTTCGCAAAGTGGAATAAAGATGCTGAACCGGCTCCCTTTGCCGGGCTGGCTGGTTAGTTCCAGGCGTCCACCATGGGCGGTAATAAGATCGCGCGCGATACCTAATCCCAGTCCCATTCCCTGCTTAATACGACGATGCGGGTCCCCTCGGAAAAAT
>JBJYWZ010000680.1:4025-6392 GCA_046259725.1 Promineifilaceae bacterium (SeqCode) | reverse complement strand
TAATCCCAGTCCCATTCCCTGCTTAATACGACGATGCGGGTCCCCTCGGAAAAATGGCTCAAAAATCTGTGATTGCTCCCCAAGAGGGATACCTGGCCCATTATCGATCACGCGAATGACAACCTCATCATCAGACGCCGATGCGGAAACCGCGATCTCGCCCCCTTGAGGTGTATATTTGATAGCATTATTCACCAGATTCTCGACTACCTGCGCCAGACGGTTCGCATCAACCGTGGTTGTTGGCAGATCATCCTCAATCCTCACCACAAAAATCTGCTTCTTGTCTGAGGCGACCTGACGCCACGGCTCTAATAACGGCGGCAGCCAGTTGTTCAATATCAGCGGCTGGCGGTCCAATTCTAACCGACCCAGCACCTGGTCATGCAGGTGTGCAAGATCATTCAAAAGAATTTGCAGGCGTTTCACCTGCTCATCCATTCCGCTCAGCAAATCATCCGTCAGTTGAGGATCGTCTATGGCGCCGCGCTTCAATGCCTGCAAACCGGAATGGATGGCCCCTAACGGCCGGCCCAATTCATGAACCAGATTGGCCAGAAGCTGGTTCCGCGCCTTTTCCAAACCATTCAAGCGCGCCACCAGGAAATTAACCGCCGTAATCTGTAAGTTAATCTCCTCAAGTCCGGCTGAAGGCAATGGTTCCTGCTCCTTTTTCGTCGCCACATCATAGATCGCTTCGGCGACATATTGAATAGATGCGCTGATATCCAGAGCCAGGATATAGCCTATCGCCGCGCTGAAAAGGAGTCCGGCCATCAGAATCCCGCCCAGCCAGAAGCGGAACTGGAACAGTTCATTGTAGACGGAATCATAAGGGTAAGTGATCCGCACCCGTCCCAAAAGCTGCTGTCCAACGTCAAAGACCGGCACGATGACGTCAATCGCCTCCCCTTCCAGGCGGGCGTTATATTCTGTCTTTGTAAACGGCCGTGTGCTCTCTTCCGGCGTCAATTCGTTGATAATCGGAGGAATTTCACCCGTCCTGCCCGCATCGGCGGAATCGCTCGAAGCCAGTAGGCGCCCGGCGCTGTCCAGCAGCATGACCCGTCCATCTAAATTTGGTGAAGCTGAAAGTAGAATCGAAGCGGCCGTATCCGGATTCTGCCATGTTTCGGGCCGGCTTCCAAAAATCTCAGCGATCAGGATTGCATCTCCCCTTAGTTCTCGCGTCAGACCAGGAAGAATAAAGTACGACTCCAGCACATAAATGAGCAGAATCCCTATCAAGGGAATGATGATCAGTGAAGGAAGCAAATGGCTCAGGATGAGACGTTTGCGCAGCGAATTGAGCATTAGGGGTCCGTGATTTCTAGTTTGTAGCCGACGCCATGAACCGTGACAATACGTCTTGGATCGCTGGGGGTGTCTTCGATTTTTTTACGCAGCCAGCGAATATGGACGTAAACGACCTGCGGCTCCCCCGCGAATTCGGCGCCCCAGACTTGAATCAGCAGGTCATCAATCGATACAACTTGATTAGGCTGGCGTGCCAGTGCGTGTAACAGGTCGAATTCGCGGGGAGTGAGTTCAATGGAACAACCGGCGACGGTGACTGTATGCGCTTTCGGATCGATAATCAGATCGCCGGCCGTTATCAGTTCATACCGAGATTTAATCGGCGCTGTTTCGTCAGGAGGGCGCAGAGCAACCTTAATTCGTGCCAACAGCACGTCAATGTTGAATGGCTTGGTAACATAATCGTCCGCTCCCAGTTCCAACCCGATTACTTCATCCAGTTCCCTGCGACGGGCCGTCAGGAAGATAACAGGCGCCCGCGTTTGCCCCTTGAAGTTGCGCAGTGCATCGAGGCCATCCATGCCCGGCAGGCCGATATCCAGGAGTATCAGGTCGGGCGGATCCAGGCGCGCCAAAGACAGGGCATCCTCAGCGTTGGCCGCACTGCTGGTGCGATAACCGGCTTTTTCCAGGTTGAAGGCCAGGCTGCGGCGCATTAGCTTATCGTCATCCACCAGTAGAATATGTCTGGACAAATTAAGCCTTTATCTAAAGTCTAGCCTGAACAGAGTAGCGCAGTTTATTCTAACCTATTTCTGATATGGACACACGTATGCTATAAATTCTCTTCCGCTATGATTCCCCTGGTTGTGTGATCGCCCGCGATCTTTTACAGTAGGCCGCATAAGTTTTCCCGGTCGAGGCCGGGCCGATAACAAGTTAGATCCGCAGACGCAGTGCGTATAATCCGATGACCAGCCAGTACGCTGTCAAAGTGCTATAAGCAGGCGCCTTTTTGTTTGGCTAGGCAAATTTGACGCAAATCCAGTAGCCGGCGCCATTCGCGGCGTATGAGTTGGACGGTGCTGTCTTTGATGAGATGTTTACCGC
>JBJYWZ010000680.1:0-3925 GCA_046259725.1 Promineifilaceae bacterium (SeqCode) | reverse complement strand
GCGCCTGGCAGGACACTGACCCCGTCGTCGTGGTCCTGACCCGCGGAGTCTACAATTCCGCTTATTTTGAGCATACCTTCCTCGCCCGGCAGATGGGCGCCGAACTGGTCGAATGGCGTGACCTGCTCGTCCATAACAGCATGGTCTACATGCCACACTACTGATGCTTCTGCTGTTGGCGGCCTGAGGCGTGAAATGAAGGCACAGGTAGATTCACGAGAGAACAGTATCCACCGAGAGTTTGATCCCGACCTCGACCTTTTCGAACTGCATCGCCGGCTGGCGGCGCTGGCGAACTCGCATGTCCACCATGACTTGCGCGGAATGCCGGAGGTTGAGAGGCAGGCAGCGATGGCTGACGTCCTGCAGCAGATAGAGGAGATGTTGGCGTTCGAGCAGACGCCCTGGCAGAAAGCGCTCGAGGAAGCGATTCGGAAAGTAGATGAAAGATCCACCAATCACGCGTATCCTGCCGAGACCTCGTCCAGCCAGTAATTTTACCCTGATTGTCATAGAAAAGTTGGCATGTATTCGTTCCTTTTCCTTAATGATCTGGAGCTAGGATTTCCGTCATGCTAGCGTCTGTGCGCTGCGATTCCATGGACCGGTTGGTGAGTGGAATGAGCAGCGTTTCAGCCAGGCCACTCATGGCGGGATCAACCAACTCGGACCTATGCATGCCAACTTTCCTGCTGCGACCTTCTAATTGTCTGAGCCAGAGTTGAGACTTTCAAATACCCGCCTGTCCTCCGGGTTAAGGCGATCTAGCAAATCTGACCCTATCTGGGAATAGATTCGTTGTGTAAACATCTCCATCCACACGAATTGGCGCGCAATCATGACGAAATCGGCATTGCGGGTTACCGTGGCTATCTTCTTCTTATGCGACTCGTCGCCACCTATCAGCGCCTCGCTGCTGTCTGCCACCAGGACAATCGTTTTCGCTATGTCCTGCAGCTCGCTTTCAAGCGGCGGATGATAAGCAACACGGCCGATTTCTAACCGAGACTCCCCTGTCAAGAGCACATTGAGGTCCACGCCGCGATCGTGAGCAGCTAATATATCTGAATTCAGACCAGCCAGGACATCATCGGTGAGGACAAGATACAGTTCTTCTTGGGCCTCATTGATCAGTTTCGCAGCGTAGATGTTAACGGCCGTTTCCCCCTTAATCGTCCATACCCGGTTATCTATCTTTTTTTCATAAAGGGCACCTAGTTCCGTATGCAAATCTCCAAGTAACCGGCCGACATCTTCAGCATGCTTCGCCAGCAGCGCTTCCGGCGGAAGAGGCCGGTATAACGTTGACCTTCCTTCAATTGTCTCCAGCGCTGCGCCCCTGGCATGCAGGCGCTTTAATGTTTCGTACACCATTGAGCGGGGCACACCGGACTCCTTACTCAACTGGTACCCGGTGGCCGGGTACACGCGAAGCATGGCCAGGTACACTTTAGCCTCGTATTCGGTAAAGCCGATTTCCGTGAGTTTTTTCTGCAAATCCATATTGACACCAAAACTAGTTGTTTTTATAATTACTAATAGTTATTATGCATACAACTAACATTCTACTATGGCCGTAACTGACAGTCAACTGCTGGCATTCAACAACAAAGCAGACAAAGGAGAAACAGTGACTTGAAACAGGAACTAACTGCCCTGGCGGGAATCTCTTGGTCGTGGTACCGCTCATCCACGTAACGGATAGAGCCTTCGAACAAACAATTTCTATGGCAAAGGCTGCCGGCTTTCTTGTTTTATATCAGCCTCTTTGACCTGGATCGTCGACAAACCCCGTCTTCGGGCCGACGGTCTGTTGTAAGCGGGCAGAGGAGTGAGGTCATGACGACTTTAGAATTTCAACGTGACAAGGTGGCCATCGCCTCGGATCAGGCGCTCTATTTCGACATGCTGGCCGAAATGGGGCATACGAAGCATATCGGAGGCCTGGCAGCGACGATACGCCTGATGGAACTCACCAATCCCCAGAATAAGGATGACGTGCTGGATGTGGGCTGTGGTGTGGGCATTGCCGCGGCGTTCCTGGCCCAGCAGTACAGTTGCCATGTGGTCGGCGTAGACATCACGCCGCGCATGCTCATCAGGGCGCGCGAGCGAGCGGAGCGTAAGGGCGTGGCGGCGTTTACTGATTTCCGTGTCGCCGACATGCACGCGCTGCCTTTTGAAGAAGGTTATTTTGATGCGGTCATTGCCGAGTCAGTGATCTGTTTTAGCAGTGACAAGGAGCATGTACTGGCGGAAATGATTCGTGTGCTTAAGCCAGGTGGCTTTGTGGCCTTTACAGAAGCAACGTGGCGGATCCTGCCGCCGCCGGACGTGGCGCGGCAGATGGCTCAAGTCCTGGGCTTGCCGGAAGGGATGCTGCAGCACGAGGCATGGCAGGCTGTTCTTCAAAGCAGCCCGCTTGAACAGCTGGTTGCGGAAGAGTACCCGATTACCTTCCGCGAGGAGGCGAGAAACCAATACAGACGCATCGACGTCAGCGATTACCTGCACACGTTCGGCCGTTTCCTAAAGGTATTCATGAATCCAGCCTACCGCGCTATCTACCGCGGTGCGCTGGCCAGCGCACCGGCGTCCTATTACCACTATGTCGGATACGGTGTATATGGCGGCGTTAAGCCGCAATAAGAAAAACTCGTTTGTCACGAGTAAGAATGATTTTTTCGCAGTAAAAGGAGTTTGGATAATGAATTTGCCCGACTATGTCACCATTGAAGAAGTGCAGCGTGTTTGTCGTGAATTGGGCTTCCGTGACTGGACCCAATTAGCGGATACGGCCGTGTTGCCGGAAGAAACGGATGTTCTGCGAGCTTTAGTAGGCGCCGAGGCATTGCAGATTCCAGCTGACGAGTTCCAGCGTGGTCTGGAAGTTGAATTGGAACACGGTGTTATCTTTCCCGACGCGAACGTCACCAATAACCACCCTGTGCTGACAGCGCGCATCGTGCTGGCGCACTTAAAGGAAATGCTCGACTACTACACCCGTCTGGAGGTCGCCGAACTGGAAGGTGACATGCTCAAAGCAGCCTTGAGCGGGAACAAGGCAAAACTGGCGCAGAAATATGACAAACTGCTGCTCGCGCGACATCGTTTAAGTGCCTGGGAGATAGGACAGCAGGAGAATACCTGAGAACAGCAGGCGCTTTTGTGCGGCGCAGTTACAAGTGTGGGTAGCGATGGAAACTCAAGAGCGTGACCTGGAGCGGGCGCTCTACGATCGTCCAGACAGTTTGCATGGGCTTCCTGATGGTCCGTACCGCTTTGACATCGAAGGCAATCTGATGCGCCGCAGCGGCTGGCCGGCCTGGCGGAGCAGGATATCCTGGCTTCTGTGGGGCTTTCCTTACATGCAGGCTTTGCGCCGGGACATCGCACAGACTTTCACGACACTGGTCAAGAACCCGGTTGACCCGCAGACAACGATTACGGCCGAGCATCTGCACAACTTCGAAGCACAGGCTTACTCGAATGGGGTCGGCGCCATTGGTTATACAGATCTACCGCTGGAAGCGATTTTCCAGGAAAAAGCAGTGCTGTTTACGCATGTGATTGTCCTGGTTATGGAGATGAATGCGGATAAAATCGCCCAGGCGCCGAGTCCAGCCACGTTCCGCATGGTGATGAAGAGCTACTATGATTTAGGGCAGGCGGTTGAACAATTGGTTAAGTATCTGCGCCAGTGCGGCTACGCGGCACAGGGCGGCCATCCATTAAATGGTGTGGCGCTCTACCCGCTTTTAGCGCAGCGAGCCGGGTTGGGTCAGCTGGGCGCTAACGGGCTGTTGATTACGCCGCAGTTTGGTCCCCGGCATCGCCTGGCAGCCATTTATACCAGCATCAGCAACCTGCCTGATACGTCAACGGATGAACATACCTGGGTGAAGGCGTTTTGCAGCTGGTGCCG
>JBJYWZ010000679.1:0-19587 GCA_046259725.1 Promineifilaceae bacterium (SeqCode) | reverse complement strand
GAGCAAAAGTGAAAGAGGTAAACGGCCGTCGCGTGACTGTCACCGCCTCTGTCTATGCTGGCGACCTGGAAAGCGCTCGCGGCGAGGTCGTGGCCGTGCAGATTCCGGACCGCTATTTTGAGAGACTTTCCGGCGCAAAACCGGATTAGGGGACGGCGGCGGCGCGCCGCATCCGGAGCCGCCAATCATGCTGATTGACACCCACTGCCACCTTGACTTTGATCGCTTCGACGAGGATCGTGACGCCGTCTTGCAGCGCGCCGCCGCCGCCTCAGTGGAGCGGATCATTGTACCAGCATTGGACCTGGCGAACTGCCCCCAGGTTCTGGCGCTTGGCGATCGCTACGCAGAAGTATATGCGGCCGTCGGCGTCCATCCCAATTCCACGGCCTTGTGGGAAAATGTCTGGCTTGATTCAATACGGCGCTTCGCCGCACATCCTAAAGTGGTGGCCATTGGCGAAATCGGTCTGGACTACTATTGGGATGACTCGCCAAAAGAGGTGCAGCAAGCGGCTCTGGCGGCGCAGCTTGAACTGGCCGCGGAGCTTGAACTCCCCGTGATCATACACAACCGCGACTCCAGTGAAGACGTTCTTCGGCTGCTGGCCGTCTCTCCGCTGGCTGGTCGCGAGCGTCCGGGGGTGCTCCATTCATTCTCCGCGGAAGCGGCCGTCGCTGAAGCGGCTTTGCGAATGGGTTTCTATATCGGAATCACGGGACCTGTAACATTCAAGAAGGCGGATGATCTGCGCGCCGTCGTAGCCGGACTGCCCCTTGAGCGCATTCTGGTGGAAACGGATGCCCCTTTCCTCGCACCGCAGCAGCGACGCGGCAAGCGGAACGAGCCGGCCTATGTCGCCTATGTGGCTGAGCAGATCGCGGCGCTGCACGGTCTCAGCAGCGACGAACTGGCGCGGATTACGACCAATAACGCCATGAGGCTTTTCGGATCGATGGCGCCTGGCGCAGAGGGCAGCAATGGCAGATCTTGAAACCGGGTTGGACCTGTCCGTCATCATTGTCAACTGGAATGTTAAGGAGCTGCTGCGCGAATGCCTGAACTCGATTCAAGGGCAGCTCGACGGCCTGGACGGGGAAGTGGTCGTCGTCGATTCCGCTTCCAGCGACAGCAGCCAGGCAATGGTCGCGGAGGAGTTTCCCTGGGTACGCCTGATCGCCAGCGACGAAAATCTTGGCTATCCGCGCGGCAACAACCTGGGCATTGCGGCTTCTAGCGGGCGCCATGTACTGATTCTTAATCCTGATACCGTTCTCCTGGATAATTCCTTATCTGTGATGGTCGATTACTTGAACCAACATATCGACGTAGGGGTTGTGGGACCGCAGCTGCTAAACCCGAACGGCAGCGTGCAGTCTTCGCGCCGCCGCTTTCCAACATTGTTAACCGGGCTTTTTGAGAGCACCTGGCTGGAATCACTAGCCCCGGCCAGGCTGCTTTCGCATTATTATGTTTTGGATCTACCTGACGACGAAGAAAACGACGTCGATTGGGTAACAGGGGCCTGCATGATGGTCCCGCGGCGCGTTTTCGATCACGTTGGCCTATTTGATGAGGGTTACTTCATGTACTCCGAAGAGCTCGATTTGTGTCGCAGAGTCTGTGAAGCCGGCTGGCGGATCGTTTACCTGCCGGAGGCGCAGGTCGTACACCACGTTGGCAAGAGCAGCGAGCAGGCGGTCACGGCGCGGCACGTCAACTTCCAACAGGCCAAACTGCGTTATTTTCGCAAGCATCACGGCCGTCTGGCCGCGGGCACGCTGCGACTGTTTTTACTGGCCAATTATGCCTGGCAAATCGGGCTTGAAGGAACCAAGGGTCTGCTGGGCCATAAACGGGGGCTGCGCCGCCAGCGAATTCATTCTTACTGGCAGGTGCTGCGATCGGGACTTCGCCCGGCAGGCTATTGATCGATGAAGATAGCGCTTGTCACCGGAGAATTCCCGCCCATGGAAGGGGGTGTCGGGGCATTCACGCAGGAATTGGCGCGGGCGATGGCGGCGCTCAAACACGATGTACATATCATCACCAGCAGCAGCGCGGCCACTGAATTGAAGAAGCAGCGGTTCGGCCGTTTGCCGGAACCCAACGACATCGGTTATGCCCATCTTTACCCGGCGATTAAGCGCTGGCGCTGGCCCTCGGTCTCAACGATCGCGGACCTGACGCTGCGCTATGAGTTTGACGTCGTGAACATTCAGTACCAGGCCGCTGCCTATAATATGAAAAGCCCGGCAATTAATATTCTGCCATGGCGCATCAAACACATTGTGCGCACGATCGTCACCTTTCACGACCTGCGCGTGCCTTACCTCTTCCCCAAGGCGGGCCCGATGCGGGACGGCGCTATTTCGTTTATGGCGCGGCAGGCAGGCGGGTCTATCCTCACCAACGCCGGAGACTATCAGGCGATGCGCAAGCGGGTGGATACGCCGCTGGTGAACATCCCTATTGGCAGCAATATTGAGACTTACACGCCGAACCATATCGAAATTGCAGAGGCGCGCGAGATGCTGGGCCTGGGGGAAGGAGATGTCCTGCTGGGCTATTTCGGCTTTGTCAATGAGAGCAAGGGGGCAGACACGGCAATAGAGGCACTGGCCGAACTTCCCGAGTCGTATCACCTTGTCTTTATCGGGGGCCAGACCGGGGCCAGTGACGAGACAAATACTGCATTTCTGGCACAGATTCGGGACCTGGTGGTGAAGCTCGGCCTTGATCAGCGCGTCTATTGGACCGGCTTTTTGGAAGACAAGCGGGTGTCGACCTATTTGAAAGCGGCCGACCTGATTGTGCTTCCATATCGCGACGGAGTATCCTTGCGAAGAGGGACACTTATGGCCGCGCTGGCCCATGGATGCCCGATTGTCACCACGTATCCGTCTGCTCCCGTGGAGGAGCTTGTGCACGGGGAGAACGTCTGGTTTTTTGCGCCCGATGATGCCGCTGCATTGGCCGGGGTAATACGGGTGCTGATGCAAAACGACGATCTGCGCCAGAGACTGGGCAGCGGCGCAAAGCAAGCGGCAGGTAATTTTTCCTGGGATAAGATCGCCCACCGCACAGTTGGATTTTATCAAAGTATTGATGATCCCAGGACGAAGGGAGCTGTTTGAGAATGAAGCAGAAAGGTGTCTTGCTGGTTGTTTTTTTGCTGGTTTTTTCCATCCTGGCGATAGGTTCAGCGGCGGAGCCGTCGAGGCTGCATGCAAAGGATGGCAATATAGAACTCAATTATTTGCCGGTTGTGACCCGTCCATTCGCACCACGGTTGGAGAAATTTGTGGCTAATCTCGTGCCGCCGGCCGTCGTGACTGATATTGTGGACCCTGGTGACGGCCGATTATTCATAGTCACGCGAGACGGCCGAATACAGGTGAGCACGCCCGACGGCACCTTGCAGCCGGATCTCCTGCTAGATATCGTTGACAAAGTCGATGATGACGGCAATGAAATGGGACTGCTCGGGCTGGCAGTTCATCCTCAGTTTGCAGCCAACGGGCAGATATTCGTCTATTATTGTGAGGAAGTCGTCTCTTCCTCCAAGCCACCGGTTTTCAATGCCGTTGTGGCTCGCTATACCGTGGGCGAGAGTTTACCGATTGATCCAGAAACTGAAAAGCGCATACTGCAGATTGAGCTGCCGACGACCCGGCATCACGGCGGCGCGATGCATTTTGGTCCGCAGGATGGCTACCTGTACATCGGCGTCGGCGATGGCGGCACGGGACGCGACCACGCCGGAAACGGGCAATCAAAGGAAACCCTTCTGGGCAAAATCTTGCGAATTGATGTGGATAACGGATCGCCCTACTACGCTATCCCGCCGGACAATCCTTTCGTCTCCGATGGGAAGAGCCGCGGCGAAATCTGGGCGCTGGGTCTTCGCAATCCGTGGCGGTTCAGTTTCGATCGCCAGACAGGAGATATGTTCATTGGCGATGTCGGCGAAGAATCCTGGGAAGAGATCAACTTCATTCCTGCCGGCAGCGGTGGCGGGCAGAACTTCGGCTGGTCATGTATGGAGGGACCGGATGTTTTCAGGCAGGATGCCTGTATGGATAATGTTACCTATATTGCGCCTATTTTCACTTACCACCACCAGCTTCACGGTGAGTGCGCGGTGGCGGGCGGGTATATGTACCGCGGCGAAGAGGTTCCTGAACTGGCAGGGCAGTTCTTGTTCGGCGATCTTTGTTCTACGAAGTTAATGAGCCTCAAGCAGGATAGCCAAGGTGCCTGGACGATGCGCGATTACGGCCGATACGGGCATTTCGTAACAACGTTTGGCGAGCGACATGATGGTGAACTGTTCCTGGGAGACGGAAACAGCGGCAATATTTACCAGATCGTGGGCATTGACCAAACCGGATAAGCAGATGGCGCCGGATACGAAAAGCAAATACATGAGAAGTAAGAATCAGGGTCTCAGGCATTAGAGGAGCCGTTCATAATGAAAACAAGAGCGATGGCTTATGTCCTGTCGGTGATCGCCCTCAGTTCCGGACTGCTAGTTTTGGCGCTCGAACGACCGGAAGAGACGCGGGCTGTGAGCGGTGATGACTCACTGCAGTATATCCCGGTCGTAAAAAGTGAACTTGCTTTGGAAATCGAACAGGTTGTGGAGAACGATACGCTGCCCATCATCATTACGGATATCGTCGATGTCGGCGAAGGGCGTTTGTATATCGCCTCGCGTGACGGTCAGGTTTTAACGAATTCCCCCGAGGGAACCCTGCGCGCGGAACCGGTGCTGGACATTCGCGACAGGGTTTATGAAGATGGCAACGAATCCGGTCTGGTAGGGCTGGCTGTCCATCCTGATTTTGTCTCAAACAGGCAGATCTATGTTTTTTACATTGAGGCAGTTGACGACCATTATTATTCTGTAGTAGCCGCATATACAGTGGGCGCGGGAGACAACGCGGACAAAAACTCGGAACAACGAATCTTGCGTTTCGAGGTTCCCACGCTCAGGCACCATGGCGGAGCAATGCAGTTTGGGCCGGATGATGGCCTCCTATATATCGGCACGGGAGACGGCGGTGTGGCATATGACAAGGTGGGTAACGCGCAATCGAGGCAGTCGCTGCAGGGAAAGATCCTGCGGATTGACGTTGATGGCGGAGCGCCTTATGCCATACCGGCCGACAATCCATATGTGGGCGACCCTACGAAATTGGATGAAATCTGGGCGCTTGGGCTGCGCAATCCGTGGCGCATCTCTTTTGACCCGGTGACCGGCGACATGTTTATCGGCGACGTCGGCGAAAATAGCTGGGAAGAGATCAACTTCATCCCGAGCGGCAGCGAAGGAGGGCAAAACTTCGGCTGGTCCTGCCGCGAGGGACCGGTGGAGTTTCTCTCCGAGCTGTGCAACTACCGCGAAGATTACCTCGAGCCGATATATACTTACCCGCAGGATGAATGTGCAGCCGTCATCGGGGGGTTTGTTTACCGCGGTTCGCAGCTGCCCGAGATCACGGGGCAGTATTTCTTCTCAGACCTCTGCGACGGCGTTATATGGAGCCTGACGCAGATAGAAGAGGGAAAATGGCAGGCCCACAGCTGGGGAAATCTGGGGCAGCAGTACACCACCTTTGGACAACGGTTCGACGGTGAGATTCTACTTGGCGCTCTGGACCACTCTATATACCAGTTATTGAGGCGGGGCACTTCTTCGGACGAGTAGGGGTCGGATACCTGCTGCTTTGATATTTTGCTTATGACTGAGCGTCGCTGGTTGCTGCTGATTATTGCCCTGTTCTTGATAGTAGGGACCATCTACGCTGTCACGACGCCGCCCTTCGAGGCCTCGGATGAGCTGTGGCATTATCCGATGATCCGCCACCTGGCGGACGGCAACCCACTGCCGGTGCAGGTCTTCGATCCGCAACTGGCCGGACCCTGGAAACAGGAGGCCTCGCAGCCGCCTTTGTATTATTACGCCGGGGCAGCGCTCACCTTCTGGATCAATACGGCCGACATGGAGGCGGTGCGCCGGGAGAATCCCCACGTCGATAACGGGCTGATCACCGAAGACGGCAATACCAACCTTGTCATGCACGACCCGCAGGCAAATCAGTGGCAGGGAACGTTACTGGCGCTGCATCTGGTGCGCTTTATGTCGCTGCTGATGAGCGCAGTCACCGTATACCTGACATATCGTATCGCCAGTGCTGCTTTTGCAGGACGACCGGAAATTGCTTTAGGGGCGGCGGCCGTAAACGCCTTTTTGCCAATGTTCCTCTTCATCAGCGGCGCGGTGAATAATGACAACCTGGCCATTATGCTGGCCTCCCTGGCGCTTCTGCTGATGATCTCTGCGGTGGCCGGAACAGACCAGCACATGCGTTCCAGTCAGGCCGTTAAAGCCTGGCGGCGCGCCGGCACATGGCTGCTGCTGGGGACGGTCATCGGGCTGGCGGTGCTGACAAAGCAGGGAACCATCGGTCTCATTCCGCTGGCATGGGGAACCTGCTTCCTTGTGGCCTGGTTGGAGACAACCTCGCCGGAAGTGCAAAGCGCGATGGAAACCCTGCGCGGTCTGCTTCTGACTCTCCTGCGATCGATCGCTTATTTCATTCTTGTGCTACTGCCCGTGGTGCTCATCGCTGGCTGGTGGTACGCGCGGAATGTGCAGCTTTACGGCGACCTTTTGGGCTGGAGCGCGTTCTTAGCCGTGCTTGGCCAGCGCGCCCATCCGGCTTCCCTTATGCAGTTGTGGGGCGAACGCCGCGGCTTCCTAATGGCTTATTGGGGTCTTTTTGGCGGCGTCAATATTCCTATGCCGGGCTGGACGTACGCGCTGTTCAATACGCTGCTGATCATCTCTGTAATTGGTTTTTTCCTGGTACTGATCCAGATCAGCCGATCGTGGCTCCGCTCCACTCGTGGAAGCTGGAACAGCCTGCAAAACGTGGTGAGCAATGTCTTGCGTTTCATTATCGATCAGTTCGCCCTCGTCACGGCGCTGCTGTTCTCCATGGCCGTTGTTATTGGCCTGATCCGCTGGGCAACGACGACCTGGTCCTCACAGGGTAGACTCGTCTTCACGGCCATCTCGGCGCTGAGCACGCTGTTCATGATCGGTCTCGCGGGCTGGCTTCCGCAAAGAGCGGCCAGATGGGCAACCGGTCTGGTTTCGCTCTACTTTCTACTTATTTCTGTCGCCGCGCCTTTTTTGTGGATTACGCCTGCATACGACCCGTCAGACTACAATCTGGCGCAGAACGCCGATTTTGAGCAGGTGTCCGTCACGCTGGGGGAGACAATGCGTCTGGACCAGGCCGCGGTCGAACTTGCGCCGGACAGCAACGGCCGTTTGCAGCCAGGCGATTCTCTATGGATACACCTGGTCTGGGAAGTCCTGGCACCTATGGATGAAGATTGGAGCGTCTTCGTGCATCTGGTCGATCCCGTTCTCGGCCGTCCGGTGGCGCAGCGTGATATGTATCCCGGCCAGGGGCTGCTGCTGACTTCCTGGCTGGAACCCGGCCAACTGCTTACAAACTCCTACCTCCTGTCGCTTCCGGAAACGGCCGCTGCTCCCGCCGAACTCGAATTAGTCGCTGGCCTTTACAACGTCCAGACTGGCGAGCGGCTGTGGGACAGCAGCGGCAGCGATGTCATCAAACTGGGCATGCTGACGCTGCAGCCGGCGCCGGGAGAACTGCCCAATAAAGTGAGTATCAATTTCGAAGGGGAACTCGAACTCGCCGGATATGACATTGCGCCGCGGTCGGCCACGCCTGGCGAAACAATCCATCTGACATTGTACTGGCGCGCCCTGCAAAGCGTGGACGAGGACTATACTTTTTTTGCCCAGGTGGTTGGCGAGGATACGACGCGCTGGGCCAGCATCGACTTTATGCCTCCGGAAGTGACCTCAACCTGGCTGCCCAATGAGATACATCAGGTTGATCTACAGTTGACCGTTGCCGAGGACACACCTGCAGAAGTGTACCCGCTGGTCGTCGGCGTCTATACACGCACGGATGATGGCGGCTTTGACCGCTTGCAGATTCAAACGCCTGATGGGCGTTTGACCGATGATTTCCTGGAACTGACACAGGTTCGGATAGAATAAGGCGGCATGAACGAATTTCGTGAGCGTCTCGACCCCACACATTCCGTATGGGGATTGGCAATCTTCGTCGCCCTCACAGCCGTTGTGGGCGGGCTAATTGCCGCTTATGGAGGTCCAATAGCCGCCGCGGCCGTGCTGCTGGCGCTGGGCGCCACTTATATCGTGCTGCGCGAAATCGAGATCGGATTCTGGGGCGTGATCCTGGTGGTGGCGCTCATTCCCTTCGCCACGCTGCCCATTGATATCGGGCTGACGCCGACATTTCTCGACCTGGCCATCGCCGCGGTCGTGGCCGTATGGCTGCTGCGGCTGGTAACCGGCGAGCAGACGACAATTACCATGACGCCAATCACGCTGCCGCTGGTCATTTTCATCCTGATCGCCATCTTTGCATTCATTTTCGGCCTGAGTAATGGTCCGCTGACGCCGACGCTGCTGCGCAAATTTGCCGAGCTGCTGCTGAGCCTCGGCTTTGTGCTGGTTATCATCGACTACTGCTCGAACTGGGAGCGGCTGCTACGGCTGGTGAAGGTGCTGCTGCTGGCGGGAGCGGCTGCATCCGCCGTTGCCATCGGCCTCTGGCTGCTGCCGGACGACACGGCCAACTCAGCGCTGAACAGTTTGCAGCGTCTGGGCTACCCCGGCGGCTGGGTGATCCGCTACATCGAAGAAAATCCGGAACTGTCGGAACGGGCGATCGGCACCTCGGTCGATCCAAATGTCCTGGGCGGGCTGCTCTTGATGATCGGTGCGCTGGCTGGGCCGCAGCTTGTGACCAGGCAGCCGCTGTTTTCCAGGCGGATAACGGTGCTCATGGTGGGCGTGATCTTCGTCGCCTTAATTCTGACCTTTTCACGCAGTGCCATGCTTGGCCTGGCCGCGGGAATGCTTTTCGTTACGGCCGTGCGCTATCGACGGCTGCTGCCCTATATGGCGGTGGCGGCTCTCCTATTACTCCTTTTACCGGTTGCGCAGGAATATATCGGCCGTTTTATCGAAGGGGCGCAGGGCCAAGACCTGGCCACGCAAATGCGTTTCGGAGAATATAAAGACGCCATCACATTGATCCAGCGTTATCCGCTCTTCGGCGTAGGCTTCGCCGGCACGCCGGATATCGACACTTATCTGGGCGTGGCCAACGTCTACCTGACCATCGCCCAGGTCATGGGCATTGTGGGACTTCTTTCCTTCCTCGCCGTTGTCGGCACGATTTTTGGATACGCTTTTCGCAACCGGGATTGGTTCAAACACAACCCGCAGGAGGATGCGGTCTGGCTGGGCCTGCACGCAGCCCTCGTGGGAGCGCTGGTGGCTGGTTTCTTTGACCACTACCTTTTCAACCTTGAATTTCATCATGCCGTGACAGCGTTCTGGATGATCGTCGGCCTGGCGGTTGCTTCCACGCATCTTGGGATTCTCTCGAGTGAATCCTGATTCTTCGCCATTTCCTATATTGTAGTAGGGTAACCAAATAGCTTGACTGTGGCACCTAGAATAAGGGAGACTGCGTCTCGCTGGGAGCGGCCTCCGGCTCGCGCAGCGTGGTGGCAGCACCGAGGAGGTTTCCCAAGACACCGGCGATGATCATGATCGTGGCGACGGCCGTCGTGCTGGGATGGTAGATAAACATGGCGGCGATGACGAGCAGGACGAGGACAGCCAGGCCAACGACGAAACTATGCTTTTGCAGGGAGAGGGCGTAGTTAAGCCAGATGTTAATGGCGGCATAGAGGGTCGTGGCAATACCAACCAGACCGAGCACGATTCCGGGATCATTGTAGGCGCCGGAAAAGACGGCCTGCACGAGCGGGCCAGATACGAGGAAATAAATCAGCGTGAGCACCAGCCCAACGGCGATCGTGGCGGATAGGGCCAGGGCCAATACTGGTCGTGGGTCCCTGCCCTGCGCCTGGCGCTGTGTTGCCTTGGGGAAGAGCACCATGCCGATCCCCAGGGTGGCGAAGAGATTGATTTTCCCCAACGTAACAACGGTGCCGTAGTCACCGGCGATGGCTTCGCTGAAGAAGCGCTTGACGACGATTGGGTCAAGATTGATGAGCAGCGCATACGCTCCCAGGCCGATCAGCGTGAATAAGGAGTAGCGCAGGCTGACGCCCGGCACATCAATGTCTTTGATCGGCCTGTTGAAGAATTCGCGCAGGAACCAGACGGCCACGAGCAGTGCCGTCGTCGTCGCCATCGGCAAGGCGAGAACGGCGCCGAAGGCTTCGAGACCCAACTGTATCAAGATGATGGCAAAGAGCAGCCGCAGCGCCGACTGCAGCACCTGAACCGAGCTGAGACCAAGAAAATTCTGGATGCCTTGCAGCGTTCCGTCTGTCACAGGGCGCACAAAGAGCATCAGTAAAGCCAGGCCGGCTGCCACCAGCGGCCAGGGGGATTCGATTTTCATGAAGCGAGCAATCAGCGGGCTGAGGAGAAGCATAGCCAGCGTGGCGACAGCTCCCCAGCGCCAGGACCAGGACCACGCGCGGTGGAAGAAGGTGTTAACCCGGTCCATGCCGCCGCTTTCGGCCGTAAACTCGGCCGTGTAATAGGCGACGACGGTGCGGATGACGTTGGTCACATTGACCAGAACCTGGATCAGGGCAACCACGGCAATGAATACAGCAAACTGTTCCTTGAGGAGCATGCGCCCGGCGACGATATTTACCAGCGCATCAAATCCACCGGCGACGACCATGGCCGCGGCCATCATGGCTCCCTGAACAGAGCCGCGGTCCAGGAATTCTTGAATCCTGGCGGTCACGGCAGCACCTCCTCGGGAAGCGGCAGGACGGCCATACCGGATTCCGAGAGGGTTCCGTCGGGGTTTTGGGCCGGCCAGCGCTCCAGGGTATCGGGATCATAGACACCGATTGCCAGGTGATATGGGCCGGCCGTCAGCAAGTCAGGATCTACCTGGAGTATATGCTCATCCAATATGACGCTGCCCGGCTGCCAGATAGTGAAGGGGTAAGCGCCTTGCAGCGGTGGCGAATCATCTTGAGCGACAATCTGGCCGGCGCCGTCTATCAGGTGCACAAAGATTTTGCCGTAGCGGTCAATTTCTTGCAGCGGCTGCCAGTACAGCCGGACTTTCAACTGCGCTTCCGTATGCAGCGTCTCATCGTCCAGGGTAACGCCGAGGAGCTCCACCGACTCGGCGAAGCGAACGTTGATGGGCAGCAGATCATCAGGCGGTTCGGCCCGCACCCAGGAGGCATCGGTGCTGATCTGCGGCATGAACCACAACCCTCGTGCTTCCCCATCCCGCAAATCGGTTTCAAGCGCCAGAACCACGCCCTGGCCCGACCAGGGATCCAGATCCAATTCCTGCCACGAGAGTTCATCGGGTGAGGTTTCATCTTCTGCCGGCATTTCCTGCTCGAACAGGGTCTCCTCGTTAATGGCGATGTTGAAATTGAGTATGCCACTGCCCTGCGCGCTTTGCGCGAAACGCAATCGGCCGTCCGGCGGCACGATGAAAGCATATTCGATCCGTGAATCTCCGGGGACAATGATGGCAGGATAACGTGCGACCAAGTCGGAATGTATCAGGCGTGCTTCGGGCCGGCGAACGGCCGTCCACAGGTCGCTGATAAGATCGGCAGCCAGGCGAGGCCTACCGGCGATGGCCTGGGATTCAGTGCCGGAAACTGAAACAGCCGTAATGTCACGCGATGCGGCGGCAAAACGCATGCGCCCGCTGCCCACCTGCCAGATCAGAAAAGAACTCAGCAGCAGCACAAGAAACCATCCGGTCGTATAGGCAAGCCGCGACCAGTACGAGGCACGGCGCGTTTGTTGACCTGGCGCGGCAAGGACGAGCAGCGCCGCGCTGAGGCCAAGCGTGATCACGAGAAGCCAGGAAAATACATTCCCCTTGAATAAGGGCGGCTTGTACTGCTGGAGACGCAGGCGGAACAGCGATGGCAGCAGCTGCTCGGCAACAGCGTCAAACCACCAGACTCCCGGGGCTCCCCGAGAGTAGGTATTGATGGCCAGGTTACCGGGACGGATAAATTCATTCAGGTGCAGAGAATCGCCAAGCCGGTCACCGCCCACAGCATGAACAATCAGCGGGTGTTCGGCCGCAGCTTGCGGTGCAGCGAGAGTCAGCGTATATCGTTTTCCTTTGGACTCTTTCATGGGAGGGAAAGAGATGGCATATTCAGCACGGCCGTCGGCAGCTTGCGGCGATAGGATGATATCGCCTTCCCATCGCTTTCCATCCTCTCCGCTAAGCGAAGCATGAACAGGACCATCCCCGTCAGCCGCTAGGTAAAAACCGACACGAGCCAGATTATCCGAACCGGCAATAAAGGACTGGCTGACTTTATTTTCACCGTAGATGGCGACCGGGGCAGGATCGGGCACGCCGGGGGCGGACTGCTCCTGGGTCCAGGGGCGTGGAAACAGATAGTGCGCGTCGTAAAACATAGGAACCTGCACCTGGGCCGCGGCGCTGCTGCTGCGCCAATAGACGACGGACCCCAGCACAAACAGGACGCCCAACAGAATCAGGACGAGCAGCCAGGGTCTGTTAAGAATCACGCGTGACGTGGGTGGAGCGTTCGGTGCGGACACAGGAGCGTTCCTCAAAGGTAATAGCGCGGCAGCACATAGCCCAGTAGAGAAGCGAAGCTGAGCAAAATCATGGCGGCGCGCAGCAGCGTATGCGCCGCTCCCTGCCAGCGTATGGGCACAAGGGCCAGCAGTCCCACGGTGAACAGGGTGAGCATAGGCACCACGGTGCCCAGCCAGTAGCGACCCTGCAAGCCACGGCCATTGCCATACTGCCACCAGAAGATCAGATCATAACCCTGAAGCAGCAGCACGGGCACAATGACTGTCAGGGCCAGGAAAATCCAGACAACAAGCGGCGCGCCGCGTTGACCGGTGCGCCAGGCTGCAAACGACGGCCGGTTGGAGCGGCTGCGCCATAAGAGAAGGACAAGGCCGGCCATGGCGGCAATCGTCAGAAAACGCAGCAAATCATAAACCCAGGGGGGAAGCGCCGTATCGATCCAGCCGAAATGGCCCCACCAGGTAATGAACATCCCGCCAATCACCGACTGGTAATAGTCAATCATATGGGCGAGCGGAGTGTAGTCGTAGAAGGGATTCTGAATGATGCGGTGCCCCTCAGTGACCGGGTTAAAGTAAAAAAGTTCACCACTGATATCCAGACTGCGCTGCATCCACCAGAGGGAAGGAATTAAGATTGTGACGCCCATCACCAGGGCCCCAATCAATATTTCTTTGTGCCGGCCCTCGCCGCGCCACAGGTCGAAGAGAACAACCAGTCCGAGAAGAGGCGCATAGCCGTTGATGGTCGGTTTGGTCAAAAAGCCGGCGGCAAAAACCAGGCCCGTTACCAGGCCCAGTTTCCAATCCAGCCCACGGCGAAAAATGTAGATGGAAAACAGGATCAGCAGCGAGTAAAGGAGGAAATAGAAGCCGTCAACTGTGATGACAGCGGTCATCTGGGACATCATCGGTTGAAAAGCGACAAGGATTGGCACCGTCAGGCGCATGGCCGGACGCTGCGGGAATAACTGAATGGCGATAAGATAAGTAACCAGGACCACGCCGGCGCTCATGAACAGGGAGAATAAGCGCTGTATTTGCGCACGCGCCAAAAGGTCTCCCCCTTCGAACAGGCGGTAGGGCAGCGCGGCGATGATGTAGTACAGCGGTGTTGCCTTGTTCAACTTGCCGACCATGCCCAGATCAAAGCTGGTCCTGGTTTCAGGGGGTAATTCCGCAATGGCTTCTTCGCCCGCACCAACGGGCGTATCACTGAAGGCCTGCCTTTGTTCCGGGGCATAGGGAAGACGGCCGACGTCGGCCAGCTCACGGGAGAGGGCGACTTCGTCGACCAAGTATGTATCGCCAGCGTCGGGCAGGCGGCCGAGTTCGGCGATAAACTGGATCACATTGTAATGGTCTTCTTCATCTGGTCCCTGCCAGAGCGGGAGGGCCACGCTCCACAAAACGCCCTTCAAGAGCATGATCAGGAGCAGGAAGAATATAAGCAGCCATTCACGGCGACCGGTTGAGGCTTGAGCATCCGCTACCATAAGCCGCTAATTCTACCCGATACAAATGAGCCATAAAAACAGCATCAGCGTATCGTCAGCCGGCCGTAGGGCAATTAAACGACGTTACTTGCGAGCGACGAGGAAACAGTGCGCGCCCAGATGGCGAAGATAACGGGATAACGCCCGCTCAGCGGCGACAGCCAGGGGTGTGAAGCGCTCAAAGAAGGGAATCTGGTCCGGCAGCGTCTCCCAGAGCCAGAATAGTACGCTGTATTGGCCAGCAGCCCAGAGTTCAAATCCGGCTGCAGTCACGGTATCTTGCAGGCCTTGAAAAGTAAACGGGGCGTTGATCTCATCGCCCATCCAGTTCGGGTAGAGCCAGCGCCCCCAATGAATCAGGGGGCTATCCTCAATCGTTTCGATCAGAAATAGATAGCCTCCTGGTTTGAGGACGCGCCGCGCTTCGGCGAGCGCTTTTTCGACGCTGCCAATGTGGTGCAGCACATGCTGAATATAAACGACATCGAAGGTCTCGGCGGCGGCCGGTATGGACAGCCCGCTGCCGATCGTGGCCGGGCCGTGCGTCAGCGCAAGGGCCACGCGCTCGGGAACCACGTCCAGGCCGATCGAAGAACGGCCGTACTGCGAGAAGCGGCTCATATTCCAGCCGTTCGCGCAGCCTAAATCCAGGATCAGATCGATACTTTCCTGGCTGAATAACGCCCTCTCGATGGCGAAATAAGGCAGCACTTTGTAGCGGCTTGGCGACCAGTTTTCGCCGAAGGTAACTGGTTTTCGGTAATCCATAGGGGTGAAGCGGGGGCAGCTTGCCTTAGTCCTCAGGTGTGGTGCTGATCGCGGCGCGGATCGCGGAAAACATCGAACTTCCAGAGCCCAGAGCGGTGCAGAAGGTAGCGCGCGGCAACCCAGAGCGTACTCAAGCCGTATTGTGTGCTGGCCAGAAAACTGATGGACGAGGCCTCGTTGAAATATTTGGTCTCTACCGGTACCTCTGCGAAATGAAAACCAAAATATTGGGCCTGGAATATCATCTCCGTGTCGAAGACGAAATTGTTTGAATTGCGCAAAAAAGGCACTGCTTCGAGCAGACTGCGGCTGTACGCACGATAACCGGTGTGACATTCGGACAAATTTGTACCCATGACCAGGTTTTCGGCTGATGTCAAGAAGCGGTTAGCCAAGTACTTATAGGTTGGCATGCCACCTTCTCTGGCGCTTGACGGCGGCAGAAAGCGAGACCCCATCACAAAGTCGCCGCGGCCGTCTCTGATCGCGGCGATCATTTCGGGAATGATCTCGGGGTCATACTGGCCGTCAGGATGCAGCATGATGACGATTTCCGCTCCCTGCCGCAGCGCCTCCATGTAGCAGGTTTTCTGGTTTGCGCCGTAGCCGGCGTTGTGCGGGTGAACGATCAATTCCAGGTCAAGTTCCTGTGCGACCCTGACAGTCTCATCTATGCTGCCGTCATCAACGAGGATCACCTTGTCGACACAATCCGGCGGAATGCTTCTGTAGGTATCTATAAGCGTCTCGGCCGCATTATAGGCGGGCATGACGACGATGACTTTGTTATCAGGACTCATTGTATTCCAGGCTCTACCGAAGGATCAGGAGCCTGACCCGTTTCGTGATTGTGCGCAAATTGTACCGCCGGGACGGAATCGCTGCCATTTTGGTGAGTGGCGGCGATCTGCCGCCACCAGGCGGCATCCGCTGTATTCAGCACCTTAACCGGCACGCCGGCAACTGCCTGTGCAATGATATCCCGTTCCTTAAACACTAAATCAATATGCCCCCATAAGCGCAGCTTTTCTGCCAGCAGCGGGTGGGGTTGGAAGGCGGCAACCAGCTCGCTCTGCTGCAAGAGTTCAACAGCGGCGCTGGCGGGATCATTGGCTGCCCCATCCATCACAAGAATCACGCCTGTCAGATTTGCTGATTTCTGCAAGGCGACGTCTGGATAAAGGACCTGCATGTGCTCTTTGGGCTGGGGAATGAACCGCTGTAAATAGGTATTAAACGTGGCGGCTGGAAGGTCCTGACGGCTCATCCACAAACCAATCTGGCGTACAAAGCGCGAATAGAGAATTCTTTGTCCGGCCAGCAGCAGCGGGCTGCTGCTGTACTGCGCCGATCCTTCCCCTTGCAGCATGGTGCGCTCCACCGTCAGCGGCTTCGGATAAGCATAAACGCCTCCATGCGCATCCAAGATGACTAAATCATCAGCCAGATAGGCAAAATTGTAGGACTCGCAAAGATCGCTGACTACGGCGCCTAAATCTAGTTGGGCATTGATCAACAGTGCCTGCTCACCCTGGGCGATACAAGCGGCTTTGACCATGGCATAACCTTCTTGCAGCAGGCGCCAGCGCAGCACCGGTTCGATGATATTGGTATAAAGAAAATCTGGGGAATGTTCCAGCAGCGGAGAGACAACCACCTGCGTATAAGCACCGGGCAGTACGGAGAGGCCGAAACCAAAACGGCCGAGGTTGTCGTCATAACTGATGCCTCCCGGAAAATCGGTCGGCGTTCCCTGCCGGTCGACGCGAACCTGGATATCCACCTCTTCCGGCGAAAAGTCTGCAGTAAAATAGTCCAGCTCGCGCAGCGGCACCTGCGATTCAATGTGCAGGAAATCGTGCAGGTTATACGTATAGCTTCGCGCCTGCCAGGCCATCGCGCTGCGTGTCCAGACCCATTGTTCTGAGAGCAGATAGCGAACCAGTCCCACGGCGGCGAAGGCAACCAGGTTCGCCAGAACGGGATTGATGCCAAAGAGCGTATTCAGGAGATAGAAGACGGGCAGGTGGACAAAGAGGACTGCCAACTGCGTCAGCAGAAAAAAGCCCCAGAATCGCCGGCGCCGGCCGCTGTTTTCTCGTTCGTTAAATACCCACAGCTCCAGGGCGAAGAAGATAGCCAACCAGGTAAATTCGGCAGCCAACAAGGCGGCAAGAAATGGTATAAGATTCCAGTTTACGAACAGCACAAAGAGGGTCGTATTAAGAAGAAAACTGAGGATCACGACCACGATGAATCGTCCCAGGTGGGCGTTGGCCGTGGAACGCAAGGTAATGAGATGGCGAAAGAAACGGCCGCCTTCGCGCACGTCGGCTTTACTTTCCCCGCTGTGGCGCGGCGCGAACTGGAAGTGTACTTCACTTACCTGCAAGGCCGGGTTGCGCACCAGAATCTCGAGCAGAATCTTAAATCCATCAGGGCGCAGCATCTGCACGTCGACGGCCTCGCGCCTGACCAAAAAAAGACCGGTCAAAGGATCGGAGACATTCTTTAGCCGGCGCGGAAAAAGAGTGCGGGCAACGATTGTCAGGACCTTGGAATTAAGGGAGCGCAGACGGCTCAAACCATAAGGGCCAAAAAAATCACCACTTCTGCTGCCCACGATAATATCGGCGCCTGACTTCTCCGCCTGCTCCAACATGCGCACAATCGTTTCCGGGGGATGCTGCAGATCGGCATCCATCACACACACCCAGTCGCCGCGCACGGCCTTGAAACCATCTACCACGGCCCCGCTGAGCCCATTTCGCTGCGGCGGCGTGCGCGCAATCAGGTGAACAGCAAAGGGATAGTTTTCCCCGGCAGCGGTGATTTCAACGGCCGTATCGTCGTCGCTGTCGTCAACAAATACGGTCTCCATGTCGTAGTCGCGCAGCGCAGCAGCCAATCTGTCCAGAAGCGGCGCGATATTTTGCGATTCGTTGCGTGTCGGTATGATGATGGATATTTGCGGGGTCGAATCCGGCGTTGATCCATCCCGCCCCTCATTCATTACGCGGCTTCCTCCGGCGTCGATTCCTTCGCGTGCGCGTTTTGCAGCTCCTTTAAACCGCAGGAGACGCATTCAGTCGTCTCTTTTGTCGCCTGTACGACGATGCCATCGCAGCCATCAACCTGTTCTGGCAGCGGCTTTTTCCAGCTTGTCCACTCGCAGTCAGGATAACGCGAGCAGCTGTACCAAAGACGACCCTTGCGCGTGCGGCGTTCGACGATCTCCCCACCCCCACTCGGGCAGGTAACCCCAATCTTGTTTAATATTTGCTCTGTGAAACGGCATTTGGGGAAGGTGCTGCAGCCGATAAATCTGCCATATCGACCTTCCCGATAAACCAGCGGATTGCCGCACAGCGGACAATCCCTGCCCACAAACTCCACTTCCTTCTGCAGATTGATCTTCGGGATCGCTTTATCGGCCTCTTCGAGATCCTCTTCAAAAACCGTGTAAAACTCTTGAATGACGGGAACCCACGGCTTTCCATCCGCGATTTCATCCAGGTCATCTTCCATGCGGGCTGTGAAATCGACAGACAATATATCGGGGAAATATTCCACCAGAATATCATTCACAATCTGGCCAGTTTCGGTCGGCATCAGCCGCCGGTTCTCACGGTCCACATAACCGCGATCTTGAATGGTACTGATAATGGAGGCGTAGGTACTCGGCCGGCCAACGCCAAATTCTTCGAGCGCCTTGACCAGGCTGGCCTCGGAATAACGCGGCGGCGGTTGGGTGAAGTGTTGATCCGGCAGAAGCTGCAGCAGGTCCAGGGATTCGCCTTCTTCCATATCGCTGGGCACGGGATGTTCCAGATCGATATCATCGGGCCGATCTTCCGGTTTGCTCTCTTCGTAGAGTGCCAGAAAACCCTTAAAGACCAGCGTCGAACCCGTTGAGCGAAAGAGATAAGGACGCTGGGCTGCAGAGACGCGCGCCTCGCCGGCCCAGATGTCGGCAGCAACAGTGTCATAGATGGCGGGAGACATCTGGCTGGCAACAAAACGTTCCCAGATAAGGCGGTAGAGGCGGTACTGGTCCTTGGAGAGATACTTCTTCATCTTCTTGGGCGAGCGATAGACCGATGTCGGCCGAATCGCCTCATGCGCCTCTTGAGCCGTTTTGGATTTCGTGCGGAACACAGGCGGAGTTTCCGGCGAGTATTCCTCACCGTAATGCTCGATGATAAAGCGGCGCGCTTCTTGCTGTGATTCGCTGGAGACGTTTACGCTGTCCGTACGCATATAGGTAATAAGGCCAACCGGATCGGACTCACCTATATCGATGCCTTCATACAGCCGCTGGGCCACGCTCATTGTCTTCTTAGTACGAAACTTTAGATGGCGCGACGCTTCCTGCTGCATCGTGCTCGTGGTGAATGGGGCGGCGGGCCGGCGGGTACGGCTGCCCAGCCTGACATCGCCCACCTGCCAATCCGCTTTCTCAAGAACCAGCAAATGCGGTTGAACATCTTCTTCCGTATTAAGAACGGGGTCCTCACCCTGGATTTTGGCCAACTTGGCCGTGAAATAGGGTCTTTCGCTTTTACTCCGGTGGACAAGCTGGCTCAGTTCGGCGGCAAGGGTCCAATATTCAGTCGTTTCAAA
>JBJYWZ010000678.1:0-1598 GCA_046259725.1 Promineifilaceae bacterium (SeqCode) | reverse complement strand
CCGTCCGAGTAGATATGATGACTAATATCACAACCATGATCGCCACGTCCGTTTGAAGACAGCATCCAGAGCCTACATTATGAAGAAACTCTTTGTCGCCAATTTACCCACGGAAGCTACGGAAGCGTCAGTCTTAGCCATGTTTTCCGAGTTCGGACAGGTCCGGTCTCTCAAGGTGGCATCCGATATTTTTACAAGAACCTGCAAAGGGTTTGCCTTCATCGAAATGGAGGGCCATGAGGCTCGGGCGGCGATCGCCGGGCTCGACGGCAGGATTATCGGAAACAACGAAAAACCGCTGCGCATTGGATTCGAGGATACGCACAATACAAGGGGGCGCAGACGTCGTTAGTTACTTCTCCTGCCCGGGTTAATGAATTAGTGGGAATAATGATATTTTTGCTGTGTGACGTATTCTGTTTACGCAAGTCGTCCGTTATGGAGTTCCTATAAGGAAATTTGGTTCCTCTCACGAATCGGTGCACGTAGAAACGGTTGAATAGTTGAGAAGCATGAGTCTCATCAGGTACTTAGAAGGTGCGAACCGAACTGAGTATCTGAGAGGAGACCCATGCTTGTTGAAAGTCTGATCAAAGAGACGGTGGAATTGCAAGGATTTCGTGTGTTGACGGTGACGAAAGCGAACGACGGATTGGAGGCGGAACTGGCGCCGGATGGGCGTTATGCGCCTCGCTGTAGTGGCTGTGGTCGCCGTGCTCGCTACCGTGATACCCGTCCTGCGCGGCGTTTTCGTCATGTGCCGCTGTGGGGGATCTCCGTGCATCTGGTCTATGCTCCACGCCGGGTAATCTGTGAATGCTGTGGCGGTGTCCATATCGAGGTCCTGCCTTGGGTGTCGGGCAAGCGGCAATTCACGCGTGCCCTGATGGTGACGCTGGCCAGCTGGGCGCGGGTTCTGACCTGGCAGCAGGTGGCTGCCCTGTTCCACTGTTCCTGGAGCACGGTGGCAGCGGCGGTTGATGAGGCAGTGGCTTACGGACTGGCTCACCGCGACCTCTCGGGCGTGACCCATATCGGTATCGATGAGATCTCCCGCAAACGGGGGCATGTGTATGTCACCAATGTGTACGATCTCAAGAGCCGACGCTTGTTGTGGAGTGGCGAGGGCCGCGCCAAGGAGACACTGGAAGGCTTTTTCGACTGGCTTGGCAAGGAGCGCGCCGAGCAGATTGAAGGCGTCTGCTGCGACATGTGGCAGCCTTACATCGATGTCATCAAGGCAAGAGCGCCCAAGTCGGTTCTGGTATTCGATAAATTCCATATCGTTCAGCATCTCACCCAGGCCGTTGACCAGGTCCGCCGGGACGAGATCCGGGAAAAGGGCAAGGCCCACAAGGAACTGATGGCCAAGACCCGCTACATCTGGCTGAAGAACCCTTGGAACCTCACCGACAAGCAGCAGACCCGGCTATCGGAGCTTGAACATCTGAACCTGAAGATCAACCGTGCTTACCTGCTCAAAGAAGCCTTCCGCGAGTTCTGGGAATACAGCCGTGCCGGGTGGGCCCGGCGCTACCTCGACAAGTGGTTCTGGTGGGCCACCCACTCCCGTCTCGAACCCATGCGGGAATTCGCCT
>JBJYWZ010000677.1:0-2718 GCA_046259725.1 Promineifilaceae bacterium (SeqCode) | reverse complement strand
GCCTATCAACTCTATGATGAGAAGAAGTATGCTGTCAAAGATATTTGCCGGATGCTAGGCGTCTCCAAACCAACCCTTTACGCTTATCTAGCTCGCCGAGAAAAAGAGCTTAAGAAATAACTAACACAGATGGCTGCATAGAACCTTCCCCAGTCTCTTCGCCGTAGTCGGCATACCGTGGCGATAAGTCCCCAAGTTTTGATACTAATTTTGGATACTCCCCTTTCTTAGCGTTGCTGTTGATGTGAAGGATCTGCACTCATGACTATCGCCATAGTCAAAGAGATAAAGTCGGGGCTAAATCGATCGGACTCATGCAATTAAGGCCAGTAGCGATAGGTCAAGTGAAACTATACTATTGTGGATCTAACAATCTGCGGGCCGTGGATGGTAGTGCTCTGCAACATGATGGATAAATCGCATCTATTGAGCTTGGACCAGATTCAGTGATGTAATTCAGCTGATTGGGTAAAATTTTGTCGAGCGCGCCAATGTGACCCTGCGTGAACTCATCGCCTCGCTTTCCCGGCGAACCTGGTCTATCGTCTATGACAGACACAATCTGCACCTGCACATTCAATGGGGTCTGGCCTATTACCACTTCTGCCGACCACACCAATCGTTGACGGTTCCCATTCGCGGTCCCAGCAAACGCCATGACCGCACCCCAGTCATGGCGGCCAACCTGGTTCGCAAGCGCTGTATGTTACGAGATCTGCTGCAGTTACCGGTGCCTGAAGGAATATGGCTCGATTCCTTTCCGGCTGCTCAAGGCTGCCGGTAGACAACAAGAAACAAAAAATCGAGCAAAGGCCATCCCTGCCTCTGCCCGATCTTTGGTCATCTGCTGATTTGTTATTCCCCAAACCGACCTGATCTGAGCTGATTCTATTTATCCATCATTTTCTACGGAACTACCTGTATTCCGAATTCGGCACTTACTACAGGATCGGATCCGATTTCTCGATTACTTCGGCCGTTTGCAAACGCTCACGCAGGGCCGTGAAGAGGCCGCCGACGCCGGCGACGGTGATGATCCAGTTCAGCAGCGCGCCCAGGTAGGGCACGGCGATAAGCAGGGCGATGATGCCCGTGCCCACGGCGATTGAGAGCCATCTGTTGGGCTCGGCCTGGGAGCGGAAGATGAAATCGCCGATGGCTTTGCCTGCCACGAGTTTGCTGACGATGACCAGGACTACGATGTAGAGCAGGAAAACGGCGGCCAGGACAAGCAGGGTCGTGAAGAAGAGCGTAGCGCCCACGCCACCGAGGCCTATCGCGCCCAGCAGAGCGTAGATCAGCCCGGCAGCGACGGCGATAGCCAGCAAAATGAGGGGCAGGACGAAGTAGATGAGCGTGCCCCAAGCGAAGCTGGGCAGCGGTTCCTCCTGAACGAAAAGAGCGGAGCGGCGCAGTAAACGGCCGACGAGCCAGAAGGCGAGCGGCGCGGCGATGAGCAGCACCAGCCAGCGACCGAGGAAATCGGAGACGAAATCGAGCAGCGGGTTGCGCGGCTCGGCCTGCGTCGCGCCGGTGAGGCTAACGTCGGCGTCGAAGTCACCGGGCACGGCCAGCAGGGAGTTTTCCGTGGGCGCGGTGACGTTTACTGCGCCGTCGACGCGCGCAGCATCGCCGACGATGAGGCCGGGGTTTACGGCGGGCACTGCGGGGGCATTGGGCATGAACATGAAGGGACTGAAAGCGGGAGCGCCGGTCGGCTCGGCCACAGTGAAAGAGGCATTGCCGCCGATCTGCCCGTTAACTTCCGCGCCGCCGACGTTGAGCGTGGTATCGCCGCCCACGACGCCGTCCACTACGGCCTGCCCGCCAAAGACAAGCAGGTCGCCGCCGATCTGACCCTCCGGATCGAGGTCGAAGGCGTAGCCCGCGTTCAGCACGTCGCCGCCAACCCGCGCGCCGTCTGCGATTTCCAGGAGCATGCCGGCGAAACGCACATCATCTTCAACCGTGCCGCTGATAGTCAGGGTCTGGGCCGAGCCCAGTACGTCGCCGGTGACGACGCCGTTGACGATAATCTGCGCGCCGGTGGCGATAAGATCGCCGTTGACGGTACCCTGCACGTCTATTATGTTGCCTGTGATATAGAGGTCGTCGTTGATGGTCTCGCCGGCGGCGATGGTGACGGTATCGCCGCCGCGGAATTCGCCGGCATATGCGCGCGGCGCCTGGGCCAGGAAAACAGCCGTCAGCAGCAGTGCGGTCAGTATGAATAGGATACGAGTCGTTTTTAGTTGCTTGCGCATGGGGTTCCCACCTTTGTTTAAAGCACCAGGGCGCGCAAAATCGCGCCACAGACCTATGATTTAAGGATGTATCTAACCGTCAGATTTGTCAAGCGCTACACGACTCAAGGGTGCGCGTCACAATTATTGACTGTAACGTGGATTACGCGAAGAAGCCTTAAACGCCTACTGTATTACAAGCGGTAGATAGAGCGATGTTGGCGGCGGCTCAGGGTCCACTTCGCCAACTTCGACGGAGCCGACGTCGCAGGCAGCACCAACCTGACGCGCGGCGCCGCGCTGATCCCTGGTGAGACCGATCATGCATTGGCTACCATCCACAACCTCGCTTTTTGCTTGCGGCATATAGGTCATCGATAGAACTCAGGTCTATGCTTTTTCATAGATCATCATAGTCCGGATACTGAGGTGGTGCTTCTCCCTGTTGGGCCACCAGCTTCGGATACTCTCCCTT
>JBJYWZ010000676.1:0-1500 GCA_046259725.1 Promineifilaceae bacterium (SeqCode) | reverse complement strand
GACGCCCATACTTCATGATGTTTTCGCGCGCTTCGCGGCGGGTTGTCTGTAACCGTGAAAATGGCTTGGGCCTTCGCTTGACCAACCGTGGTTCAATTCTGCCGGGTCTATTGCCGACGCGAATCTGGGCAATCAACCTGAAGAGGCCCACCGTATCCTCTGATGCATCGGAGAGGAACTGCCGTTGACTCCAGGCAATCCAGACCTGCAGCGTGTGTTTGAAGCTCAACTGCCGCGGCAACACACCGGCGTGTGCAGCAGCTTGGACCATCAACAGTCGGATCAGGTTGTAAGCGAGCATGTAGATCCACAGCTCCTTTTCGCACATTTCCGGCGTCTTGCAGCTCAAGCTTTCCATGCCGAGCGTGGTCTTGATGTGGCGCAGATCCACTTCCACGTGCCAGCGCTGCAGAAACAGCACCTCAAGCTCCCGTTTGCAGACCTCGCGCGGATTCAGAAACGACGTCACCAGCACCTTCTTGCCGACCTTCGTCTCACGCAGCGTCACCGTATCCGGGTAGCCCGCATACGCCTCGGCCGTCATCCACTCGGGCCTGGCCGCCGGCTTGCGCCACTGCACCACATGGTCACGGGTGCCGAGCTTCTCCCCGGTGCGAAAATCCACCTTGCGCGCACCGTGCTGCTCAAAGACGACATCGACTCCGCACGCCAGCAAATCAGCGATCAGAAAGTAGCTGCAATAGTAGCTGTCGGCCAGCATCACATCGCCGGCGACAAAGCCATCTTTCAGCTCCCGAAACAACCCGTACTCACCCGTGCCCTTGCCCTTGCAAGGGCCCATGGCCACATCGAGCACCGCTGCGTTGGCGAGCGAAATCACACCCACGAGCCGCGTCATCGGAAATCCCGCCCCACGGGCTTGGTTCCCATGTTGCGGATAGCTCGCCTGGTTCTCGACGCTGTCCGGCAGCAGCGTCGTTGTACCATCGACCAGCTTCACGTGCCGCCCACGCCACAACCAGGGTGCGGGCGTGTGCTCGCTCAGCAAAGCGCCCGTCTGTTGCGCCAGCTCCCGAACCATCTCCTGCGGCAGGCGTTGCCGCGCCCGACAATAGCCGCCGGTGTTCGCGCTGTCCGCCGGCAACCCGCTCAGCAGCCGATTGACGATCGCTTCGTTCACCACCTTCTGGCAGGAACCGTCGGCACTGAGCACCTGACCCAAAAACATCGCCAAGGTCACCGTGGGCGGATACTTCCTCTCCCGATACGCCGGCAGCAGCGCCTCCACAGGCTCCAGCAGCTGCGGGCTGGTCAGCAGGTTGAAAAAGTGGTTCGCATCGACTTTTTGAACTTGCTTGGCCAAGCGGCGTTGCCGCTGCAGCGATCGGCAGTTATTCTGAGGCATGAAGGTTGGCTCCGGGTTGGTGAGGTGGATGTTTCGTCGCAAACATCTTACCAACTACAGCCAACCTTCTCCTTTACTTTCAACCCATTATTCCATATAACGCATGCGGCTACGGCTTAATTCAGTGCCATTCA
>JBJYWZ010000675.1:0-6036 GCA_046259725.1 Promineifilaceae bacterium (SeqCode) | reverse complement strand
GGTTCACATCCGTGAGGTCAGGGGTTCGAGTCCCTTCGCGCCCATTTTTTGATCCCGTGGACTGCTGGCCATGGCGTATTCTCTTCGGTCGGGCGAAAACCCAATGATTATCTCTGCGAATGACCTCAAGGATCCGGCACGGATTGTCACCAGCCCGGCAGTCGCCCATGCCGTTCTTCAGGCAGCTGAGATGCGGGCGGAACCTTTGCGGGGGAGCGGCCATGAATTCCGGTGCATATTCCAGCGTCTGCGCCCTTCGCTTCGCATCCATCGCTCAGCATACGCTGTTCGTATTTGGACCATGGACCGGGAGGGTAACGGCCGTTAAACAAAAGCGGCGCTCAGTCAGCCAAGACTCTGCGCCGCTTCTAAATTTAAACACGAGCAAGACGCGGGTTATTCTTGGTTATTCGCCGCCAGGATTCATGACAAACCCCACGGCTTGAGCGGCCGATATTGGCATATTGCCATTACACAGGTAAGCATAGCCTGGGAAGGGGGGCAGAATGGGAGCCAGATCTGACTTCGTGAGCAATCCAGCCAGATCACCGTAGCCCTGCAATCGCGCAATGCCGGCCGCTTTGCCTTCGTTGACCTGCACGGACCAGTGCCCAGCCCAGTGACCACCAGGATAAGCATAGGGGTAGATTTCCAGCGTGCCCCAATAGCTGCCGTAGCCTGTTGCCAGGTCAATGTTGGCATTGGCGACCATGCGCGTTGTACCCTCGTGATAATCACCATCAGAATCCACTGCGCCATCCATGACCCTGTCCCGGATGTGCACGATTGTCCCATCCTGGCTGGTCCAAACGGTCTGGGAAAGAATGACGCAGTTAACGTTTATGTTATCAAAGGGAGTCCGCGTGGTAGCGGCTTCTGCCGGGTTGGCGCCGGCCATTGCTGTTACCACAATCAATGCGGCCACTAGTACCAGAACCAAGCGCCACCGTAATATAAAGCTTTTCATGTTCGACCTCCTTTAGATCGTTGTTTGACTGTTTTCACGTATTTTCTGTTTCTGCGTATTGAAACCTATCAATTTGGCGATATTCACTCCTTGCTTCTCGCTTGTCCGGCGAATTCCGGTTCTGCTTGATTTTCTTAGGCACGGCCTACTCGCAACGCTGTATCGGTTGGCTTCAGCAAACAATAGCCAAAGCCCAGCGTAAGGAGCAGATAGGTGACTACGCCTACCCAACCTAGCGCGCTAATGTCGGCCGTTAACTGCCCGTAGAGCGCCACAACCAAGCCAAGCGCATTACCAATGCACAGCCCTAACGTTATTCCACGCAGGGCGCGCCCCGCGACATCATTTCTGACCAACCACAAAACCAGCCCCAACATGCCAAACACGACGCCTAACTGCCGTGCCATATAGATTCCGCCCTCATCCAGTGTCAGGCCATAGAGCGCCCAAAACGGTGCGGGAAACAAGATAAATCCCACGCCCCACAACAAGCAGAGTATCGCCATTATCAAAATTAACGTTTTCACTTTCATGATGTGCCTCCCGTTCATTTTTTATCCGGCAGATCCAAACTCCAACCGCCTTCCCCTTGGGCTGCCGCGGGTTCTGCGCTTTGGTCTGGCAGTGCCCTGGCATCCCGCACCCAAATCAGCCACATGCCCAACACGCCGCTCAGCGCCATGCCGATGTCTTCCACCATGCCAATCATGGCCCAGTAAAAGCCGGAAATGGCATATAACAGCGGCAGGATAAGCAAGGTTTTGGGAACTCGGGTGCGGGTGAGCAGCAGCAGGCCAAAGGTGTAAGCGACCAGGGGGCAGGGTGTCAGGCCAAAGGGCGGCGCCTGCGGGTATATGTGGTTCACCAACCATCCGACAGCCGGGTATCCCACCAGCGCATACAGGGCAAAGAAGATGCCCGCCCAGGAGGCCGGGTTGCGCTGGAAGCCAAAGGTCAACCCAGGCCGCAGTGTCTGGTACAAAAACAACAGACCCTGCCCCATAAAGATGGCCACAAAAACGTAGCCAGGTGTAAAACCCTGCCGCGCGTTAGCAACCCAGAACAGCAGCGCTACCCACAGCCAAAAGAAGGAGAGGACGGCCGTTACTATCCTGCCGGCAAACGACTTTCCCCAAATAGCTAAAAACAAAGTCGCAACACCCAGCAGATAGGCCACGACCTGCATGGGCCATATCTGCTGGTTGTATACAGCAAAGCTGTTGAGTAATAGATCTTCTGTAATACCCATGATTTCAAGCTCCCATTACACCTTTTGCCAAAATCATACGCCGAAAGCGTGGAGAAATCGTGGAGGAGAAACGGCCGTATCTATTGAGAACACATCCCTCTTTCTTGTATAATTAGGATAGTTGTCGTCACTGTAGCCGCCACCAGAAGCCAGGCTTTCCGGCAAATCAATTCGTTATCAACAAGCTGGCCAGGCTCGGCCCTGGTTGATGGCAAGGCGGGATACTCCATGGCTTGTTTGTCTTTGCAACTGTTTGGACCCTTCCAGGCAGAATTAGATGGCAAACCCGTAAGCGGCTTCCGCTCCGACAAAATTCGCGCGCTGCTGGCCTACCTGGCTGTCGAGGCTCACCGTCCCTGGTCGCGGGCGATATTGGCCAATCTACTGTGGCCTGACTTTCCCGAAAAAACCGCCCAGAGTAATCTGCGCAACGCCCTCTCCAATTTGCGCCGCGTGCTGGAGGAACATTCAACAACTACACCCTTTTTGCACGTCACAAACTCCACCGCCCAATTCAACCATACCGCTAACTGCTGGCTTGATGTCCGCGCTTTCCTGGATCTACTGAACGGAGCTGGCCAGGATGAAAATCCGGCGCTCAATGAAAGCGAAATCGACCACTTTGAACGGGCGTTGACGTTATACCGGGGGGAATTTTTGGAAGGGTTTGCCCTGGACAGCGCACCGTTTGAGGCGTGGCTGCGGGCCACACGCGAGCAGCTGCGGCAGCAGGCAAAGCATGCAGCTAGCCAGCTGGCGCTGGCGCAGAAGCAAGTAGGAGACTTAACGGCTGCCGGCACATTCACGCAGCGCTGGCTTGACCTGGAACCGTGGGAGGAGGCGGCTCACCGCCTCCTGATGGAAATCCTGGCGCGTCGCGGCCAGCGCAGCGCAGCCCTGGCTCAGTTCGATGTGTGCCGCCAGCAGTTAGCCCAGGAGCTTGGGGTTGAACCGGAGGCAGAGACGGTGCACCTGTATGAAGAGATTAAGAACGGCCGTTTCACCCCACCTGCCCTGCAGCCCCAATCTCCCACCTGGCCCGGTCTGGAAAACCGCCTTCGCGGCTCTAAAGCCGACCTGTTCGTAGCCCGTGAGGATGAGCTAGAAACGCTAACCAACGCCTTGGCACGCGCTGCCGGCGGTGAGGGCGGCGTGCGCTTTGTCACTGGCGAGCCAGGCAGCGGCAAAACGGCGCTGCTGGCTGAATTTGCCCGCCGCGCTTTGGCCCAGGACGCAAAACTGCTGGTCTTATGGGGGCAGTGCAGCGCCTTCACCGGCCAGGGAGACCCTTACTATCCCTTTCTAAACGTCATCCGCATGTTGTTGGGCGAGGCGGAGGCGCCCGTTAGCGCCGGGGTTAGCAGCAGTCCAATCATGCAGCGGCTGTGGCGTCAGCTGCCGGCCGCACTGGACGCTGTGCTGGATCATGGTCACCAGCTGATCGACCGTTTCTTCTCCGGCCAGACGCTGCTGGCTTTTGCCCAACAGCACAGCGGTGTCGCCCCGGACCGGCTCAAGCAGTTGGAAACACTGCTTCCCCAACTGGCGACACGGCCACCCCAACAGCGAGCGCCGCAGGCTGCCTTGTTTGAGCAGTTCACCCAGGTCTTGCGCGCCCTGGCGCAAAACCAGCCGCTGCTGCTCATCGTGGACGATTTGCAGTGGATTGATCCCGGATCGGTTAACCTGCTTTTTCACCTGGGGCGGCAGTTAGCCGACAGCCGCATCCTGCTACTCGGCGCATATCGCCCAGAAGAGATTACGCAGCCGCGAGGAGGCGAAGCGCATCCTCTGCTTAACGTCGTTGGCGAATTGCAGCGAGACTACGGCGACGTGTACATTGACCTGATGCGCAGCGCCAGATCCGTTTTCATAGATGCACTGCTGGACAGCGAGCCAAATCACCTCAGCCGGGAGTTCCGCACTCTGCTAAATCGCCAAACCTTCGGTAATCCTTTGTTCGCAATAGAATTGCTGCGCGGTATGCAGCTGCGCGGTGAGATTCAACGTGACAGCCGGGGATGCTGGGTGGAAGGGCCACATCTAGATTGGCATAAACTACCGGCGCGCATCGAAGCGGTGATCGCCCGGCGCATCGGCCATCTATCGCAGCCTTGCCGGGACGTGCTCAGCGTGGCCAGCGTGGAAGGAGAGCAATTTACGGCCGAGGTGGCGGCGGCCGTCATGCAGCAAGAAACGGCGCAGGTGTGCAGCCTGTTGAGCCAGGAAGCGTGCCGGCAGCACCAGCTGGTAGCGGCGCAGTCCACGCTGCCTGTCGGTGGTGAAAACCTGGCAATTTATAACTTCCGGCACGGGCTGTTTCAAATTTACCTATACCACCAACTGGACGTGGTCGAAAAAGCGCGCCTGCATGGGCTGGTGGGCAGTAAGCTAGAAGCATTTTACCAGCCCAATCTGGCCCGCTTCCCGGAAATAGCTCACCCGCTGGCGCGTCATTTTGCCAGGGCTGGGCTGGCAGAGAAGGCAGTCGCCTATTACACCACGGCGGGTAAAAATGCGCTGCGCCTGTCGGCCAATCACGAAGCCATCACGCACTTCTACAGCGCGCTGAAGTTGCTGGGCACACTTCCTGTCACGCCAGGGCGTGACCTCCAGGAACTCGATTTGCAGCTCAGTTTGGGGCCGGCTTTGACGGCCGTTAAGGGGTGGGCGCCGCCGGAAATGGCCGCCGCCTATGCCCGTGCTCAGGAATTATGTACCAACATTGACGACAGCGCCCAGCTTGTGCCCGCGTTGTGGCTGCTGGCCACCTTCCGCCTCGGCCGGTCGGAACATGCTGAAGTGGATAAACTTTGTCGGCGGCTGTTGCGCCTGGCGCTGCAGGCCGGCGATCCTGCATTAATGGCGCTGGCTCTTCTACAGGTCAGTCCCTATTACCAGGGTAAATTTGGCCTGGTGCGGCCGCTGCTGGAGGAGGCCGGCGCCGGGCCAGACGTAGCGCTGCAGAGCCGTCTGGCGCAGCAGTATGGCATGGCCCCGGCTGTGGTTGCATTGGCCTATCTGGCTGAGTGCTTGTGGCTCTTGGGCCTCTCTGAAGAGGCTGAACAACGTATCCAGCAGGCGCATGAATTGGCAGAACAGATTCAGCACCCGATGACAACTTGTTATCCGCTGGGCCGCTCCTGCTGGTTGGCGGCGATGAAGGGCGATAGTGAGGCCGTGTACACCTACGCCGAGAAGCTGTATCAGGCGGCCCGGCCCTATGGTTTCAATAATTATGTTCTGGCGGCCGGCTTTTTTCTGCAGTGGGTGGCAGTTATGCAAGGCGCACCATCCAACGACAGCCTGGCACAGATGCAGCAGGCAATGACCACTTACCGAGCCACTGGCACATTACTTAACCATACTGCTTTCCTGGTCCTCTTTGCCCAGGCATGTGGCGTGCTTGGGGAACATACCCGTGGGCTGGCTGCTGTGAATGAATCGCTGACCCTGGGGGAAGAAACGGGCGAATTATGGTTCCAGGCCGAGGCCTACCGGGTGAAAGGGACGTTGCTGCGCTTACAGGCCCAGGAGCAGCCCCAACCCGCCGCTGCCTTCAAGGCAGCCTGGACTTGCTTTGAGCAGGCGCGCCAGATTGCCGAACAACAAGGCGCCCGGTCATTTGCCCTTCGTGCTTTGAAGGAAATGGATTCATCAAAGATGTAGAAAGCGGATAGTAGACTGACGCCTCTGAACATTGGTCACATATTGACACTTTCGAGTCCATGGAACTTGACGAAAATGGGGTTATCATTAGACTTTACTTACGTGATTTATTATTGAAATTCATAGGCATAAGCTGATTTGCAATAACGTT
>JBJYWZ010000674.1:0-2733 GCA_046259725.1 Promineifilaceae bacterium (SeqCode) | reverse complement strand
GCTTACAGCCCGGATGGTTTGCGGTTGGCGTCGGCAGGTTTCGACGGTAAAGCCAGACTATGGGATCCGGCCAGCGGGCTGCTGGCGCGCTCGCTGCCGCCGGAAAACGCGTCTGCCGGCCTGAGCAGCCTGGATCTGAGCAGTGATGGCAAACTGATGGCTCTAGGCGGCTGGGACGGGATGCTCTATCTGGTTGATTTGACCACAGACCAGCTCATGTTGTCGCTGCCGGCGCATGCGGGCGCGATAACCGGCATGGAATTGAGTACGGACGGAGAACGGCTGGCCAGTGGGGGGTGGGATGGGACGGCCAGAATCTGGGACGTGTCCGGCGGCAAGGAGCTGCTGACGCTTTACAGCAGGGATGATAACGGTGTTCCATGGGCGATTAGCGGCCTCGATTTTAGCCCGGACGGACGATTTCTATTTACCGGCGGCGATGATGATTTTGTCCACCAGTGGGATGCCGCAACCGGCGAGGAGATACGGCGTTTTGACGGCGGCGGGCTTGATCTTTATGGAGTCGCTGTCAGCCCGGGCGGGGACCTGCTGGCTGCGGGCCGGCAGGACGGTGCTGTTCTTTTGTGGGACATCGCCTCGGGCGAACAACTGCAGCAGCTTGCCGCGCACGCCGGCCTCATCCTGCGCCTGGCTTTCAGCCATGATGGTTCAAAGCTCGCTTCCGTTGGTTTTGACAGCCTGGCCAAAGTTTGGGATGTTGCCTCCGGTGAGCAGTTGGCGACGCTGTACGGCGGTACGGGTAATGTGTTCGGCGCTGACTTTAGCCCTGATGATAAACATGTCGCTACGGCCGTGGGCGACGGCACCGTGCGCCTTTATACGCTGGAAATGGAAGAGTTGATTTCACTGGCCCGCGAACGCGTGACACGCGAGCTGACCGACGAAGAATGCCGCGCCTATTTGCATATGCAGCAATGCCCGGTGGATCAGTAATCAGTAGCTTAATGGTTTTCGGTTTTGAATAGGATCAGCCATCTGCCGCCAATAAGGTAAGCGTTGTCACATTTTAAGTCGTGGCGCATCAGGTTGCCGGTGAGGGAGGCCAGGCGGCAGGTAATGGCCGCAGGAGCAGAGAAAAGTCCTGGCGATCTCCTGGCGTTCTAAACACGTTCTGCCAGCGCTGTTTTGCTAGCCTATGGGTAACGGCGCAGGAAGGCTGCGCTGGCAGCTTAAGCAGAGCGTTGAAAGAAACGCAAGGAGAGATGGCCATGAAAACATGTGCAAATGGATTCGCTGCCGTTTTATTGCTGCTGGGTCTGGTCCTGGCAGCATGCGCCGCCGAAGAGGCGGTCCCGGCAGAGCAAGTGTTAGCGCCAACGGGCACGGCCGTGCCGGAACCCACCGCCCCGCTGCAAACAGACACGCCCCTACCACCCACAGCTACGCTGGTACTGACGCCGGAGCCCACGCCGGAACCAACCGAGGATCCACTGGCGGCGATCATCGCCGGCGCGGTGGAGCGTTTCAACGCCGGGGACCTGGAGGGTGAAATGGATTATTGGGCAGACGATGCCCGGTTTTACATGTTCGGTATGCCACCCACGGGCAGCGAAATCCTGCTGGGCAAGGACCAAATCCGCGCCATGTATGAGGAGAACATTGCCAGCCATTCGTTGTGGGAAATGGAAATCGACGAAATTATCAACAACAGCGTCCGCGGCCAGTCAAAAAACTGGCACGATTTCACACGCGAAATTGGCGTGGCGCCGCTGGAGGCCAGCGCCTATTTTGAAATTGCAGACGGTAAGATAACTTCCCATACCTGGACCCTGACGGAGGAGTCAGCGGAGCGGCTGGCATCAGCCATGACGGAAGTCATGGCTGATGTGGAAGCCGCCGCCGAAACGTCGGCCGAAAAGCCCGCATCCGAGATCAAGGTGACTTTCGCCAACGGCACGTGCAGTTACTTTGGCCCGCAAACCCTGATGGAGGGTGACATCGAACTTACGCTCTACGTACGCGAGCAAGATAAAGAGAAATATGGCCTCTATTTCTTCACGCTGGATCCGGGCAAAAGCTTCATGGACTTGATGGCTGCGACGGGACGGCCGATGTGGCCGGATTGGGCGCACATTGTCTTTGCCCTGGCGGCCGGTCCCGGCGAGACCGTCTCGGAGCAATTTACAGCTGGCGAAGGCATGTTGTATGGCGTCTGCCTGGCCGACCCGCCGGGTTTGCCCGTCGGCAATGTCGGGCCGTTTACCGTCAGCGGGCCGGCGGAAGTGCCGGCGGAGGTGCTGGCGGCGGATATCGTGGTCCGCTTCGCCAAGGACAAATGCAGCGTGGAATGGCCCGATTCTTTGCCGCTGGGCGAGGTAAATGTAGGCCTGATCGCCGACAATGCCGATAACGCCTATGCTATGTCCTTTTTCAATCTGGAAGAAGGGAGAACCGTGAGCGATCTCGTGGCCGGACAGAATCAGCCGTCTCCGCCGCCCTGGGCGACGATGTTTTCCTTTAGTGATGTAGTGGGCGGGTCGAGTAAGGTCTACCCGATCACGATCACCGCAGGGCCGGTCTTTACGATGTGCTGGGGAGACAACGGGGTTATCGGTTCGGAGGGGCCAATCGTGGTCGGCGAGTAGCGGCTGGCACAATTAGAATGGAAGGCTCGTAGAGCGCCGTCCTCGCCACGCGGCGCTCTGCTCTTGTTCTCTTCTTTTTTGTAGGCTTTCTCTGGTTACTAGATGATTGCGGCCGACAGAAAACTTG
>JBJYWZ010000673.1:0-17079 GCA_046259725.1 Promineifilaceae bacterium (SeqCode) | reverse complement strand
ATCGCTGGTATGTCAACGGCGTTAACTGGGAAAGCCTGGGCTGCCGCCTCTATACACCCGAAAACTGCAGGCCGGAACGCGAGCCGATCGGCAATTTGCTCTCCTATCTGCAAAGTACATTGGACACCCTGGTTGAGTCGCAAGCGATCGCCTATGGCATGAGTAAGTCCATGCAGCGGCGGACCATCAATATCGATGACTGCTGCACACGCGCGACCGATTTCTCGATTCACCCGAAGGCGGGGGATCCCCAGTACGAACAATTGGTTGCATCCGGCGAAGCAGCGGCGTACGATTACCTGGCAAACTACGTTCCCCCACTTATCAAACCGTTTGTTCCCTTTTCACTGTACATGGATCGCGCCTGGAGAGGAATTAACAAACGGTATGCAAAATGGCGATGGGACAATTCACGTTCAAAACGAGAGAGTAAATGATCAGTAGTAATGATGCACCATCGCTGCGCAAGAGACTTCTAAAGGCTCCTGGTCAGGCGTGGCAATGGTTTTCCAATGTTCAGGTTGTTTCTGATGCCTATGTGCGCAACTGGCTGCGCAGGCTGCGGCGGGCTTCTGTGGATTATGTGATCATGCCCGTCAGCGGGCCGCTGCCGGAACGGGAGGGACCCAGGCCTGGTTTCTTGGGCCGGCAGCTTCCCTGGTGGCCCGCCCCGCCGCTGAGTATGGAGTATCTCAACGGCCGTTTACAGTTGATTGCCGACGCGGATAACGTGAAGGGCGTTCTGTTGATCTTTCAGGGCATCGAGACCGGCCTGGCGACCATGCAAAATTTCCGACGTTCGCTTGAACGGCTGCGCGAGGCAGGCAAGGAAAGCGTCATCTTTACACCTTATCTCGATTTACGCCATTATTATACGGCATCGGCCGCGGATCGCATTTACGCACCGCCGGGCGCGACCTTCAATGTGCTCGGTCTGCATGCTGAAGTCGTTTTCCTGAAAGATGCCTTGCAGCAGCTTGGCGTTGAGATGGATGTCGTGCAGATATCGCCTTATAAAACGGCGTTTGACAATCTGCAGCATGCAACGATAAGCCCGGAATATCGCGAGCAGTTGAACTGGCTCCTGGACGATGAATACGACATGATTACAGCAGGCATAGCCGAAAGCCGGGGCCTGGAACAGGAGACGTTGAAGGCGCTTATCGACGGTGCGCCGTACTCGGCCGAACGGGCGGTTGAGCTTGGCCTGATTGACGGCCTGGCCTATGAGGATGAGCTGGCTTATTTATTGGCCGAAAAAGCGCCGGGCAAAGAAGAAGCTCCGGCGGTCCTTGAAGACATGAAAGAGACATTGCCGGAAGAGGGGAACGAGGAGGCTGGCGCGGGAGATAGGCCGAAGGCGACTATTAAAAGCTGGCCGAAGGCGTATCGCTTGCTGCTGGAGAAACCGCGGCGGTCCGTGCGGCGTTTTGTGGGCGTGGTCAGTATGGAAGGGATGATGACCATGGGACCCAGCCGCCGATCGCCTATCGACCTGCCAATTCCGTTCTTGGGCGGCAGCACGGCGGGAGAGCAAACGATTGTCAACTTACTGCGCCGTGTGGAGCGCATTGATGATCTGGCGGCCCTCGTGTTTCACGTCGATTCCGGCGGCGGCGTCGCCCTGGCGGCTGACTTCATTGGCCGGGAGATGGAGAGGATCGGCCGAAAGATTCCCATCGTCGTCTATATGGGCAACGTGGCCGCGTCGGGCGGCTATTACGTCAGCGCACCGGCGCATCATATCATGTGTCAGCCAGGAACCACGACCGGGTCGATCGGTGTCATTACCGTGCGCCCCAGCACGCGCGATCTATACCGGAAGTTGATGATTAACCGCGTCACCTTGCAGCGCGGCGAACATGCGAATCTCTACAGCGACGCCGCGCCGATGACGGTTGAAGAGCGCAAGATTTACATGGACGAGGTGGTACGCAGCTACGATCAGTTTAAACAGGTTGTGGCCGCCGGACGGGATTTACCTGTGGAGGATCTCGATCCCGTTTGTGAGGGGCGCGTGTGGACCGGCAGACAGGCTCTGGCGCGCGAACTTGTCGACAGTCACGGTGATTTTGTGGAAGCAATCAAGAAAGCGGCCGAATTGGGCGGGCTGCCGGTTGACGATGATCATGCTATTGCGGTTGCCAATTTGTTTGCCAAAGGTGATGGATATATTTTGCCGCGTCCCTATGACGAGGTGCAGGAACTCGGCCGCTTACTCTCCGGCGAGCGGCTCCGCGAACTGAGCGCCCGCCCGGTGTGGTTGATGCCGTATCAGGTCACGGTACGTTGATATGTTGTTATTCTCAAGTAACCTGCGGCAAAGACTTTCTATTTTGATCTTGCTGCTCCTGACAGCCTTCCTGCTGTCCCTGGTCGCATATCATGCGTCTGCACGAGCACAGTGGCAGCAGAAAGTAGATCAATGGGTGTTGGACAACGCCAATTCTGGTGAGGAGGTCTCCTATCTCGTCGTTTTGCGGCAGCAGGCTGACCTGAGCGGAGTTGAAAAGCTTGCAGCAAAAGGGGAGAAGGGAACAGCCGTGTATGGGTTATTGACCGAAGTAGCGCAGCGCACGCAGCCGTCGCTGATCGCCGGTCTGAAGGCCTCGGGCGCTGCCTTCCGCCCCTTCTGGATCAAGAATATGATCTGGGTGCGCAGCGAGAGCGACCTCGTCGAAAGTCTGGCACGGCGGCCGGATGTAGCGCGCATTGCGGCCAATCCCTGGACCAGGCTGGACGCGCTGCAAGATCCGCTGCTGGGTCGGTCGACGGCCGGTGACCTGGCGCCGGAATGGAATATAGAACTGGTGGGCGCTCCCGACGTATGGTCCGCAGGAGTGACAGGCACCGGCGTGATTATAGGCGGGCAAGATACAGGCTATGATTGGCAGCATCCAGCTTTAATGACGCAGTATCGAGGCTGGGACGGCCAGACCGCGAACCACAATTACAGCTGGCATGACGCCATCCACGAGGATAATCCAAATACGCCGCCCGGTAACAGCTGCGGTTTTGATTCGGTCGAACCATGCGACGATGGCAGCCATGGCACGCACACGATGGGCACCATGGTCGGCCATGATGGGCCAGAAAACCAGATCGGCATGGCCCCGGGCGCACAGTGGATCGGCTGCCGTAATATGGAGGACGGTTGGGGAACGCCGGCCACCTACGCGGAATGCTATGAATGGTTTGTCGCCCCGTACCCGCTGAACGGCGATCCCTTCACGGATGGCGACCCGCTAAAGGCGCCCGATGTGATCAACAATTCGTGGAGCTGTCCCGTCCAGGAAGGCTGTACAGAACCGGATATTTTGCGGGGCGTTGTCGAGAACGTGCGCGCCGCCGGTATTCTGTCTGTCCATTCAGCGGCCAACAGCGGACCTGCCTGCGGGAGTCTCAGTGTGCCGCCGGCGATTTATGACGCTTCATTTACAGTGGGCGCTACCGACAACGTGGATCAGATCGCCGGTTTCAGCAGCCGCGGCCCGTCGCAGCAGGATAACGAGCTGTTGATCAAACCCGATATTTCAGCGCCCGGTGTTGGAATCCGTTCCAGCATTCCCGGCGGCGGGTATGGAATTAAGAGCGGCACGAGTATGGCCGGGCCACATGTCGCTGGACTGGTAGCCCTGCTGATCGAAGTAGAACCTGCCCTGGCCGGCGATGTCGACCAGCTGGAAGAGATCATTCGTGATACGGCCGTGATCCGCTACAGCAGCGAAGGCTGCGGCGCTGATACGCCGCAAAGCGTCCCCAATAATGCTTTCGGCTGGGGGCGCATTGATGCCTTCTCCGCATACAAAGAGGCGGCCGCGCAGCCCACACCTGAACCGACGCCAGCGCCCGACTCTACCAGTACGCCGCAGCCGACAGCGACTGTCGTGCCGCCCAATAGAACACTTTTTGTCCCAACTTGGTTCGCTCCCTAAAACGAGTACAATTCGAGAAATCTTGCAGCGCAAAGTTTCAAGCGCCAGACAGCTGGCAGGAGCGTATTCCCTTGTTTGAGCTCTTGAAGAGCTGCGGTAAGAAAGGACAGAATTCTCATGAAAACCGCTGTCAGTGTCAGCCTGGGCCATTCAAGCCGCGATAAAAAAGTTGAAGTCGAATTGTATGGTGAAAAGGTGCTTATCGAGCGCCGTGGAACAGACGGTGACGTTGAGAAGGCGACCGCCTTGTTTGAGGAGCTGGACGGTAAGGTAGATGCGTTGGGAGTGGGCGGGATAGACCTTTGGGTGGAAATGGGCGACTATAAGTTCCCGCTCACGGCCGCGCAAAAGATGGTCGAAAATGTGAAACAGACGCCCGTGGTGGATGGCAGTGGATTGAAAAACACCCTGGAGCGCCAGGCGGCCCAGACGCTTGTTGATGAACTTGGGCCATCTTACAGAACTGGTCGCGTTCTGCACACGGTGGCCGTCGATCGCTATGGCATGGCCCTCGGTTTCTTCGATTTGGGCTACGAAACCGTCTGCGGTGATTTGATGTTTACCCTCGGTGTACCCATACCCGTGCGCAGTTTGAAGATGCTCAATCGCCTCGGCCGGGCGATAGGGCCTATCATCGCCCGTTTGCCGATCAGCGTGCTCTATCCAACCGGGGAGAAGCAAGAAGAAATCATCCCCAAATTCACCAGGTATTATGATTGGGCGAACGTAATTGCTGGAGACTGCCATCTTATCAAGCGCCATATGCCCGATGATTTGGGCGGAAAGGTGATTGTCACCAATACGACCACCGAAAAGGATATGGAACTCTTCCGCGAACGGGGTGTGGATTACGTCTTAACGACCACGCCAGTATTGGACGGCCGTTCCTTCGGCACAAACATGCTGGAAGCGGCGCTGACGGCCGTCGCCGACAAAGGGCGGCCCCTGACCCATGAGGAATTGACGGCCATGCTTATCGATCTTGATCTCAAACCGACATTGAACAAGATTGATTAGCCGGAGGGCAGGCTGGCAAGACTTTGATCAGATGAAGTCTGGGGCCGGTAACGAGTCTCACTGATCGCCGTGGAAGCATTGAACTTAGGAGGAATGGGATGGATTGTATAGTCGTTGCCGGGGGCGTTCCCGGACCGGATGATCCCCTGTATGAATATACACAGGGCAAGCCGAAGGCATTGCTGGATATGGAAGGGCGGACAATGCTGGAACGCGTGATGGACGCGCTGCAAACGTCCCAAAACATCGATCGCATTGTGGTCGTTGGCCTGGGCAGCGACATGGGTATGCATTTCCTGCGTCCGGTCGATATGCATTTGACTGACAGAGGGGGCATGGTATCCAATGTGCTGGCGGGAGTTGAATGGCTTCGTCAGGACAAACCTGATATTGATCATGTGCTGTACTGCACGTCCGACATCCCGACCATTAGCGGCACAATTGTCGATGAGTTTGTCAGGCGCTGCCAGCCTTTAGACAGAAATATCTATTACATCCTGGTCACTCAAGAAGCGATGGAGAAGCGTTTTCCCCACTCGAATCGAACCTATGTCAAATTTAAGGGCGTGGATGGGGCCGGTGGCGATATGGCCATCGCCAGGGCAGCGCTGGCGGATTCCCACCAGGAATTGTGGGAAGCGCTGACGAATGCGCGCAAACATGCCTGGAAGCTGGCGCGTATCGTCGGTTTTGGCACATTAATCAAGTATCTTCTGCGGCAGCTCAGCCTGGACGATGTCGAGAAAACGGCCGAACGGATCATCAATGGTCCGGTGGGCATTGTCGTCGATCCGCCTGCCGAGCTGGCGATGGATGCTGATAAACCACAGCAGGTGGACATGCTGCGCGAAGAACTGCGCCGTATGGACGCTGCTGGATAGTTCCTTTCTTTAGTTGTCAATTAGGCAGGGTTGTTAAAATATCATGCATGGAAACAAATATATCGCGATCGAAGGTGTGATTGGTATCGGCAAGACGACATTGGCGCGTCTCTTGCAGCCGCATTTCGATGCCACCATCCTGCTGGAGGTGTTTGAAGAGAACCCGTTCCTGGCTGATTTCTATGGCGACCGCGAAAGGTATGCTTTTCAGACCCAGATTTTCTTTCTGCTCAGCCGCTATCATCAGCAGAACAAGGCAGTTCCCGAGGCCTTGAGCAGAGGGATGCTGGTGTCAGATTATACTTTCGCCAAGGACGAGCTTTTTGCCTGGTTGAACCTGAAGGATGATGAACTGTCCATGTACGGCCGTGTGCACGCCGCGCTCAGCGAGAAGATTCCCAGGCCCGATCTCATCGTTTACCTGACGGCCGATCACGACGTGGTCATGCGGCGCATCGCCCTGCGCGACCGCCCTTACGAACGCGATATGGACCCCGAATACATTCGCCAGCTTGCGGCAGCTTACGAGGCGTGGCTAACCAATTTGCCCGATGTGGCTGTGCTCACACTTGATGTCAATGAACTTGACTTCCTGGCCAATCCAGAAGACCTCGACTATGTTGTCGAGCAAATCGATGCCGCATTGGCCGAGCGCGTACGCGATCGCAAACCACGCGTAGTGGAGGATGAATTATTGAGCCAGGGGCAGCTCGCATCTTTCCAGGAATTTCACCGCCATCTCGACCATAATAAGCATTTTGATTCTGATATCTTTTTTAACTATATTTTGTTGACAGAGGAGATGGGCGAGATCGCCAGCGAGTTGAAGGGGATCTGGCGAGATACAAAGCGATTGGTTGCCGACGGCCGTCAGGCGGAGGAAGCGCGCGGAAAATCTATCGACAAGCATCGTGCGGCGCTGCGCATGGAGCTGGCGGATTTACTGGCCTATACCCTGAAGCTGGCTAATTATGCGGGAATCGACCTTGAACAGGCTTATCTGGATAAGATGCGCGCCAATATTGGACGTGAATGGCGCGAAGAAGAGAAGCAGCCTTCGTAACCTGACCTGTTACACCTCCAGAATTCGAATCAGAACCCGCCCGAGCCGCGAGTCAACGCAGCGTGCCGCTGTGGCGCACCGTGTAGATCGGGCCGTTTGGCGTTAATTCGCTCTCTATCAGGTGGATGGCGTCGACAGGGATGGCCGGTCGCTGCAAAGATTCCGGCCATGTTGGCGATACGGCTGTGCGTGCATCTTTCACGCGGCCGATTGTCAGGTGGGGGCGAAACGGCCGTTTTTCTTCTTCCCATCCCAAAGGCGCCAGTGCGCTGTCGATTTCTTCCTTAAGTTGTGCGGCTTCTTCAAGCCGGCCGGCGACACCCGCCCACAAGATGCGCGGCCGTTTGCAGTTTGGAAAACAGCCAAAGCCTTCTAAATACAAGTCAAAACGCTGCTGCTGGGTGGCGACTTCATCCAGCGCATTCTGAATATCCGGCAGCAGCCTGACGTCTGTGTCGCCCAGAAAGCGCAGCGTGAGATGTATGCGGTCCGGCTTGACCCAGCGCACGGCGCCCTGGGGGAGCTGCCGCGACAGGTCTGCCGATATCGTAGCCAGATAATCCCGTACTTCGGCCGGCAGGTGAATGGCGATAAAAGCGCGAATCATTTTTTGCATTGGGCAATTATACTTGGGCATCCGGCGGCGACCATAGAATTTGGCCAGGATAATTACCTGCGGCCGGCAATCTGCTGTTAGTCACTGCGCTGGAAGAATTGAACCCGCAAAGCAGTCTGAAACCGATCTCTGATGCTGTCAGCGCACGTTCAAGCCTGAGAGGATGGCATCAAATTCCGCTGCGAACTGCTCGAACTGTTCCGGTTCGGAACAGACTGCAGCCAGATAAGCGCCGCTGGCATCGGGCAGAAAGTGCTGCCGGCAGATCAGCGGGGGATCATCTTGTTCCACGGTGATAACGGCCGTGGCCCTCCCGGCGCTGCTGACCCCTTTTTGCGTGGCCAACACGGTGCTCTGTGGAAATTCCTCGCTGCCCAATGAGCCGACTACATTATCGGCCGTCAGTTGGCCCAGGCGTTCACTTCGGGCAACGGCCAGAATAGCCGAGTCGATCGCGGCTATCAGGAGAAGCTCGCCATCAGACCCCAGACCGAAAAGCGGCTGCAGGGCGCTCACGAAGCGTATATCGTCCGCCATCTGCGCGGCATCCTCACCCCGCCCCCGCTTCTCACGCGGAAAGTACCACGTTGACCCAACGGGTAGATTAAGGCGAAATGAGCCATCGGGGGCGGTCAGCTCTATTTTGCTCTCTTCATCGGCTTTAATACCGGCCGCCAGGCGCGGCTGCTGCCCCAGGGAGTGGATGACAAAAACGAGGGCCAGGGCGATGATTGTCGTCATCAGCGCGTAAAAGAGAATTTGCAGCACGGGCCCACTGGTCGTGGACTCTTCACCTTCCTGGTCCTCGTTCAGGGCAGGGGAAACTCTTTTCAAATGTGATAGTGTCGCGCCGCAGTGCCAGCACTCAAGATCGCTTGCCAGCACTGCCTGACCACAATTTTCGCACCGTAGCGACTCAGATTCGCCGCTCATGTAAATCGTTTTACACTCTCGATGTGTTCGCTTTGCCAGCGAATTTGCGCGCTGCGTATAAAATATAGATGTTACAGTATTCCGAGAGGAGAGCACGGCCCCTGGCCAACAACACACACAACATCTTCCTAAAATTCTCCTCTTCCTGCAGAAGACCCCCACCAGCGGGGTCTTTTGTTTATCCTGAAGTCCCCTTAATCGAAACTTCCACAATCGGTCTCCGCCGTGTTTCCTCGTAGAGGTAGCGGCCGAGTGATTCTTGGAGACGTTTCTTTAACGTGAGCCGGTCGCTGCCCTGGGCATTTTTCAACGTGCGTTTGATAGCTTCGGTTGCCCCTTCATCCAGTGCCTCAACAGCATCGTTTTCTACAAAGCCGCGGGTTATGAATTCCGGCGAACCCACCAGATCGCCCGCTTTGTTGATCAGGATGGTGGCAAAGTAATAGCCCGATTGCGCCAGCTTATCGCGGTCACGTACCACGGACCATCCGATATCGCCTACGCCGGCGCCATCAACAAACACATACCCTCCGGGCATGCGCGGGCAAATGGTGATGCTGTGGGATGTCAGTTCCAGCGGCGTCCCGTTTTCGATCACGGCGATGTTCTCCTGCGGTATGCCAAGCTCTTCGCCTAACTGGCCATGCAGCCGCAGATGCCGCAGTTCACCGTGAACCGGGATCAAGTACTGCGGGCGAATCAGATTGATCATCAGCTTCATTTCTTCCCTGCTGGCGTGGCCGGAAACGTGTACCCTGGCGATCTGATCGTATAACACATCTGCTCCGCGCTGGTACAGCCGGTTGATGGTGCGGTTGATCATCTCTTCGTTGCCGGGGATTGCATGTGCTGAAAAGACGACCGTATCCCCTTCCTGAATGCTCAGGTTGCGGTGACGGCCGTGCGAGAGACGCCCTAGAACGGCCGACGGTTCTCCTTGTGCGCCCGTGGCCATGATGACTATCTTGCTCGGCGGCATTTTGCCGACCTGATCGATATCCACGAGCAAGTCGTCGGGAATCGTCAAATAACCCATTCGACGGGCGACTTTGGTATTCTCGCGCATCGAACGCCCGGTAATGGCCAGTTTGCGTCCGTGGCGGACGGCCGCGTCGGCGACCTGCTGGATGCGTGAAATCAAAGAGCCAAATGTAGCAACGATAATCCGCCCCTTGGCATTGCGGAATACCTCATCCAAACCTTCGGCGACAACCGTCTCAGACGGCGTCCATCCCGGTTTATCAGCGTTCGTGCTGTCTGCCAGCAGCGCCAAGACACCGCGCTCTGAGAACTCGGCCAGTTTGGCGAAATCCGGCGGCCAGCCGTCGGCCGGCGTGTGGTCAAATTTATAATCTCCGGTGTGTACAATCAGGCCCACGGGCGTTGTTATGCCAAAGCCAACGCAGTCCGGAATGCTGTGCGCCACGTGAAACGGCTCTATTTTGAAGGGACCGACCTGGAAAACCTCTCCAGCATCGATGCTTCGTAGATCAACTTCATGCAGCAATCTGGCCTGACGCAGTTTTCCTTCGATCAGACCGATCGTGAGCGGTGTCGCGTAGATTGGTGCGTCGACATCACGCATCAGGTGCTGTAGTGCGCCGACATGATCTTCGTGGGCATGCGTAATCAAGACAGCTTCAATCTTATCAAACTTATCTTCCAGATATTGGTAGTCGGGTATGATGGTGTCAATGCCCAACATATCATTTTCGGGAAACATGATTCCAGCATCGATGATGATGATAGAGTCATTGTATTCAATGACGGTCATGTTTTTCCCGATTTCCCCAAGGCCTCCCAAGGGGACAATTCTTAACTTCGGTATCATTATTTAACTCCGTAATTTGGTAAACTTGCGCGGGGAATCAGACACGCAGCAGGAGCCAGACGAGCACGATCAGGATGGCTTCAACAACGGATAAGAGCGCTGTGAAGGGTATCAAGAAGGCGCGATTCAGTGAGGAGGATGCGCCGGAGTTGTTCTCCTGCGGCATCGCCACAAGGGATCCCTGTTCTTCAGTGATCCCTGTTTCCTCTCCGAAATCGATGATCGCAACAGATATATTGTCCTGTCCGCCGCGATCATTGGCCATTTGAATGAGCTGTGTCGCTGCATGTTCGAGATCGTGGCCTTCCAAAACCTCGGATATTTCGTCGTCGTTCACATGACGCGTCAGCCCGTCTGAGCATAGAAGGATCTTATCCCCCGGTGCAAGTGCAATCTCAAACAGTTCTATTTTTGGTGTTTTTTCAGAGCCGATGCTGAAGAGGATGACGTTGCGATGAGGATGGCTGATCGCCTCTTCCTCAGTAATGGCGCCTTCCTCCAAAAGTTTAGCTACCAGACTCTGATCTTTTGTAATTTGTCTTATCGTCTTGTCACGCCAATGGTACCCGCGGCTGTCGCCTACATTAGCAATGTAGGCACGGTCGTTTGTGACGACGGCGGCCACCATTGTCGTGGCCATGCGTTTGCCGTCATTGCTTTCCGCTACGTGGGTCCGCAAATCAGTATTGGCTGACTGCATTGATTTGACCAGCCGGTGGCCAAAATGCGCCTGTTCAGTATCTTCTGAATAATGCGCGAGCGTTTGTGTTGTCGCAAATTCGCTGGCGAATTCTCCGGCGTCCGCGCCCCCTACGCCGTCAGCGACGATATAAACCCAGCCGTATGACTCTTCCTCTTCAAGCGTTGTCGGTTCCTGACTCTGGACAAAATCCTCATTGTGATCACGAACACGGCCCCGGTCAGTTTTCATTGCCGCTTTGATTGGCGCGAGCTGGTTCATCATTGGACTATATAAAGAAAGGGAACTTTGGGCAACCGCCCATAATTCCGATCTCATCACAAGTGAGCCTGTTATATTGATCTGTCATTACCGCAAAAAAAATGGGCCTCATCGGAAGAAGATCGTATAGACCAAAAAACTCATAACAAAGGCTGCTAAGACAACAAGGATTATCAGAACTATAAAGAGCCACTTGTTTACCGGCTGCCGTTTCGGCGTGGCCGGCTGGCCTGCGGGTGTAACGTTTCCCGTTTTTGGCTGCGGCACAGGAACGATAACTGGCTCCGCGAGTGTTTGCGTCGCCCTTTTCGGTTTTCCGGCGGTTCTTTGCCACCCCGGATCAATCCTGCTGCTTTTTTGTTCTACAACAACCGGCTGGCCAGCCGGTTGAGACGAAGCAGTAGAACGCGTATGTGTTGCGGGTGTCGTGATCACGGGATCTGTTCTGGCAGGTGGTATCGGTGAAAATTCACTATCCAGTGCAGGGGGCGGGGTTGCGTGCGAGGACAATGATCCCTGGCGACTATTTTCTTTTATTACCGGCGGTGGGATTTCCGGTGTAATCAGCCGCTGTAAATGTTCTTTGGCAAGTTCATGATCCGGCACCAGCGCCAGGGCGTATTCCAGGTAGCGCGCCTGTCTTTCCGGCGACTCAACAAGATGCGCCAGCAGAAACCAGGCCTCCGGATCCTCCGGGTCTTCCTGAAGTACATCAGTTAATAACAGTTGGGCTGTTTCCGTATATCCTGCGCGTGTGGCGATTATCGCCTGCTGTAGCTTGGGGTCCATCATAAACTGTTTGGCGCCATTTGAAAAATTGTAACATGGCTGAATGTTATTTACGAGAAGCAGAGGTGGTTTCTTTTTGCGTTATTTATGATCGACTCTTGCTTTTCCAAGCAACGGGCAGGGATAATGGTTATGCGCGGCCCTCAATTTCTCTGAATTCATCAAATCCGGAATTTGCAGTTGTTCCAGAAGCTGTCGCAGCTGGCAAACGCTGAGTCCCATTACTCCCAGATAGCATCCCTCGAGCGATTCCACCGGCCTGAAGAGGGGATCTTGAATGGCATAGGCGCCGGCCTTGTCCAAAGGGTCACCGCTGGTGACATAGCGCTCGATTTCGCTGTCCGAGTAGGCTCGCATTGTCACATGGGCTGTGTGGACGGCCGTTACTTCCGCGCCTGTATCCAGGTCAACCAGGGCCATGCCGGTATGAACCTCATGTCGGCAACCGCGCAGCGCCTGGAGCATATTGGCTGCAGCGGACGGCCCCGCAGGTTTGCCCAGCATCTTGCCTTCAAGCGCTACTATCGTATCGGCCGCGATTATTATAATGGGTTCTTTGGAAAAATGTGCGTCTGCCGAGAGGTCGTGGTAGATGGCCCGCGCCTTCAAGCGCGCGGTCTGCAACACATTTGTTGCTGGGTCCGGGTGATCGATAGATTCCTCGTCTACCTTTGAAGCCATCACCTGGAAAGGATAGCCGCAAAGACCAAGAAGCTGCCTTCTGCGAGGCGACTGAGAGGCAAGCACGAAGCGGGTCATGGGGAAACAAGAAGGCCAGCTTGGAACGAGCTGGCCTTCCTGAGAACGTACGTTTGAAAGACTTCAGCGAATTGTTATTTCAATTCGATGACCGCACCGGCTTCTTCCAGCTTGGCCTTCGCATCTTGTGCTGTTTCTTTTGAAACGCCTTCCATCACGGTGCCCATACTGTCGACCACTTCCTTGGCCTCTTTCAGGCCAAGGGATGTAAGAGCGCGAACTTCCTTAATGACATTGATCTTCTTCGGACCAATATCCTTAATGATCACGTCAAACTCTGTTTGCTCTTCCTCTTCCTCTGCGACGCCGGCTGCACCAGGCATCGCCATCATGCCCATAGCCATAGGAGCGGCGGCGCTTACGCCCCACTTTTCTTCCAACATCTTGGTCAGTTCAGACGCCTCGAGCAGGGTCAAAGCGCTAAGATCCTCAACGATTTTTTCTAAATCAGCCATTGTTATCCTCCGGATAAATTCTTTTATTTACAAGGTAATAATCTAATTCTTTCAATGCCGCTGGGCGGTTCCGACGACCGCTAAGCGGTTTCTGCTTCTGCTTCTTCTCTTGAATAGGCGTCGATTACGTTTACGACCTGGCGCACGCCGCTTGCAAGCGTGGACACGAGATTGCGTGCCGGTGCACTAACCAAGCCAAGAATCTGTGCGTGAAGCTCATCAAGTGACGGCAGCTTAGCGAGAGACTCGATCTGCTTTTCAGAGAGAATCTCCATGTGCATTATGCCGCCTTTGATGGCCAGATTGTCGGCTTTCTCAGCATAGTCAACCAGTGCTTTTGCCAGGGCCGGCGCCTCTCCAAGTGCGAACCCAGTTGCAACCTGGCCAGCGAGTAGTTCATCGGGAATTGAGGTCCCGGACTCTTCTAACGCCAGTTTCAACAGGGTGTTCTTGGTTACATAGAGAGCGCCGTCTGCATCGCGTACTTTGGATCGCAAATTTTCCATATCGCTGACGCCCATGCCCTTGTAATCGGCAAGGATGAGTGCGTCCGATCTTTCAATGAGATCCTTATACTGGGCAACAAGCTCTTCTTTTTTCTCTTTCGAAATAGCCAAAGAATATCACCTCCCAATATTGATAAAATAAAAAATCCTCATGCCAGCCGGCATGAGGATTCATAGTTACTTGATGGATCATGTTCAAATATGAACACGATCATGAAGTTCCTGATGAGACCCCACCTCGGCTGGAAATTAAAGCGACTAACTTCAGTTGCTACCAGCTGTCTTCGGCAAGGAAGAAACTCTATTTCTGAAGGTTGTTAATCGTTGGATTCAAACCAGAATCCTATCCTACGACATTGCCTCCGATGGGTCAACCTTGATTCCAGGCCCCATAGTATTGGCTAATGTTAGACTGCGTATGTATGAGCCTTTGGCGGAAGCAGGACGATTTCGTTTAAGAGAATCGAGAATGGTCTGCAGGTTGTCGAAAAGCTGCTCTTCCGAGAAGCTTGCTTTGCCAAATGGCGCATGAACGTTCGAGGTACGATCGACGCGAAATTCGACGCGGCCTGCTTTTGCTTCTTCGATCAGGCGTGGTAGATCCTCACCGGGTGCAACTGTACCGGCACGAGGATTAGGCATGAGGCCACGCGGACCGAGCACACGGCCGAGACGGCCGACCTGGCCCATCATGGAAGGCACGGCGATAGCAACATCAAAATCGGTCCAGCCGTCTTGAATTCTCTTAATCGTTTCATTGTCAGCGATGATGTCAGCGCCCGCTTCCAGCGCGCGGTTTGCATCTTCGCCTTCGGCAAAGACCAGTACACGCACCGTCTTGCCCAGCCCGTGAGGCAGGACAACGACGTCACGCACCTGCTGATCGGCGTGACGCGGGTCAACGCCCAGCCGGGCATGCAGCTCAACGGTAGAATCAAAGTTGGTAACGGCCGTTTCCTTGAGAAGTTCTACCGCTTCCTTTCGGGTATACAATCTGGTGCGGTCAATCTTTTCCGCGGCCTCCCGGTATTTACGTCCTCTTTTAGGCATGTTATCTCCTTGTGGTCATCACGAACAGCTCTGTGACTGCTCTGCCACGAATCTTATTTGCTTATTCAACCACCGTGATGCCCATGCTGCGGGCAGTTCCGGCGATGATGTTCATTGCGTTTTCCATATCATTGGCGTTGAGATCTTTCATCTTGATCTCGGCGATCTCGCGCAGCTGGTCTTTGGTTACTGTTCCAACTTTCTCGCGGTTCGGTTCCGAAGAACCGCTTTTGATGCCAGCGGCCTTTTTAAGCAAGTCTGCTGCCGGCGGTGTCTTCAATATGAATGAAAAACTGCTGTCCTGAAAGACAGTTACTTCCACGGGCACAACCTGGCCGACCTGGTTTGCGGTCTTGGCATTGTATTCTTTACAGAACTGCATCAGGTTAATGCCGTGCGGACCAAGCGCCGTACCGACCGGGGGTGCCGGATTGGCTTTACCGCCCTGGATTTGAATCTTTACTACTGCTTTTACTTTTTTTGCCATGTTTATTCTCCGGGGAGTCCTGACGCCCTGAACGGGCTCCTCCTGACCGTATAAATTAAAGAACCACGTAATTGATCTGCTTTATGAATGGTCTCCGCGCTGTCTTACACTTTTTCCACGTGAAGAAAATCAAGTTCAACGGGCGTTTCCCGACCAAAGAAAGAAACCATCACACGTACTTTGGCGCGATCAGCATCGATTTCGGCCACTGTGCCGATGAAATCGGCAAATGGGCCAGTACCGATGCGCACTTTTTCGCCAATCTGGAAATCGAACTTGACTTTGGGCGCTTCCGCTTCCATGCGGTTCATGATCTTGGCAACTTCGTCTGGGCGCAGTGGGGTAGGTTCGTTGCCCATGCCGACGAAACCGGTTACACCGGGTGTGTTGCGCACGACATACCATGAATCTTCGCTCATTAACATCTGAACGAGGATATAGCCTGGGAAGACACGGCGTTCTACCGTGCGGCGCTTGCCGTCTTTGATCTCGATCTCTTCTTCTGTCGGAACAACGACATCGAAGATCTTATCCTGCATGTCCATCGTTTCGATCCGCTGCTCGATACTGTGGCGAACCTTGTTTTCATAGCCGGAATAACAGTGAACGACAAACCATTCACGGCCGTCATCGGGAATGAGGTACTCTTCTACCAGCTCCTCTTCCTCTTCGGCTTCTTCCTCTTCTTCGGCTTCCGCTTCCTCCAGGTCATCTTCGGTTACCGCCGGACGGGCAAGGCCAAACGCTACCGCAGCCTTTGCTTGAAGCGCTTCATTTTCTTCCTCATTAGGAAGTGTGAAACCGAATGCGTCCGTGGTCTTCTGCTCTTCGGAGACTTCGTCGACTCCTTCTATTTCTTCTCCGGTTTCAACATCTTCTTCGTCAACCGGTTCAAGAGCATCAGCGTCATCCGCCTGGTTGTCGGCTGCCTCAAGGGCTGGTTCTATTTCTTCCGCCTCATCCTGCGGTGTGAATTCTGCTTCTGTTTCCTCTATTTCTTCGCTCATTTCTGTCCAGCCATCTTGCCCCAGGTGCAAGTGGTGCAAGCTAAAGTCTCAGTACGAGATCGAAAATCTTCGATCTTTTTCAGCAATCTAAACGCCAACAATTTGCTGGATCAGGAAATGGAGGCCGTTAGAAAAAACCGTATCCCAGAACCACAAGAAAGCGGCTGAGGCAAGCGTCACCGCCAGCACAATTGCTGTCAGGCGCCAGGCTTCTTCCCTGGTCGGCCAGACAACTTTGCGTAATTCACCACGCGTTTCCCGCAGATAACGCCCCACAGGATTGGACTGGTTGCTTTCAGCTTTTGTTTTACTTCGCGACACTTTTATCGCTCCTCGTCTGCCTAATGTTCAGGAAGCTGGATGAATTTCTTCAAAGCCAGCTTCCCGATAACGTTTCTAAACAGGGGGTGCAGGAATCGAACCCGCAGCCTACGGTTTTGGAGACCGTCGCTCTACCAATTGAGCTAACCCCCTAAAACACGCGTGGCAAAAAATTACCTAGCGTGTCTCGCGGTGCAGCGTAACCTTCCGGCATCGCGAGCAGTACTTGTTCAGTTCCAGCCTGCCTGGATCGTTACGGCGATTCTTCTCGGTAATATAATTCCGCTCTTTACAATCGACGCAGGCCAGCGTAATATGTGTTCGAACTGCTTTTTTTGCCATTTTTATCTCACCAACCAGAGCGGTCCGCCGGACAAATGCCGGCGAACGCCCCGGTGCAAATCATGTTTAACTAGTCAAGAATCTTGGTGATGACGCCGGCGCCGACGGTCAGGCCACCTTCGCGAA